>JAZTYI010000001.1:0-27433 GCA_045636885.1 Alloprevotella sp.
TAATCAAGTGTTACTTGCTTCTGCTCTCACTTGCACTAGAATTCCGCAAATTGCATATCTTTCGTGAAGAGAATGAGACTCGAACTCACACGACCCAACGGTCACTACCCCCTCAAAGTAGCGCGTCTACCAATTCCGCCACCTCTCCAGTTATGTTTTGCTTTGTCTTTCCCTCGTAGTTCGTGCCCAGAACAGGACTCGAACCTGCACGTCGTGAAACACTCGCACCTGAAACGAGCGCGTCTACCATTCCGCCACCTGGGCTAGGAAAAACTTGAGCGGAAAACGAGACTCGAACTCGCGACCCCAACCTTGGCAAGGTTGTGCTCTACCAACTGAGCTATTTCCGCGTAAAAGATTCAGAAGAGCATGTGCTTCTTGCTGAAATGCGAGTGCAAAGGTACGCTAATTTATCGAATGGGCAAAAGAAATAAGTAACTTTTTTGCTTGCGAGGGCGAATTTCTTGTTTTAGAGTGGGGAATTCTAGAGGATATAGAGTTTCTACAGCAATCTCGAGTTTCTAGGGTGGATGATAAATAAAAAAATCCTAAGCGATGCTTAGGATTTTAATTTGCGGTGCGGACGGGACTCGAACCCGCGACCCCATGCGTGACAGGCATGTATTCTAACCAGGCTGAACTACCGCACCTTGTGCAAATTCGGAACTTAATTCTGGCGGTGCGGACGGGACTCGAACCCGCGACCCCATGCGTGACAGGCATGTATTCTAACCAGGCTGAACTACCGCACCAGAATGTTCTGAACCGTTGTTCCTTGTTTGCGAGTGCAAAGGTACAACTATTTTCTGAATCGACAAGGGTTGTGCGACTTTTTTTATAGAAAAATTTGAAAAAAACTTACGTCCTCATATTCCTCTCCGTTGTAATGCCATGCAGGAAGGATGGCTTTTTGCTGGTAACCTGCTGATAAAAAGCATTTTTTGCTTTTAGGGTTGTTCCTGTCGGAAATGTAAGCGTAAAGCATGCGGATGTGTAATTTTTTTCGTGCATGCTCTGCTAATATCTTTAAAGCAGCAGTGCCGAGTCCTTTATCCTGTTCGTTAGCGAGTAGCGCGATGGCCACTTCTGCTCGATTGTGTAGGGGAGAGAAATCAAAAAGATCTACAATGCCGATTGCCGTATCGTCGCTTTTCTTGCAAATGATGAGTCGCTGAGTTCCTGTTTGGAAAATGTCGTTGGGCTGTTCGGCAATGTATTTTCTGAGCGAAAAGCGTGAATAGGGTTCGGGATTTGTATTTACCGCCCAAAGTGCAGAATCGTTTTCTATGGTATAAAGCAGTTCCAGATCCTCTGGTTCAAGGGCGCGTAGATAAATAGGCATGATGAGATAACTGTTAGTTAAACACCTCCCCACCCGTAATGATTTTTCCTGTTTTTGGGGAGAACAGGGATAGGAAGCGTTTATGATTAGAGTGTTCAAGTAGGTTGAATACTTCTTTGACCGTATATTCGTCTTGGTCGAAGATGAGATACTTTACCTTCGTGGGGATAGACTGTGACTCCAAGTCAGTGAGGTGGTGCTCGGTAATGTGTTCAACATTCAACAACCATTTTTCGCAAAGAGGTTTAAGTTGCTCAAAACACGCTTTCGACCCTATGAACCCAAAATTTATTTCAATCTCTCGTTGTGGGAAAATATTGGAGATTTGTTGTTGCACGAGTGCTACAAGGGCTCGGATGATAATGGCGCATTTGATGGGGAAGGTGATGAATACACTAAAGTTTCCGTAGTGCTTGCGGAAGAAGATAAGCATGGCTTCGTAGAAGACGTGTACATAGCGGTAGGAGTTCTTCTGTGTGCTTTCTCCTTTGTAGTGGAGGATGGGGGTGGGGAGGTAATAATTTTTAAAACCACCTTTTATGATGCGGTAGGAGAGGTCAATGTCTTCGCCGTACATGAAGAAGTCTTCATCAAAGTTTCCGCACTGTTGTAACGCTTTGTGACTTGCCATCATGAATGCTCCAGAGATGATTTCAATTTCAGCGGTCTGCTCCTTGTTCAGGTAA
The DNA here is from genome assembly GCA_045636885.1 of Alloprevotella sp. Lineage (GTDB taxonomy): Bacteria > Bacteroidota > Bacteroidia > Bacteroidales > Bacteroidaceae > Alloprevotella. The sequence goes on from JAZTYI010000001.1 coordinate 2,029, forward strand.
CTCATGTAGTAGTGTGCAAACTTGGGCGACTTCGGAAACAATGCGGTTAATCCCGTCATTTTGCAGAACGAAACCCACGGGGTGGGGAGTCCGCGTCGCGATTCTTTGGCAAATACTCCACTTTCAGACAGCATTTTCACCCCCAGCGCTCCAAAGTTGGTTTGTTGCTGAGCAAAATCAAGACACTCTTTGAGGGTTACTTCTGTAACAAGCGTGTCGGGGTTGAGAAAAAGGATGTAATCCCCCTGTGCTAAACGTATTGCCTGATTGTTAGCGCGCGAAAAACCTACGTTTCGGGCATTGGCGATGACATGAAGCGTGGGATATTTTTCTTGTGGAAATTGTGCCTGCAAGTAGTTTACAGAATTGTCCGACGAGGCATTGTCAACCACAAAAACTTCGGCCTCTATACCAGCGGTTGATATGGAGGCAAAAACACTATTGAGGCATTGCTCTATGTAATACTTTACGTTGTAGTTGACGATGATGACTGATAGTAGCACGTGATGTAGACGTTTTATTGGTGTGAGTGCGTATAATAGGTTAGCAGGAAGACGTAACTTTGCTGAAATAACTAGTAGTCGCTACTTCTCCTTATCCGGCCAACAGAAAAGTGCTCCTATAAGGGTGATGATGAGACTATACATGGCCGATTCGTTGTACGAACCTCCATAATAGATAATCGTATTGGTAAACACGGCGCTAAAGATGATGCCAATTCTGCGCCCGTTCCATTTAAGGTAACTTTGATGTAGTGCCTCAAGGTCTCCCTGGAGTTGTGAAATTTCTGCTTTCTCTTTCTTGAAGAGGCGTAGCGCAATAAATACACCTCCGAGGGTAACGATGAGTGATATCAGATTGAGTGCATAATTTACTTCAGGACTCGAGGGGATAAACGCCACGGGGAGTATGTGCATTTCAAAGAGCATGAGGAGTATGCCAAACGCAATGCAGAGAGAGAGGTAAAGTTTTCGCATGTTGATGATGAAGTTCAATAAGTGGGCACTATAAATTATTCGAACAGAGTTCTCTACAATTCGTCCCACAGTTTTTAATTGAGCAATGTTCGATTGATGATAGAGCGTCCGAGGGTCACTTCGTCGGTATACTCAAGGTCATCGCCAACGCTGACGCCGCGCGCCAGGACAGATAGACGCACTCCACTACCTGCCAGTTTGCGCTGGATGTAGAAGTTTGTCGTGTCGCCCTCCATAGTGGGGTTGAGTGCAAAGATGATTTCTTCGATGCCGCCCGCTTCAACGCGTTCGATGAGTGATTGAAGTTCCAGATTCTGCGGTCCGATTCCGTCCATCGGAGAAATTACGCCCCCCAACACGTGGTACAACCCGCGATACTGCCCCGTATTTTCGATAGCCATGACGTTTTGAATGTTTTCAACCACACAAATGGTGGAGCGGTCGCGTAGGGGATTGGCGCAGATCTCACATTCCTCCGTGTCGGAAATGTTGTGACACGTGTGGCAGTATTTTACACCGTCCGCCAGTTCGGTAAGACTCTTACTCAAGGCATGCACGTCCTTCGCCTCCTTACGCAGTAAGTGCAACACGAGGCGCAACGCCGTTTTGCGCCCTATGCCGGGAAGTTTTGATATTTCGGATACCGCTTGTTCGAGCAAGCGTGAGGGGTATTGTTGGTGCATTGTGCAGAAGGGTTGCTATTGTTGGGTAGTCATCTCATTAAGTTGCTCAATGTAGTTGAGAAACTCTTCGCGTCCTAATCGCTTTTCGGAACTGGTGATGAAGTGTGGGGGCAACTCCTCCCACTGCTCTTTCAGTGTGTTGAGGAAAAGGGTTACGTTTTTCTTCAGTTCCCCCGCTTTGTTTTTATCCGCTTTCGTGAAGATGATGCCAAAGGGTATGCCGTTTTCGCCCAACCATTCAATAAACTCAAGGTCAATCTTTTGCGGTGTTAAACGTGAATCGATTAACACGAAAAGGCAGGTGAGTTGTTCTCGCTCCAGAACGTAGTGCTCAATAATGTTTTGCAACTTTTCAGTTGCCTTTTTCCCACGTTTTGCATACCCGTAACCTGGGAGGTCCACTAAATGCCATTCTTTGTTGACGATGAAGTGGTTGATAAGCATCGTTTTACCAGGTGTGGAAGAAGTCATCGCCAGTCCTTTGCGCCCCGTAAGCATGTTAATAAGACTACTTTTCCCCACGTTACTACGCCCAATGAAGGCATATTCAGGGAGTGACGTTTGGGGGCACATATCTGCGCGACTATTACTGATAAGAAATTCTGCGGAAGTGATTTTCATAAGTGGGTTGGAGATGAGAAAAAATGTGATTCGGTAGCAGACCGCTTTGTGATTCGGTCAGCTCCGAAAAAATCATCTACAAATGTACGCCTTTTTCCCCATAGTTTTTTTATTTTTGCTGAAAATAATAAGCGGACAAGTCTTTCGGGAGAAGCAAACAACTCCCGTCAGCAGGTTCTCTCTCTTCCTTTATATATGTCTGATCGTATTAAGCAACTTAAAATAGTCCTCGTCTTTGTCGCCATTGCTATAGCGATAGCAAGTCTGGTTGTGTCTCACGCCCTGGTGCGCGACTTGTCCCGTCAAGAGCGTAACAACATGGAGGTGTGGGCAGAAGCCATGCGCACCTTGAGTCATGCCGATGCAACTACCGACCTCAACCTTGTGCTAAAGGTGCTCAACGGCAACAACTATATTCCCGTCATCGTGCTGGATGAGGGCGACAACGTGATAGAATATCGCAATATTGAGATTGATGCTTCGACTTCGGCGGATAGTATTGCCTATTTGCAACGCCTGTCGCAGAAGATGGTGAGAAATGAGAACGTAATTCCAGTAGAGGTCGGTTCTCCCGATTTGGTTGTTCCCATGGTGATACGGGTGTGCTACGATGAGTCCGTAATGCTCACACGATTAACGCATTATCCGTACATCCAACTTGGAGTGATAAGTCTGTTTGTCGTAGTGGCCATCTTTGCGTTATTGGCATCGAAACGTGCAGAGCAAAATAAAGTGTGGGTAGGTCTTTCGCGCGAAACGGCGCATCAATTAGGCACGCCTATCTCCTCGTTAATGGCCTGGAGTGAAGTGCTTCGTGACACTTATCCCGATGATGCTATGCTTGATGAACTCAAGAAGGACGTTATGCGCCTTCAGGTTATTGCAGAGCGATTCTCCAAAATCGGCAGCACGCCTGAATTGCGTGAGGAAGACCTCTGTGCTGTTATTGGTAGAGTGGTGGATTATATCGGTCCGCGCGCTTCCAACAAGGTGCGCCTTTCCTGCAGTTATCCCGACCAGGTGGTGACGGCACGCATCTGTGCACCTCTGTTTGAATGGGTGATTGAAAATTTGTGTAAGAATGCGATTGATGCCATGCAGGGAGAAGGAATGATCAATATCTATATGTATCGTGTGAGCGACGCCATTCATATCGAAGTGTCTGATACAGGTAAAGGCATTCCTAAGGATAAGTTTAAAGCCGTGTTCCGCCCGGGTTACACCACCAAGAAGCGCGGATGGGGATTAGGACTTTCCCTTGCGAAACGCATTATCGAGGAGTATCATGGCGGACGGATCTATGTAAAGGAAAGTAGCGTGAAGGGCACCACCTTCTCAATGGAGTTGAAAAAGTAGTCAAGCACCACTCGTTACTCTTAACTCTTTCCTGCCAGATGTTTGGCAGGGTGGTTAATTTTGTTTACCTTTGTCGCCATTCGTGCCAAAAGTTGTTGGCTTGAAACCTAAAGCAGACGCAATATGTCCCTACAGCAACCCGCAAAAATACCGTCTTCAGGCGGAAAAACTACCGGTGAACAACATCACTGGTACGTGTTGTTGGTTGCTTATCGCACAGAACTCAAATTCAAAGAACTATTGCGCGAGTTGGGGCAGGTTGAGGCATTCGTTCCGATGCGAAGGATTCGCAAACGCGACAAGCAGGGGCGTTTTTGCTATGTGGAAAAAATAGCGCTCAACAACTATGTGTTCGTGCATACGACCCAAAAGCGCTTGCTCCAGTTAAAGGCGGAACATCCCTTTAAGTTAGACTTTAATTTCATGCTTCGCGATGTTTACGAAGGGATGAACAAGGTGGGGCGCACCCCCGTCATCGTGCCCCGCGAACAAATGCTGAATTTTATAGCCATTGCCGGCATCCAGCAGGAACGTGTGCAGTTCCTTGATGCGCAAAAGATAGACTGGAAAGTAGGTCAGCGTGTGCGTGTGGTGGCAGGACCATTTGCCGGAGTTGAAGGCATTTATTTGAGCACAACTCGCAAGCATGAGCGTCGCGTAGTGGTGCAACTCGAAGGTATCGCTGCCGTGGCCACAACAGCATTGCCCTCCCAGTTAGTAGAGAAAATAGAGGATGAAGAGATTGATTCATAATCAACAGATAAAATATTTGAAGGAAAAAGGGACCTCGTGTCCCTTTTTTTCTTTACATTTGCAGAGTGATACAGCGTATCATTTTATAACAACCCAATCTATACCATTGTGCATATCGCTTGGCGATGCACCTTTACTAACCTACCTACTTTTACCATGAAGACGGACGTTATTATGCAGCAATTGGCTGCGAAGCATCCTGGTGAACCCGAATTTTTGCAGGCGGTTCGCGAAGTTCTTCTTTCTATTGAAGATGTGTATAACCAGCACCCCGAATTTGAGCGTGCTAAAATCATCGAACGTCTTGTAGAGCCCGACCGAATCCTTACCTTCCGAGTACCTTGGACGGATGATAAGGGCGAAATTCATGTCAACATCGGTTACCGTGTGCAGTTTAATAATGCCATTGGTCCCTACAAGGGCGGTATTCGTTTCCACCCCTCAGTTAACCTCAGCATTCTGAAGTTCTTGGGTTTTGAACAGACCTTTAAGAACGCCTTGACCACACTCCCCATGGGCGGAGCAAAGGGCGGTTCTGACTTTGCGCCTCGCGGAAAGAGCGATGCGGAAATTATGCGCTTCTGCCAGTCGTTCATGTTGGAATTATGGCGTAATGTAGGTCCCGATCAGGACGTTCCCGCTGGTGATATCGGTGTGGGCGGTCGTGAAGTGGGTTACCTTTACGGCATGTACAAGAAGTTGGCGCGCGAACACACAGGCACCTTCACCGGTAAGGGCATGGAGTTTGGCGGTTCCAACCTTCGCCCAGAGGCAACAGGATTCGGAGCGCTTTACTTCGTAGAGCAAATGTGTGCCGACTACAATATGGATATCAAGGGCAAGACCGTGGCAATTTCAGGTTTTGGTAACGTCGCTTGGGGCGCAGCAAAGAAGGCTACGGAATTGGGCGCAAAGGTGGTTACACTCTCTGGTCCTGATGGTTACGTTTATGACCCCACGGGCGTGAGTGGCGAAAAGATTGATTATATGCTCGAACTCCGCTTGTCTGGTAATGATATAGTGGCGCCCTATGCTGAAGAATTCCCCGAAGCAACGTTCTATCCCGGTAAGAAACCGTGGGAACAACCTGTTGATATCGCGCTTCCTTGTGCTACGCAGAACGAACTCAATGAAGAAGATGCTAAACTGCTTGTTGCCAACGGCGTGAAGATTGTAGCGGAAGTCAGCAACATGGGATGTACAGCCGAAGCGGTAGACTATTTTGTACATACGAAGACACCCTTTGCTCCTGGTAAGGCGGTGAATGCTGGTGGCGTAGCAACTTCAGGACTCGAAATGTCTCAGAATGCGATGCACCTCAGTTGGTCGAATGAAGAAGTAGACCTCCGTCTGCATCAAATCATGAAGGACATTCATGACCAGTGTGTGCGTTACGGAACGACAGACGAGTATCTTAACTTCGTCAAGGGTGCGAACATTGCTGGGTTTATGAAGGTTGCGCGTGCCATGATGCAACAGGGTGTGGTGTGATAAATGAGGAGGACTGATGACGTACCTTAGTGCCTTTCATTTTGCCTCATTGATCGGTTTAAACTTTACACATATTAACATGCTGCATACTTGAAATGGCGAAAATATGTATTCTCGAAAATATAATAAGTAACCTTGTCGCGCAGATAAGTAACCTTATAAAAACGATAATACTTATTTTTTAACCCAATTATAAAGAATATTCTTAACGCAAAAGTGGAGATATCCCTGCTGTACGGGGGTATCTCCACTTTCGTTGTAAAAGGTTACAATGTTCTTCATCTAAATGCAAATTGGTTAACACTTGTTGTCGCCATATTCGTTCCTCATGGTCCTGCATTATTTTACGCCCAAAACAGAATTTAAATTGTAGGGAAGGGTGGGACAACCATTGGTTCAGCGAAAATATGCTAATTTGGGGGACTTATGTGGTTCGAATCGCTTAATATTATGAGAGTTATAGGTATTTATCAGCCCCTCGTACAATGGAATAAAGTTTTTGTACCAAGGGTTGGTATTTTTAGTACCACTACTGGTAGAAAAAATACCACCCCTTGGTAGAAAAAGTACCAGTACTGGTATTTTTTATTTATTGGTGTCAGATAGTAGTCGCACTCCACATACGAATATCCGAAGGTCGTGCAATTATATTCACCCTTACACAACTTAATAGGCGTTGTGGCATAATGAGCAAACTGCTACGTTGCTCCTCTATTTCGGATTTGGTCATGTACTTCAGTACACTCTCATCATCTTCAATTTCAGCGCCTTGCATTTTACTTACTCTTGCACAACTCAAGAGGGTGTGCCGAAATTTTGCATTTCGACACACCCTCTTTCATATTTTAACCTATAACAGTTGAGAATTACTTCTTAGCCTTTGCTTGGTTAGCCTTGAAGTCAAACAACTTGTTTTCAGTAGTTACAACCTTAGGAGCAGTGCCCAACTTAGCGTTGCGCTTAGCAAATGTAGTGTGACTGCCCTGAACGGGAAGAATGATTTCTTCATTGTAAAGCGACTTCACATCCATTTCAACCTTCCTTGTAGCAGCTGTTTTCTTTGCAGTATTCTTTGCAGTAGCACGAGTGTAAACCAATACAGTATCAGTCTTGTTCTGCAAAGACATGTATGAAGCACTGTAAGCGATCATTGTACCAGGATAGTACTTTCTTACCTTACCATTATCATCAACAATTTCGTAAGGATGGACAATGATAGAGTCCTTGTTTTCAGAAATTGTAACGGGGAACTCACAAGTCATCAAGTAACCATCGTTGCCGATACCTGCCATGAAGTACTGAGCATCGAAGTTTGCAAGAGGAGGCAAGTTGTTGAGGTCACACTTCATTACCATCTTCTTCTTACCAACAACTTCAAACATTACCTTAGGACCGAAGTCAGAGAAGAGCTGATAGTTGTCGTAAGCAGAGTAGTAAATGCTTGTGAAGAGATCCCAAGGAGTGAACTTGTTCTGTTTTGCTGCGTAAACGTATGTACCACAGGGGAAGTTGTATGCAAGAATCTGGTTCTGTTCTTCATACTTCTTCTTCTGGTGTGCAGCAACCTGCTTGTATTCTTCAAAGAGCTCCTTAAGCTTAGCTTCGTCATTTCCGAGTGCATCCAATACAACGTTGTATGTAGAGTCGCCAACCCATTCCTCGTATGTTGCAGGACCGAAGTCAGGGTTAGTAGTGATGACAACGTCAAACTTACGCCAAGTGTTCTTTTCGTAATAGTTGTAGATGTCGTAGTAGTTCAATACCCATTCACCTTCAAGGTCTTTGTAGAGTGTTGAGTTGACCTTGTCCTTAGCGGGGATTGAGAGTGAGCGAGAGTCAGCCCATGCTGCCTTACCAGCCTTTTCATCAACATTGAAACCGATTACCGCAAGACGAGTGTCAGCATCTGCTGCTGAAGTATAGCTGATTTCGTAACCTTCGTCAGAGTTTACCTTCTTAAGTTCTTCTGATGTGAGATACTGACCATAACTGTCGATCATATCTTCGTAAGAGAAACCAGAGTTGAGTTGGGGTACCCAGTCTTTCACGTAGTTTGCAATGTATCTTACTGCTACAGCATCCTTAGAAGTACACTTGATGTTGAAGTAAACCATTTCATGAGTGTTCTTTTCAGAAACGGCACTTACTTCCATTACAGGAGCGGGAATTCTTGAAGGTTTGGGTGAGAATGTACCGTGGTAGTAACTTTGAACAGCACCAATTTCGTCGTAAACACCAACAACAAGCATGTGGTAGAGGCCACCTACTTCAAGGTTGGGTACTACGTACTCCTGACCGCCCACCAAGGGTTCACCGTAATTCAAAGCATAAGCCTGAATACCATCTTCACCGATAAAGTCACACATCATCTGATAGTCAGCATCAGTCAAGGGCATTACGTGGTAGCTCAAGCAATCTTCGGGAGGATAGAATTCAAAATATGCAGTGCGTTCAGTCATCTTGGTGAGTTCTACTTCTACAGTATCTGTAGGAGTAGCTGCGGGGTTGGTCCAGAGATACTGCTTGGCAAATTCACGGTTGAATGTTACACCTGCATCAGTGCTGACTTCTGTGTAGTCGCCAAGGTTCATGCCCGTGTTGATTTCGCTCAAGATGTCCCAGCCGCCACCGCCGCCACCGCTATAGCTGTAGTCGGGCAACCAGCGCCATACTTCGGGCCATGTCATGGGAACCAATTCATAGTTTGCAGCACTTACCATCAAAACGTATGCAGTACCGGGCTTGATGGTGTAAGTGTATTCATATTCTTCGATTTCACCAGTTTCCCAGTTTGTACCCGTTTCTTTATACCAGAAATCTCCGTCCTTAAGCGTTATTGTCTGAGGACCCTGATAGTGTACGCACCCCATACCACTCATGAAGTCGGGGTCGGCATAACCAAACTGCATTTTAAGAGATTCGTAGTCGCCACGATCAGCCAAAGCTAAAATCCAGTTTGTTGTGTCGGGCACGTTCACGTGCATCTTGATAGAGAAGGGAGTTGTCTCAATGATGTTGAGAATCTTGTCCATCTTTTGTTCCACAAATTCGATACGAGTATCCTCAGTGATTGTGATTGCTTCGTAGTCGAGGTTAGAGTGGAAGATGTGAATTGTTTCTTCGTTCTGCGCAGAGAGGTTGGTGATGCCAAGTCCAGCAACGAAGATTGTAGTTAAGATGTAAGTAATTATCTTTTTCATTTCTTCAAAATTTTAGCATTCAACACTCCGTTATAGCTCACGATATACAAACCAGCGGGAAGACCTGCTAAAGAGATTACATTGCCCTTAACAGAGCGAAGTTGCTTACCTTCAGCATTGAAAAGTTCGAAAGAAGTAAACTGCTTAACGTTAGCAACATATACCTTGTTAGCAGCTTCGTCGAACACGATAGTTTCCTTGCCAGCCTTGATGTCTTCAATTGCAGTAGTTGCATCCTTAGCAAATTCAATCTTGTCCAATTCTGAAATGTTGAATACAGACTTGCTACCGTTTTCGAAAGTGAATGTGATGCTTGATCCAGAATACTGTGAAGTAATCTTTCTCAAAGGATTGGAAGATTCAAAACGAACAGTGTCGCCATCAGCCTTTACCAATACCTGAGCAGGGAGTTGCAACACAGCGATCAATGCAAGTGTTGCGAGGATGATATATTTTTTCATTGATGTCAATTTTATATGTGTGAATGATTACTTCTTGTAAGTAAAGCCAACCTTCTGGTTCATGCCACAGCTAACTACGTTTTCAACTAACTGACCATTAGTTTGAACATAAACGAGAACACGAGCGTCGCGGAGCACGTCAAGTGCATATGCGCCAGTACCCTTTGCGTAGAGAGCGTCCTTGTTAAACTCGCAGCAGAAGTCATAAACTTCACCAGCTACAGTGTTAGCACCGTTGTTAAGAGCAAAACCAGCACCTGTTGCGGGAGCAACGTCTCTCACACCAGCGTTGTGAACGAAGAAGTCAGTGTTTGAAGTACCTGTCTGGGGGAAGTATACATTGTCCTGAACAAGCACAACTGATACCTTATAATTGTTGGGGTTGTCACACTTTACCTTTGCAGCAACGCTGATAGCGCCAGTTGCTTCGTCGTAAGATGTTGATACGGCAATCGCTGTTTCTGCAGTCTTGCTACAAATTGTAGGAATGTTCGTGTTCAAGAAGCTAGAGAATTCAGTACTGCTAACACCACTCTTATACATGTTGTTGTCAAAGTTGATCTTCAAAGTGGGGTAGTTTGTGATACCTGCACGCATGCTAAGTTTTGAAGCAGCTTCACTGTAGAGGGGGTCACCTGAAGTAAATGTGTGAAGAGCCATGAGGTAAGTCTGATCTGCATAAGCATTGTTTTCAAAGAAACCTTCAAGAGCTTCAAGCGCATTAGGACAGTACTGACAAGTTACACCCGTACCCTGTACGATAAGTGCGTTACGAAGGAAGTCTGTAGAAGAGGGATTAGCATCAGCTTCGACTTCGGGGATGTTGCTTACAGCAACCACTGTAAGAGGAGCATCCTTAGTGTTCATTGTGTTGTAAGTCACAATGAATTCGTAAGTGCCAGCGTTCTGGCATACGAATGTATTGCCCGAGAGCTGAGTGTTGTTTTCACCTTCTACCAAGTAGAATGTAGCGGCACTAGTTACATCAGCACCATTCTGGTCGCGCACTGCAAACTTAACTTCTGCATCGCCAGATGCCTTAACGAAGTGGCGGTTTGCCATCACTACCAAACCAGAGTTTGATGCTACACAGTTGATAAATTCACCGTCTGCACCAGGATTAGAAGGACCAGGTGTGGGGGTGTCTGTGATGTAGTAATTCGCAGGGCGAATCGTAAGACTGTCAATTGTTTCCAAATTGACAACTCTCTCTGTATCGCCATTGATGATGCGAATGTAGTTCTGCGCTACACCAGCCATGCTGCCGATAAAGCACAAAGAAAAGAGTAAAAATAATTTTTTCATAAATGTTTATTTATAAATTGGTTGTTGTCATCCAATAGCGTTGTCAGAAATATCTGAGCAGGTAGTTGGTTGCATTTTTTTTTACCGTTTGCACATACTTCAAAATAAGAAATATGTGCCCAAAGGTTTGAACCAATGGGCACATTGTTCTTTAAGTTGAAGCGCAAGATTATTCTGCAACTTCTTCAGCGGGAGCTTCTTCTGTAGCAGCTTCTGCTTCAGCCTTTGCAGCAGCGGCAGCAGCCTTCTTTTCAGCTACCTTTTCTGCGATCTTCTTGTTTACTTCCTTTTCAGCTTCGAGGCGAGCAGCAGCAGCAGCCTTCTTTTCAGCAGCAGTCTTATCTGCAGCCTTAGCAGCCTTAGCAGCCTTTTCCTGCTTCCAAGCTTCAAACTTAGCCTGAGCAGCAGCTTCGTCGAATGCACCCTTACGAACACCACCCTTGAGGTGCTTCATGAGGAGAACGCCTTCGTCAGAAAGGATGTTACGAACTGTGTCTGTGGGCTGTGCACCACATTCTACCCAATGAAGGGCACGTTCAAAATTCAAATCTACTGTTGCAGGATTGGTGTTGGGGTTGTAAGTACCAATCTTTTCAGTAAACTTACCATCGCGTGGAGCTCTTACGTCTGCGATCACGATGCTGTAGAAAGCATAGCCCTTACGGCCGTGACGCTGCAATCTAATCTTAGTTGCCATTGTAATAAATAGTTTTATAGGTTTGAATTAAATGCTACCATCTCGTGATAGCGGGTGCAAAAATATGACTTTTTTTTTACATGACAAAGATTTAGATGAAATATGTTGTGTGACAACCTCCCTTCCGTTGTAATAATGATTGCCGTAAGATATAAATTAGCATGTAACTATCTGCGACAAACAAAGTTATAACCTTGTTTTATTCCTTTTACAAATCCATTTCCGCATTCCAATAAACGTAGCAATTTGTCCATGAAAGAAGTTGGTGGTTGTGGCGCAACAAGTTTGTGCATTGTCGATGATACCGCTTCCTGGGTTTGAGTCAGTTTGATTTTAAGTTCTTCTTTCCGTTTGAAAACTTCTAACGCAGGTGTCGCAGTGTCGGCTTCCTTAAAATGGTTGCATGCGCGAAGCAGGATGCGTAGGATCGGGCGGTGAATCCATCTGTGGCGGTTAGAGTAGAGAAGAATGCCCAGCAGTATGTATATGCCTATAACTCCTACGATGGCAAGCAAGAGACTGCCGATGATCGAAGCAAGTAAATATGCGGTTTGAAATGTAAGAAATATGAGTAGTGCAGTGGCTAAGTGCGCGCTGATAATGAATAAGATAAGAGTTGTGGAAAGTTTGGCAAACGTGTTGATACTTTCTAATTGAGCATACTCCAGATATTGCTTCATACATTCTTTGATATTGGAGTGAAGTGTACGCAACAGGTCTACTTCATGTGTGTCTGTATTCATGTCATTGGAGGTTAAATAATGATGAACTGAATAAAAAGTGGGTGCACCAAAATTTGCATTTTGACACACCCATGTGCGTAACGTTATTTGCCGTCAGTAGCAGTGCCTTCTGCAAGGTCGTCTACGAGTTTGTTTAACTCGCACTCCTTCATGTAGATACCACGTCTCTGAAGTGCCTGACAAATCTTCTTACGCGTTTGTTCGCCCTTTTCAGGTGCAAACAGGATTCCTGTAGCTGCACCGACAACTGCGCCGCCGATGAATGCAGCAATGATTCCGAGTCCTTTCATAGTTTAGTTTTTTTGTTGGGGTTAGTACTATGTGATGCTTGATCACGGTGCAAATGTACAGGGTTCATATTCAACGGACTCTTAATTTATGTGTAAATATCACCCCACTGAAAATATTTAACCTCCTCTGTATATTTTTTACACTAATTATAGATGCTATTCGGCGGAGAGATTGTAAATTTGCGTTGAATTTCTGCCGATGTGTATGAAATATACGTTGTGTAAATTGTAATATTAACCTCACAAAACTATAAAGATGAAGAAATTAGCACTTTTTGCAATCGCTCTCGGCGCTGTAGCAATGACTTCTTGTAAGTCTAAGGAAGATGTTTATCGTAAGATGTACGAAGATGCAAAGGCACAGGAAACTACTGCAGATCAAACAAAGACTGTCGTAGTGACTCCCGTAGAAACAACGAAGACAGAAACTGCGAAGACAACAACTACTACTGTTGATCTCAGCGGAACACGTCAGATTCAGGGTGGAGTGACTGTTGTAAGCGGTGAAGAACTTAAGGAATTTAGTGTTGTAGTAGGTAGTTTCCAGACTCAAGCAAACGCAGAAGGTTTGAAGATGTTGCTCCAGACAAAGGGTTACTCTTCACGTGTAATCAAGACTAACGAAACAATCAACGGTCAGACAGGTTGGTTCCGTGTAATTGCTGCTTCATTCAGTGATAAGGAATCAGCAGCACAACTTCGCGACCAGATGATTGGTGACTATCCCGGAGCTTGGTTGCTTTACAATAAGTAATAAGAATTCCAAATAGGTTTTGGGAGTTCTAATGCTTTATTTCCCAATATAGAAATGGGAACTCCCTTAATGAGATTAGGAATTAGGACATCTTTAGTATTCCCTGGTTCCTAATCTTATTTTCGTTTCTAATACAAACTATAATGCAAGCACTTCTCGGCCTTACGATAGACGAACTGAAGGAAGTTGCCCTCAGTCTTGGACTTCCTGCTTTTACAGGAAAACAAATTGCAGGATGGCTTTACGATAAAAAGGTGAGCGACATTGCGCAAATGACAAACCTTTCAAAGGTTGCTCGTGAGCGTTTGTCGCAGGACTATTGTGTGGGTTGCTCCGCACCAGTTGATGCTCAGCGTTCCGTAGATGGAACGGTGAAATACCTTTATCGCACAGCGCAGGGGGATTATATCGAAACGGTTTACATTCCCGATGGCGAGCGCGCCACGCTTTGTGTGAGTTGTCAGGTAGGTTGTAAGATGGGATGTAAATTCTGTATGACAGGACGCCAAGGTTATGCAGCATCTTTGAGTGCTGCCGACATCTTGAACCAAATCTATTCGTTACCCGAGCGAGACACGCTGACCAACATCGTGTTCATGGGGCAGGGAGAACCTTTTGATAATCTTGACAACGTGCTTCGTGCCACCGAAGTGTTGACCGCTTCGTGGGGTTACGGCTGGAGTCCGAAGCGCATCACGGTTTCTACCGTCGGACTGGCAAAGGGACTCGTACGCTTCTTAGATGAAAGTCGCTGTAGTTTAGCCGTGAGTTTGCATCACCCCATACCTGCTGACCGTGCGGAAATCATGCCCGCCGAAAAGGCCCTTTCTATCGAGACAGTCGTTGAAATTCTCAAGGGATACGACTTCTGTCGTAAATATCCCCGTGACCCTTCTGCACCTAAGCAACGCCGCTTGACTTTTGAGTATATCGTCTTTGGCGGACTTAATGATTCGCGCAAGCATGCCCAGGCCCTGCTGGATTTGTTGAAAGACTTGGACTGCCGTGTGAATCTTATTCGTTTCCACACCATTCCCGACACACCCTTTAAGGGCGCTTCGGAAGAAAAGATGGTGGAATTCAGAGATTACCTTACGAACAACGGCTTGACAACAACGATTCGTGCGTCACGCGGTCAAGATATTTTTGCGGCTTGCGGACTTTTGAGCACAAAGAAACAGCAGGAGGAGAAAGAGGGGAACGTTTAACGGTGAAAGGTTAACGTTTAACGGTGAATGGTTAACGATTAACGTTGAAAGGTTAACGGTGAACGATGAAAGGTTAATAACACTCCGGACGGTAGTTGTACTCTGTTCTCTGTACTCTGTACTCTTTTAAAAACTTGTCTACTACTAATACACAATATATAATGGATATACAAACAACATACGAAGCGGAGGAAACGCAATACGTTCCTTCTTCGCGAAAGAAAATACGTGTGGCCATCACGCACGGCGACACCAACGGCGTGGGTTATGAACTCATTTTTAAGACGTTCTCTGAACCCACCATTTTTGACCTTTGCATTCCCGTGGTTTACGGTTCGGCAAAATTGGCCACCTATCACCGCAAGGCGATTGAGAGCACCACAAATTTCCACCTCATTGATGATGCTAAGAATGCCGTTGAGGGTGAACTGAATGTGGTGAATTGTTTCGACCGTGAGATTGCCGTTACGTTAGGTCACGCAAGTGCTGATGCTGGTGAGGCAGCGCTCGTTGCGCTTGAGACTGCTGTTGCCGACTTAAAGGCGGGCAAGGTGGATGTTCTCGTAACGGCACCTATCAATAAGGCGTCTATTCAGAGCGATAAGTTCCATTTCCCTGGACATACCGAATATTTGCAATCTCACTTTGGTGGCGAATCGTTGATGATTCTTACGAACGAGCACATGCGTGTGGCCCTTGTCACTACTCACGTTGCCATTAAGGATATTGCTGCTGCAATCACTCCCGAAAGTGTAGAGCAGAAGGCGCGTCAACTTTACAACGTGCTTCGTCATGACTATCTGCTCGCAGCGCCACGTGTCGCTGTCCTCGGACTCAATCCTCATAATGGTGACGAGGGAACTATTGGTAGCGAAGACAAGGAAATCATCGTGCCTGTGATTCAGAAACTTCAGGAAGAAGGACTCCCCGTCTTTGGTCCTTACAGCGCTGATGGTTTCTTCGGTGCTGGTCATTACACAAAGTTTGACGGCATCCTCGCCATGTATCATGACCAAGGTCTTGCCCCCTTCAAGGCGCTCTCAATGGACGATGGTATCAACTATACGGCAGGTTTGAACGTGGTGCGCACTTCGCCCGACCATGGTGTGGCTTACGACATTGCGGGTAAGGGCATTGCTTCTGAAAATTCGTTCCGTCAGGCGCTTTATGCGGCTATTGATATTTTCCGCAACCGCGAAATTGATGCAGAAGTGACGGCAAATCCCCTTCCGAAGTTGTATCAAGACCGCCGTGAGGACGAGCGTCGTAACTTTGTGCAACGTCCTGAAAAGCGCACCGAAGATGCAGCGCAGAATTAAGCAATTTGCCATTATCGCAGCTGGCGAGGGGCGCCGCCTTTCGGAAGAAGGGGTGGCATGGCCCAAGGCGCTTGTCCCTTTGAACGGCGAACCGCTCCTTTCGCGCCTTGTGCGCATCTTTAATGCGTGTGGAGCGGAGCGCATTGTTGTTATTGTCAACGACTTATATCCACAGGTGGAACAACATGTGCGACAGTTGATGGCGCAACCCGGAGGTGAACGTATTCATTTGGTGGTGCAAACAACGCCCAGTTCGATGCACTCCTTCTTCGCATTGTCTTCGCGTCTTGCGGATGAACCTTTCTGCCTTACCACTGTCGATACGATATTTCGCGAAAGCGACTTCCGTGCGTATTTGGATTACTTTGCGCAATCGGATGCCGATGGCGTGATGGGTGTGACCGACTTTGTGGACGATGAAAAACCTTTGTATGTTGCAACAAATGAGTCGTTAGACATTACTGCTTTCTTAGATGCTTCTGCGACTTGCAAGTATATCTCCGGAGGTATTTACGGACTCACTGCTCCTGCCTTGAAAACCCTTCATCGGTGTATGGCAGAAGGGCAAAGCCGTATGCGCAATTACCAGCGCGGACTCATCGCTGATGGTCTCCGCCTCAAGGCGTTCCCCTTCTCAAAAATTCTCGATGTAGACCATGCTTCGGACATCGCAAAGGCTGAAGCATTTTTGCGTTCCGAAATAGACGTTTAGTCATGAAAAAAACTATTCTACTCGTGCATCGCGCTCACCGATTCTCCCCGAATTGCGTGGAGCGCGATGCTGCAGTTTTAAGTGCAATCCATAAGGCGTTTGAGGCTAAAGGTTACTGTGTGGAGCATGTTGAAGAGGATGATATTACCGAAGAATATCTTCAGTCAGTTTCCTGCATAATCATTAGTATGGCACGCTCTAAGGAGGCGCTCATGCTTCTTGAAAAATGGGAACAGCAAGAGGAACATACGGTGTGGAACTCTGCCAAGTCGCTGCTCAAAAATACTCGTGCGAAGCAGATGGAGCGTTTCCTTTTCTCACGCCTCCCCATTCCCTCAACAGAGATTACCGATGATCCAAAATCAACCACATTGAATTTTCCCCTATGGGTGAAAACGGGTGGGGGAGATGCAGAAGCGGCAACCGATGTGCGCTATTTTTCCAATAATGCCGAATTGCAAAATGCCGATTTTGAGGAGCGTCAGACCTACGTGCTTTCTGAGCATGTGGAAGGTGACCTTTTAAAGTTCTATGGCATAGCAGGTACATCTTTTTTCTATGCTTATGCCCCAACCACCTCTTTCTCGGGGTTTAGTAAGTTTGGCCTTGAGGCACACAACGGTGCTTCAAGAGGATATGCCTATGACGTCGAACAACTCCACCAATTAGGGGAAAAGGCCGCTAAAATTTGCAACTTCAAACTCTACGGTGGCGACTGCATTGTGCGCCCAGATGGTTCTTTCGCGCTTATTGATTTCAATGATTTTCCGAGTTTTGCACCTTGTGCCCAAGAGGCAGCGCGGGCGCTCGTTGAACGTTTAACGTTTAAAGACCATGCGGAGTAATAGCACTGCGCCAGCCTCTTCGTTCTTCGTTCATCGTTCATCTTTTCCCTTCCAAATTATATGTCTGAACAACTTCAATCCACCTTTAAGAGTCAAGACACCGAAGAGTGGCTTGACATTCACTTCACCCGCCCCATAGGCTACCTTTGGGCGCGCTTCTTCATGCACTTTGATGTGCATCCGAATGTGGTCACTATTCTCAGCATTATCTTGGGTGCCGCGGCAGGAGTGTGTTTTTACTTCAACTCCTATTGTTACACCATCTTAGGAATACTCCTGCTGATGTGGGCGAATTTTTACGATTCCTGTGATGGACAGATGGCGCGCCTAACGGGAAAGAAGACGCTTTGGGGAAGAATCTTGGATGGCTTTGCGGGAGATGTATGGTTCTTCTGTATATATGCCGCGATTTGTTTGCGACTTCACAATCAGCCTATGCCTTTCTTCCCACAACAGAATTGGGGATTTTGGATTTGGGGAATCGCAGCACTCTCCGGGCTTATTTGCCATGCCAAGCAATGCCAACTCGCTGACTATTACCGCAACATTCACCTCTATTTTGTCAAGGGTAAGCAGGGGAGTGAGTTAGATAATTCCCGCAAACTTCAAGAAGATTTTGATGCCTTGAATTGGCGCAAGGATTATGTGCAAATGGCTTTTCTATTCTTCTACCGCCGTTATACTTTGGCGCAGGAAGGAATGACACCCTGTTTCCAACGCCTCAAGCAACAGTTGGATGAAAAATACTCAGGTGAAATTCCCGAGCAATTGCGTAAGGACTTCCGCGCAGGGAGTCTTCCCCTGATGAAATGGGCAAACATCTTGACCTTTAACACCCGCGCCATAGTGCTTTACCTTTCCATGCTCGCCTTTCAACCTTGGATTTATTTCATTTTTGAATTGACCGTGATGAACGCCCTATGGCTTCACATGCGCTCAAAGCACGAGGCGCTTTGCAAGAGATTGATGCAAGGATAAATCTAAGATTTGGATTAAGGGGAGCTTAATTCTTTCAAAAATATTTTGATTTGTAGCATCGTCATTATTGAAAATATCTTATCTTTGCAATGTTGTGAGATTGCATGTCTCACTCGCACTGCATGAAGATATTTAGAATATGGCTACTTCTGTTTGCATAACTAAAAATAACTTAAAGAAAATCACCGGTTTATTTGGTGGTTCGGATTTTTTTGTTAGCAAGCAAGCAAGCAAGCAAGCAAGCAAGCAAGCAAGCAAGCAAGCAAGCAAGTAGTACTACTAAATGATAAAGATAGTGCGTCTGTCGGCAAGGGCATAGTGCCTTTGCTGACAGACGCACTATTAATTTTATAGGCTCCTTAGCTTAATCTAAACTGCAGTATAATGAAGTTCACATAGTTAAACTTTTTTACGAACTTCCCAGTACAAGAAAGAGATGAATCCCAATTAGCCTATGATGTTATAGTAGTAATTCAAAACTTATAGTTTATTCCCCGACTTTTCTTTTTCACCAAAAACTGTATGTAACAATCCTGTTAATAACATTAACAACACACATTATTATGAACAGAATTACGATTCCAGTAAAACAAATGTTGCTCTCGCTATTTGTAGCTCTCTTGCCTTTGTGCGTAAGTGCACAATCTCAGATGGAGACATTAAATTACAAAGCTCCCAAGACAAGAACAGTAGAAGATTGGGGAGAATGGACGACATTAGGCACTGCAATAACTTATAGTGGCAAAGAGTCGCTCATGGCTACCTTCCAATCTTGGGGAACAGGAAGTATAGAACCTTGGGAAGACCCTATTACTATCGATCAGCGTACTAGCAAGTCTGATCCTACAAAGCATCAACTTTGTCTTAAGGGTATCTTTAATGCGAAGGATATTATTTTAGATTTTGACAGTTCTACAGCGTCTGTCACCGCTGAAAAGCAAAGCACAGGATATTCTACCGACAAAAGCAAGTTGGCTGACGCAGGTGTTTCTGAACCTTATGAAGAATTCCAATTTTCTTGTAAAGGAACATATCGTCCTGCAACTGGCTATATTATGTTAAAGAATGTATTTATATACGTATGCGAAACCTCAGGCTTCAGACGTGATATGATTCTTCAGATAGAAGGAGTAACTCCCCCGAATTTCGGCGGTTCTTGGGACAGAAAATATGTTGCCCGTAACGAAACAAAAGCTACATATACTCTTACTTTTGAAGCTCCTATAGTGAAGTACCGTAAGGTAGTACTCGCTCCAGGAAAGTTCTTGTCTTCTAACATTGATGAGCTGTACGTAGCAAATCCTGAAACAGACATAAACTATGAGGAGAGCGACCAACTTACATTTGATATTACCTGCACAGAGATTGGTGTATACAGTATTTATCTCGTACCTATAGGAGCTGATGGAACTGCTGTGATGGAGTGTTTTATAACAAGTGTTGTGTCGTATGCAGAGCCTGAATACGAATCTTATACATGGGATTACATAGGCGAATCTACTGTAAGCGAATATGCGGGTTCAGTTCTAATTTCTTCTGACGATAAGTGGATTGAGGTCGATGGAACTTGGGTGTATAAATATCCTTACATGGCGACTTCAGAAGGAGTTAAGACATATCGTAGAACTGATAATCCCAATATTATTGGGCTTCTAAATTTATATGGAGAGAATCATGTTTACAGTTCTAAGTATCGATATGTTGATCCCAGTACAGATTGGTGGATTTATATTGATGTGACAAACCCTGATGATGTGAAAATCTTCAAAACACCTGTTGGAATTATAATAGACGAAGGTGGATATGCAAGCTTTATTTGGAAGCAGGAACACTCTTCTGCCGCTACTTATTCTGAAGGAGTTATTACGTTCCCATTATACTCTTTAGCGATATGGGATTATATGGCAAATCAATCTGGAGGAGGAGATTTTGATATGAAAATCATACTTCCTGCGGAGGATAATTCTGAAACAGCAGTGGGGCAGATTGAGTTAGGAACTTCTGGTATTAGTGGGCAGAACTCAATGATATACGACCTTTACGGTCGTCGCATAAATGGCGCTGCAAATCTTAAGAGCGGTGTCTACGTTGTCAATGGTCAGAAGGTGTATATCCCGTAATATTTCAGAGAAACTATTTCTCCGAGATCGTATGTGTATAAAAGAAAATATTACTGTCCGCTAAAACTTATTCAACTCCAAAAAAGAATGGGCTGAGCTCCGATTAGGAAGTTCAGCCCTTTTTGGTTATCTTTGAGTTACCACACTTAAAGGTTAACCATGAGCAAAAGTACACATTTCTTCGGACAGCCGATATATGGCCAGTTAACAAAGTTCTTAAACAAGGACAAGATTCTTCAAATTAGCCGCAATCATGGCGGTGAGAGGTATGTAAAGAGTTTTATTACAGTCCGCAGCGGACAGTAATACATCGGAGTGCTTATCAATACGGCACTTCTCCTATCGGAGGAATTGGGAAATCTAAGGGATCAGCGGAGTGATTAGAAGGTGGAGGGAAACTGGTGTTCATCGTTGAACTGATCTCTTCACCCGGGATGGGGATATAACTATCTGCCTCACGATCCTGGAAGCGTGTGAATTGACCCTTAAATGACAGGAGCACGTCGCCTACAGCACCATTACGGTGTTTTGCAATAATAATCTCTGCCATTCCTCGCAAATCACGTCCGTTGGCATCGGTATAAATCTTGTAATATTCAGGGCGATGGATGAAGCACACCATATCGGCATCCTGCTCAATCGCTCCTGATTCGCGAAGGTCACTCAACTGCGGGCGCTTGTCACCTTCTGCTCGGTTTTCAACACCACGATTCAACTGTGAAAGGGCGAGAATAGGGATTCCGAGTTCCTTTGCCAACCCCTTGAGCGCACGTGAGATGGTAGATACTTCTTCTTGGCGACTGCCGTAGTTCATGCCCGATGCATTCATCAACTGAAGGTAGTCAATCATGATGATTTTTACGCCATGTTCGCGCACTAATCGTCTTGCCTTGGTAAGGAGTTCAAACACAGAAAGAGATGGCGTGTCATCAAGGAAAAGAGGTTTGCCGTAGAGTTGCTTCATACGTCCGTCTAGGCGTTGCCATTCCTCGGGTTTGAGTTGTCCAGTCTTCAACTTATCCGATTCAATCTCTGTGACATTTGAGATTACGCGGTTCATCAATTGCACGTTTGACATTTCCAGTGAGAAAAACGCCAAAGGAATACCTTGGTCGATGGCAATATTCTTTGCCATACTGAGGGCAAAAGCCGTTTTACCCATGGCTGGACGTGCCGCAAGAATGACGAGGTCTGATGCTTGCCACCCTGAGGTCATCTTATCCAAATCTCTGAACCCTGTAGAGATACCAGAGAGACCGTCGCTACGTGATGCTGCCTTTTGGAGCATGGCATAGGCGTCTTGAATGACGGGGTCGATCTGCGTGTAATCTTTCTTTAGGTTTTGTTGACTCAATGAGAAGAGGTTGCCTTCAGCTTCCTGCATGAGTTCATCAACGTCCTGTGTGGGGTCAAAGGCTTTCGTTTGAATGTTGCTGGTGTAGGTAATGAGTTGGCGTGCCAGTGACTTCTGCGCAATGATGCGCGCATGAAAAACAATGTGGGCAGATGATGACACCATGCCCGACAACTGCGTGATGTAATAGCGTCCGCCTGCCTCCTCAAGCGTGCCCATGCGTTCAAGTTCATCAACAACCGTGAGGATGTCAGAAGGTTTTTGGTTGATGTTCAATCTGCTGATTGCCTCGTAAATATACTTATGACGAGGGTCATAAAAACTATCGGGTTTTAAGATTTCAGACACTTGAGAATAAGCGTCAGACTCAATAAGTAAGGCACCTACTACAGCCTGTTCCAATTCAGGCGCTTGGGGCTGAAGGTGCCCAAAATTTTCAAGGTCTGATTTGGGTTTGGCTTTTGATCTGCGGGAGTTATTCTGTTGCATATAAAATGATTAAAGTGAGATATAGGTGCAGACCACTTTATGGGATTGATGACGTCAATCCCATAAATGATATGTTGTAACTATAGGTAGTTTAGCGCTCTGCACGCATCGGATTGTTGAGAAAGTCGGCATAGGCGAGGCGGATGCCTTCTTCGAGAGATGTTTGTGCTGTCCAACCCATAGCGGCGCTCTTTGAAACGTCAAGGAGTTTGCGGGGCGTGCCGTTGGGCTTGGAAGTGTCCCAAAGGATGGCGCCCTCGTAACCGATTACCTTTGCCACGAGTTCGGTGAGTCCCTTAATCGTAATCTCTTTGCCACTACCCGCGTTCACGGTTTCATTTCCGCTGTAGTTTTCCATGAGGAAGACACAGAGGTTGGCGAGGTCGTCAACATAGAGGAACTCGCGAAGCGGACTGCCGTCGCCCCAGCAGGTCACTTCCTTAAGTCCCTGTTCCTTGGCCTCGTGGAAGCGGCGGATGAGGCCGGGAAGCACGTGGCTGTGCGTGGGGTGGTAGTTGTCGTTAGGCCCATAAAGGTTCGTGGGCATGAGGCTGATGAAGTCCGTGCCGTATTGGCGGTTGAGGTATTCGCAATATTTGAGACCCGAAATCTTTGCCAACGCATAGGCCTCGTTCGTGGGTTCAAGGGCAGAGGTGAGCAGGCAATCTTCCTTCATGGGCTGTGGTGCCAAGCGGGGATAGATGCAGGATGAACCAAGAAACTCGAGTTTCTTACAGCCATTTTTCCACGCCGCATGGATGACGTTCATCTCGAGCATCATGTTCTCATACATGAAGTCGGCAAGCGCACTTTGGTTGGCAATAATTCCGCCCACCTTTGCGGCAGCGAGGAACACGTATTCAGGGCGCTCCTCAGCAAAGAAGCGTTCCACTTGGTCCTGACGCGTCAAGTCAAGTTCGGCATGTGTACGCGTAATGATATTGGTGTAACCCTGGCGCTGGAGTTCGCGCACAATGGCAGAACCCACCATGCCGCGGTGGCCTGCCACGTAGATTTTACTATCTTTTAGCATATAATCTTAAGGTCTCTAAAGTCTTTAGGGTCTTTAAGGTCCTTAAGGATTACGCAGACCGCATGGTCCTCATAACCTTACAACCTCATAACCTCAAACCTTACTTCACTATTCCCTTTTCCAAATACTCAGCAAGATTGGTACGGATGTGCTCGCCTGCACGTTCAACGGCCACCTTTGCCATATCCGATTCCACCATAATGCGCACGAGCTCTTCGAAAGAAGTCTTCTGCGGGTTCCAACCCAATTCCTTCTTCGCCTTTGAGGGGTCGCCCCAGAGGTTTACAACGTCGGTGGGACGGAAGAAGTCGGGCGACACTTCGATAAGCACCTTGCCCGTAGCCTTGTCAATACCCTTTTCGTCGAGGCCTTCGCCCACAAATTCGAGTTCGATACCCACGTGCTTGAAAGCGTAATAACAGAAGTCACGCACCGAGTGCTGTTCACCCGTAGCGATGACAAAATCTTCGGGATGGTCGTGCTGGAGCATCATCCACATACATTCCACATAGTCCTTCGCATACCCCCAGTCGCGAAGTGAAGAGAGATTGCCCAGGTAAAGTTTCTCCTGCTTGCCCTGCTTAATGCGTGCTGCAGCAAGGGTGATTTTGCGGGTCACAAAGGTCTCGCCACGGCGCTCACTTTCGTGGTTGAACAGGATACCTGAACAGCAGAACATGCCGTAGGCTTCGCGGTATTCCTTAACAATCCAGTGGCCGTAAAGTTTCGCTACGGCATAAGGACTGTAGGGGTGGAAAGGCGTTTTTTCGTTTTGGGGCACTTCTTCTACCTTACCGTAAAGTTCGGATGTAGAAGCCTGATAAATGTGACACGTCTCAGCAAGACCGCAAAGGCGCACCGCTTCCAACACGCGGAGTACGCCCGTTGCGTCAACGTTCGCCGTAAATTCGGGAGCGTCAAAACTTACCTGCACATGACTTTGTGCGGCAAGGTTATAGATTTCGTCGGGGCGCACTTTGGAAATCACCTTCAAGAGACTCATGGAGTCACCCAAGTCCGCGTAATGCAAGTGGAAGTTGGGGTTGCCCTCAAGGTGGGCAATGCGTTCGCGGAAGTCTACAGAGGAACGGCGGATGGTGCCGTGCACGTCATATCCTTTGCTTAAGAGAAATTCAGAGAGGAAAGAACCGTCTTGGCCTGTAACGCCAGTAATCAAAGCTGTTTTCATAGTCTAATTTAGATGTTAAATGTATTACCTTTCCACAAAGGTAGAAAAACATATTTATTAGACAAAGGGTCGGCATTTTATTTCTAAAAAAATGTACCTGATGAGTTACATCAAACCGTGTATATTCATCCGCGAAAAATGACAAAAAATGAGAAATAATATTGGTGTTAACAAGTGTTAACGGATTTGCATTTCGCTTTGAAATTTTGTATCTTTGTACTGCGGAAGTGGAGATGCCCCTAGGAATCGGGGTTATCTCCACTTTTTTTATCGCGAAAAACCCATTTTTGGGGTCAAAAAATAAGTTACCTTGTTTTTTCAAGGTTAAACAACCGGTTTTCTATGTTACTTATTCTTGCACCGCAAATAGATATTGTCGCTACGGTGAGTATACAGAATGTTAATGTTTGTTAAAGTTTTCGGCGAAAAATGAGGAAAAATGAAGGTTGGAAGTGTCACAATTTTTCGCCATGTAATTTATGGAACTTATGGTGTCCAGTAAAAACTCACGCAAAGTTCGCAGAGTTTCGCAAAGACGATGCAGGAAAATAAATCTCTTCTCTAATGGATGATTCCGCAATGACATACTTTGCTTCGCTCGTATGTAACCATCCGGAAGGCAAGCACAAACAAAGTGTGTGCGCTTTGCGTAATTCCATCTATATTTATCTTGGGTCCGCATGGTCTCTGCGTTCTCTGCGGCCTCTGCGTGAAAAAAAATAAATGAGGGGGCTTGTACACTTGAAATGACTTCATTGTTTGAGAGTTTTCTGTATTTACCGGACAGTTCCCATTGCCTAGGCAATGGGAACTGTCCGGTAAATACA
>JAZTYI010000002.1:0-9868 GCA_045636885.1 Alloprevotella sp.
AGCCTTATAATGCCTTTTTAAGGGTTATAAAGCCTTCAAAAAACGGGATACAAAAAAAAGAGGGTTTATGACTCACTTGCTGAATGGGGAATATATACAAAGAGGGTGTGCCAGTTTTGACACACCCTCATTTTTTGTCGAATAATCCGTAGAAACTATAGGTTCTATAGAGACTATAGTTCCTATTCCTCTACCCCATCTGCTCCTTCAAGAAGCGCTCCATCGCACGATAGAAATCGAAGCGGTTTTCTTGGTTGTGGAAACCGTGACCTTCGTCATCCTTCACCATGTATTCCACCTCCACGCCTCGCGCTCTCAATGCCTCCACCATCTGGTCGCTCTCCGCCTTATTCACACGCGGGTCGTTTGCTCCCTGTGCAATAAAGAGGGGCGCCTTAATGAGATGTGCCTGAAGGGCAGGACTATAAGCGGTAAGCATTTCCAAATCCTTTTCAGGGTCGCCCACCTGCTCGTACATCATTTCGAGGAGCGGACGCCAATAAGGGGGAATGGTTTGCATGAACGTCAAGAGGTTGGAAACACCTACGTAGTCGATACCACAGGCATAGAGGTCGGGAGTAAAGCAAAGCCCTGCCAACGTCGCATAACCGCCATAACTTCCGCCATAAATCGCTATGCGCTTCGCATCAGCAATGCCCTGCGTAATCAACCAGTTTACGCCGTCAGTAATATCGTCTTGCATCGCCTGCCCCCACTGCTTGTAACTCGCTTCAAGGAACTTGCGACCATAGCCCGTAGAACCGCGGAAATTCATTTGGAACACGGCATACCCGCGATTGCAAAGGAACTGAACTTCTGCCGAATAGCCCCACGAATCTCTCGCCCAGGGACCACCGTGCGGGTGCACCACGACGGGCAATGCCTTTGCCGTTTCGGGCGTGTAGGGATGGGGCAAAGAAAGATACGCCTCGATGGTCAAACCATCGCGAGAGGTGTACGTCACAGGGTGCATCGCCACCATATCTTCCTCCTGCAACCAGGGAGCGAGTTCGGCAAGCAGCACAGGACTGCCCACGGCGCGGTCGTAGAAGTAATAGCCCCCACGCGTACGGTCACTGCCCACATAAATCAAGTATTTCTGCTCTTCCTTATCCGTGGCGGTGATGCCAAAACGGCGTCCCTCGAAGAAGCTGCGCAGATGCTCACGGAATGCCGCCTCTTCATCATCAAAATAATGGCGAATGGGGTCCTTATGCCCCTGGCAATACACCGCCAACAACTTCTTGCGCTTGCGCGAATACGAAATGCTCGACACGTCATACTGCTCGTGGGCATAAAGTTGCTCCAACTCCTCACACGTTGCGGGATTCATCAACACGAGCGCCACCTTATCGCGCCCGAGGTTTGTAGCGGCATACACCAAACGGTTGTCGGGCGTAAACTCCATGAAATCCACCGACTCCTTAAAGTTCGTAGTCAATACAGGGCGGAACTCCTCTGACTCATATTCGCGATAAAGGATTTGCGTATTCACCCCGTCCACAATGGCGGTCACTACGCGCAACTTCCCCTCGTGGTCGGTCATATACCCCTGCCAATTCCCGGGATTCTCCGCCAACTGCGTGAGTTCGCCCGTCTCCAAGTTCAGGCGGTAGGGGTCGAAAATCTCCGCTTGGCGCTTGTTCATACCGATAATCACCTCGTTGGGAACGTCCTCCAAGTCATCAATGAGCGTAGTGCGCACTCCCGCGAAAGCCGTATAGGCACGCAGGTCGCTACCGTCGAGATTCACACCATAGAGCTGGTAATTCTCATCTCCCGCCGTGTCTTTCATAAACAGAATGCGCTCATTCGTTGCCCACATATAGCCTGCCACACTGCGCGCCGTCTCGCTCGTTAGGCGCAGTGTCTCCTCGCTCCCAATGCGCTGCACAAAGATGTTCATGCGGTCCTCATAGGGCGCAAGGAAGGAGAAGTAGTTGCCATCGGGAGAGATTTGATAGCCCGAACGGTCGGAATTGCGGAAGAAGTCTTCGAGGGGATATTGCTTAACCATGACGTTATTGAAAGTGGAATTTGCTTAGAAAATACAGTTATATTAAGTTACAATAGAGCAGTTCGTTCAAGCGTATTTTAGACGCTGAAGGCGTCTCCGCTCAGTAACCGCGGGGTACGCTGAAAGCGCACCCCCGGTAGTTGGAGTCATATGATGCACCCTGAATGGGTGCCCAAGCACCCAGTTTTCCAATTGTTCGGGCACCCATTCAGGGTGCACACATCTCAGTCGCACTTCCGGGGGTATTCGCTTCGCTCAAACGCCGCGGTTACGTAGCGGTGACGCCTTCAGCGTCATGACATATCAATTAGAACAACGGTTATATCAGCCCTAATTTAAATCCTAAAAATTATCTCCGACTTACTTAAATTTAGGTGATAATATAGCAGATGTCCACAAATAATCCTTACACCAAAGATGTTGTGATCTTGTTATTTTAGCCACTAATGGACACTAATTTTCACTAATGCCTTGCGGGTTTTTTAAGACCGGATGGATATTAGTGAAAATTAGTGTTCATTAGTGGCTCCAAATAAAACAAACGAGTTTTCGTGGACAACCGAAGGTCACGCAAGTAACACCTATATCATTGCCTAAATTTAAGTCGGAGATAATTTGAAATAAGTCCGAGATTGTTTTTCCAAAAAGGGATATCGCTTACAACAACAGCATCCCCGCTACCCCGCTGAGCAGGATAAGGAACACAGGATTGAAGCGGAAGGCGGTCATGCCCACGATGGTGAATAGGCAGAGGAAGGCGCTGACGCCAAGGTGCCAAGGCGTGTCGAGACTGCCGATAATTTCGGGCGTACAGAGGGAAAGGGCTACACCTCCGATGAGTCCGGGAACGACTACGCGCAAGAAGTCGATAATGCTCTCCGTGATGGGCTGATATTCCTTGGGAATGGTGATGCGCGCTGCCAATTCTGTCCACACAAACGAGGGCATGGCGAGTCCGAGCATGGCAGCCGTAGATGCCCCTATGGCGGTGAAGAAACCGAGGTTGTTCATGACTGCCGCATAGCCTGAAAGCGTAGCAGCATTGACCGCTGTTTCGCCAGGCACGGTCTTGCTCACGATGAGCAGGTCTATAAACTGTTCATGCGTCAACCATCCTGTCTGCACGACAACAAGGTGCTCCACCATAGCGAGCACCGCGTCGGGACCTCCGAAGCCGAAGAAGCCGACAAAGAAAAAGCCAATGAAAAGTATGAGGTAGGTCATAACGGATTAACGCAAGAATTTACCATAGAGGAAGCCTGCACCGACGGTGAGCAGGAGGATGTAGAGCGGTGCCAACTGGAAGATGCCTACGGCTACCGCTACCACAAAGGGCACCCACAGGAAACTTAAATCGACCTTACTGCTGCGCCCCATGCGGAAAGCTACGACTGCCAACACACCGATTAAAGCGGGGCGCATACCGCGAAGCATGCTTTCAAACAAGTCCCAATGGCGCATGGGTGAGAACACGGCTACGAGCAACAGGAAGAGCAGCATCAGCGGAATCACCGTTGCAGCTATTGCCACGGCACTGCCTCGACGCCCGTCCATACGCCGACCGATTACGGCGGCAAGGTTCAGGCTGAACGCCCCAGGCATGAGTTGTGCTTGCGCTACGAGGCGGTCAAATTCCTCGTCCGACATCCACAAACACTTTTCCACCACTCGCTTGCGGAGTGGTGGAAGTGTGGCATACCCGTTGCCAAGGTGTAACAAGGCAAGGCGGGAAAATTCTAAAATAAGTTGTTTCGTCAATGTTATTGATGTTGTTCGCGATAGAGGTCGTTGACCGTCTTCACGGGGTTAAAGGTAGAAAGGGGCACTTCTACGAATACCGTGCTCCAGTCGCTCATCGCACCGTTCCAAAGACCGGGCAATTCAAGCGCCTTGAGTTCCTTACCGTCCTTACTCTTTGAAGAGATAAAGCCCGTTGCCTTGTCCACATACTTGGGAAGGTCAAACTTTTCTCCCTTATAATTCTTGATGGCGCACACCAAATCTACGGGGTTAAAGTGTGTACCCTTTTCAAACATCGCCTTCTTTTCGGGATCCGCCATATCAATCTGCGAACTTTCGAGAATCTGAAGCGAAATCGTGCCGTCGGGGTTGTATGCCAAGAACGGACCGCCACCAGGTTCGCCTACATTGCGCACCATACCGCAAACGCGCATCGGGCGGTTCAACTTCTGGCGCAAGTAAATAGCGAGTTCGGTATCTTCAAGCACCTTGGTTTCGGGGTTCTTACAGAAGAGGCGCTTCTGAACGAACTGCAACATTTCGCGGAGCTCTTCCATCGTGTACTTGCCGCTATCCAACTTTTCGAGGTAAGCAAATGCCTGCTTCTGCAAGTCAACGAGCAAGCCCGCAAGGAGCTTCTTATACGTTACAGTGTCGCCCTTCAAGCGGTCGGGCACAACGTTGTCGATGTTCTTGATGAACACGATGTCGCCGTCAATATCGTTGAGGTTTTCAATCAAGGCGCCGTGACCACCGGGGCGGAAAAGGAGCGAACCATCCGCATTGCGGAAGGGCGTATTGTCGGCATTTGCAGCCACAGTATCGGTGCTTGACTTCTGTTCTGAGAAGGAAATGTCAAACGTAGCATTGTGCTGCGCCGCATAACCCTGTGCCTTTTCAGCAACAAGTTTTTCAAAGAGCGCACGGTGTTCGGGCGAAACGGTGAAGTGTACGTTCACATTACCATCACCAGCCTTGGCGTAAAGCGCACCTTCCACGAGGTGTTCTTCAAGGGGTGTGCGTGAACCTTCTGCATACTTGTGGAACTTCAAAAGTCCCTTGGGAAGTTTTCCGTAATTCAAACCTTCTTCCGCAAGCATCGCCTTTGCCACAGCCTTATACTGTCCTTCTGCCAAGAGCGCCTTGATGTCCTTACCGTAATTCTTTACGCAGGCAGCGTCAAGGTCGGCATAGAAAGCAGCAGTGGGGAGTTCGTCGAAGAACTTCTTTTCAAATGCTGATTCGGGAGCGTCGTAAGCTGCATCCACAAAAGAGAACACATCCTTGAACATACGGCTTGCGGCACCTGAGGCGGGCACAAACTTCACCACCTTGTGGTTTTCTGCCACGTACTTGTCCCAAGCAGCAAGCAACTGCACCTGTTCTTCTGCCGAGGGAGCGAGAATACCTTTCTCAATACTTGCCGCAGCGCTCAACTTCAAGAAGGGGAAACCTGCAGCAAACTGCTTCAACTGGTCTGCCAACTTTTCTTCAGAAATACCTTTCTTTGCCAAAAGGGCCTTGTCATTTTCCAACATAGACTAAAAGATTTTAAGGTTATAGTTTCAACGACAAAAGTACTATTTTTTAAAGATATACACCCCTCTCCCACTAAATTTATAACCATTTCCCCGAAAAAACTTCCCCCTCCCCATTACAAAACCTTACTTAGTCTCCACGTATCACGAGTATCTACGCGTATTGAGGTAAACGGACAACGGACAACAGACAACAGACAACAGTCAATGGACTTCGGTCCTATCCGGATGGTAGTCTATTGTCTGTTGTCTATCGTCTGTTGACTTTATTTTATCAACGACACGGATTAAACTGTTTTATGGTTTAGTGACAGAGGGAAATAATAATTGGCAGGTAGGGACGTACGGTCCGTGCGTCCTTAATTAAAGAAATATACAGCGCGGAAAATGCAGAGGATTGAGGACGCACGCGCCGTGCGTCCCTACCTGTCAAGAGAAAACACCCCGCAAGGCAGTTGTACTCTGTACTCTGTTCTCTGTACTCTGTTCTCTGTACTCTGTTCTCTGTACTCTGTTCTCTGTACTCTTTTTTTTAAAAAAAATCCTCCTTTTTGCAAACTCAATCTGTCAATCAACTTTACTATATTACAATCTAACTGCCTGATACACAAAAAAAATACATCACCATTTACATATAAAAATCTAATCCGTAATTTTGCTTTGATTTGAAGGATGAAGAAGTTCTCCAGCAAGAATTTTCCTCCTTCTATTCCCCCCAAAAGCACAAACAATATTATTCAATAAATAATTTATCTATGAAGAAAATTTTACTTATGCTCGCCTTGATGCTTCCCTGCTTGGGAGCGTGGGCGGAAACGCAGACTCCTGTGTTGACTTATGAAAACATCACAGAACTTAAGGAACTCTCTGCTGCTGATGCTACAACAATTCGTAACTTGTCAGCCTTTACAATGGTTGCAGATGTAACTATTACAAATTCTAGCAATATGTCTTTGCTGTTTTCAGCAGTAGCAGATTATACCAGCAATAGTACGGAGAACAATACTATCTGGGGGTTAGGTATTGGCGGAAACTCCGTGCGTTATTATGTAGGTCCTCGAAATGGAGGATACTACTCAAGTTCATCTGGTGATATCTCAACTGCTACAAAGAAAATTATCTTCACATACAACGGTACAACCATTAAGTACTATGAAGATGGTAGACATCTTAAAAATCAGGATGCAACAAAGGCTCTAAATACATTTGATGGTGCAAATGCTAAGTTCTATCTTGGTGGTGTTGTTTATGACTCAAACACTGAGTTCGGTAAATTTAATGGAACCATTAACAAAATTGAATTTTATAGTAGCGCTTTGAATGATGACCAAATTGCATCACTATGTTATCCCAGTAATGCCGTTGCTAATGCTTCGAAGTTTGTTCATGGCAACATCTATACATTCCAGACAGACCGCGGTTGGTTGATGGCAAAGGAAGGTACAGACTTCGTTTATAGCTCAGGCAAACTTAACGACGTAACTCCTGCTCAAGATAACGCAAATTGTCAGTGGGTTTACTACGAAACAGCAACACGTAAATATTTGTATAACGTAGGTGTTGGTAAGTTCATTTCATTTAATTCTGAAAATTTAAATAGCATTCCTCTTTCAGAAGAACCCACTGCAACAGCAATTGAATTTAAGAATTCTACACGTGGTGCTTATCCTATTTTGATTGGTGTAGAAAGCAAAGTAATCAACCAAAACCTAACTAACAATAAATTCACCTACGGGGCTTTGCTTTGGGGGGATGGTTGGACAGGTAACCAGAATGACTTAGGTTCTGCAACTCTCGCACTTAGCCAGGGTGCTGCAACAACAGATATTCTTGACGCACTCAACGAAAAGGTGGGTAAGTTTGAAATTTGGCCTGAAGTATCAAGTTTACTTGAATGTTTCACCCCGTTCCTTGACTGGGAGGCAGAATTCTGGGGTTTTGAAAGCGAAACAGACCGAGAAGTTTATCATGCTCTTGCAAATGCTACTGAAGATAGTGATCTCACTGATTTGAAGGCATTAATTGCCCAATGCCGTTCTTTTAATTTGCCAGTACCCAATAAGTTCTTCCGCATTAAGGCTGTAGATGGTTGGAATGATGATGCACCTTATCTTGGTGCAAATAATTCTACGACCAAAACTACTCGTGCTGAATATGTAGCGACTACAGATAAGAGTTCCATTTTCTATGGTAATGGCAATTCATTAATTTCGTATGGTTCTGGTAACTACCTTGTAATGGATAAAGACAATATGCTTGGTTACAATGGTGTGCAGAATGAAGGTTCAAAGGTTGCATTCCGCCTCGCATCAAATGGACTCAACGGTGCCTACAACATCAGTTTTAACAATGGTGGACGTTGGTTATATTGCAATAAAAACAATCACACAGACGCAGGTAGTAGTACAAACAACGAAAACGGTTACTGCTTCAACCTTGTAGAAGTAACAGAAATCCCCGTTACCATCTCTGCGGCTAAGTTTGCTTCATTCTACGCTCCTGTAGCAATGACAGTACCCGAAGGCGTAACTGCTTACTATATCAACAGCAGCAAGGTTGTGGGTGACCAAACATGGGCAACCCTTGAAGAAATCGCTAACGATGTAATTCCTGCTAACACAGGTGTAATCCTCTATGCAGATGTTGAAGAAGCAACTACATTCAATCTTACAGTAGGTGGTGAAGCAACGGCTATCGAAGGTAACTGGTTGACTGGTACTGCAGCAAGCGCTTACATCACTGAAGAATCATACGTATTGAGCAACAAGAACGGCATTGGTCTTTACATTGCAGAATTGGATCAGCAGGGTAAGACTACTTGGTTGAACAATGGCTTCAAGGCTTACCTCCCTGTTTCTGCTACAGGCACAACAAGCAACGTGCTCCGCTTCACTTTCGGTGGCAACACAACTGCAATCGAATCTGTTCTCAACAACGACGCAGATGCTAATGCTCCCATCTACGACCTCTCTGGTCGCCGCGTGATGAACACTGTAAAGGGTGGTATCTACATCCAGAACGGCAAGAAGTTCATCGTGAAGTAATCCACACAAATTGACTAAACACTAATAGACACAATTATGAAAAAGACATATATCCAACCCCAAATGTTCGTAAGCGAATTCGAACTTGAAGGTCTCATTGCGGTATCTCTCCAGATGCATCAGAATGAAACCGTAAAAACTGGAGAAGGCGAACAGCTCACCAACAAGCACAACGGTCCTTGGAGCTCCACAAACTGGGAATAAACAAGTATTCTCCCCATAACAATAAAACAACGGGTCAACCCACGCGGTTGACCCGTTGTTTTTATATATCCCTATTGCCCCCACCAAACAGCGGGACTACCACTTGACAGGTACGTACGCACGGTCCGTGCGTCCTTAAAACAAGCAACATTTCATGCCACAACCTCGCTCGGAGAAGGACATACGAACTCCAAGCAGGACTTCCACTTGACAAGTAGGGACGCACGGCCCGTGCGTCATGAGAGAATACGCAGAGGCGCACACGCTGACGCTTGTGCTTTGCTGTCCGGACGGGGAGCGCAAGCGGAGTGTGCGCGTTCTGCGAAAGTCTCCATAATATACAATAAACCCCGCATGGCTTCTGCGTTAATCTGCGGTTTCTGCGTGAGATAAAGAATACAGTTTAATCCGTGGATTTTAACTATCAACGTGATTACACGGATTACACTGATTTTTTTCAGGAGGACATATTATTGACATGTAGGGACGTACGGCTCGTGCGTCCGTAGTTAAGTGGCGATTATCAATGAATTACGGACGCACGAGCCGTGCGTCCCTACAGGTCAAGTGGAAGCACGCCGCAGGGTTTCTGTTTAATCAGTTGACTTTTAATAAATCAGAGTGATTATTTCCTCACGCAGACAACGCAGATTTACGCAGAAGCTATGCAGAATAGAAGAGGTTTTATAAGGAGAATACGCAGAAGCGCACATGCTTACGCTTGTGCTTTGCCGTCCGGAGGGCAAAATACGAGCGAAGCAATGTATGTCTTTGCGAAATCATTTATGGATAAAGGGTAAATGCGCTGCATAGTCTTTGCGTACTTTGCGTACTCTGCGTGAGAAATATTTAACGGACAATACCTTTTATATTTTAACCACTAATGAACACGAATGGACACGAATTCCATTCGGAGATAAAATCCCGCATGGCATTAGTGTCCATTCGTGCTATTAGTGGTTACTTTGAAATCGCATAAACTCTGTGGTTGTTATGGGGGCATTACGAATGTGATTTGCTGAAGTGTCTACATTGCCTAAATACAAACAATACAGTGCCGTAACGTGCTTGTTGAGGGTTTTGTTGTATAGAAGCAATAAAAAATTTCACTCGCTCGATGACGCTGAAGGCGTCACCGGTCGGTAACCGGGTGGTTTGAGCGTAGCGAATACCCCCGGATTGGTGTCAGAGAGTAGTCGCACTCTGGAAGAGTGCCCCAACACCTGACATATCTTGTTGCTCGTTGCTCTGGCACCCCTCCAGGGTGCGATGCTTGTGTGCTCCTCACCGGGGGTACTCGCCTCGCTCGCACGCCCCGGTTACTG
>JAZTYI010000003.1:0-51716 GCA_045636885.1 Alloprevotella sp.
ATGGACTTACTACTAACTACTCACTTCTAATTACTCACTTTTTCTGCACCCCCTCACCACTACGTGGTCCCCTCCCCCTATAAACAGGGGGAGAGCGCCGTTCGGAGTAATCCTTTCTCCTTTCAAAATGAAATTATTTTCTGATGAATTAGTCAACGAGGCTGCCCGCATAAACCACGTGGCAGACCTCTCTCACGCTACCATTGGTGAGACCCTCTTGGTGGCGCAATATTTAGAGCAGAAGACGGGACAACCCTTTATCCGCATGGATCAGGGAAGCCCGGGACTCCCTGTGAATGCTTACGGCACAGAAGCCGAAAAGGCGGCGCTCGACCGCGGAGCAAACAATCAATATCCCGCAGCCGCAGGTGTGCCCGAGTTGAAGCACGAAGCCAGTCGCTTTGTTAAGGCATTTATGGACATCGACGTTTCGGCGCGTGCCTGTATCCCCACGGTAGGTAGCGTAGCCGGAAGTTTCGGCGCCTTCATTGCGTGTTGCCAACGAGACGAGAAGAAAAACAAGGTGCTCTTCATCGACCCCGGTTTCCCCATTCAGAAATCGCAACTCCGCATCTTGGGCATCGAGTGGAAGAACTTCGACATCTACCCATACCGCGGTGAAGCCCTTCGTGCGAAGCTTGAGGAAGAAGTAAAGGACGGCGACATCGCAGCCATTATTTATTCCAACCCCAATAACCCCGCGTGGATTTCCCTTGAAGAAGATGAACTCCAAATCATTGGCGACATCGCTACGAAGCACGATATTATTATCCTTGAGGACTTGGCCTACTTCGCCATGGACAGCCGTCGAGACTTGTCAAAACCCTTCCAGGCGCCCTTTGTGCGCACCGTGGCACGCTATACGGATAACTACATCCTCATGCTCTCGGCGTCAAAAATCTTCTCCTATGCTGGAGGTCGCATCGCCTTAGTGTGCATCAGCGACAAACTCTTCGACCGCCAGTTCCCCGCGCTCGCCCGTCGCTATAACGATAGCGGTGTCTTTGGTGCCACCTTCACCGCCAGCATTCAGTATATGATTACTTCGGGTTGCACCGCCAGCACGCAGTATGCCTATGCCGAAATGCTCCGCCTCTCCACCGAGGGCGTGATTAACTTTGTCGACGACACGAAAGCCTACGCTGAGCGTGCTCGCAAGATGAAGAAAATCTTCACCGACAACGGCTTCACCATCACTTACCCCACGGACGTGACGGAAGACATTGCCGACGGTTTCTTCTTCTCGCTCTCATTCCCTGGACTCACGGGCGGCGAACTCGCCAAGGAACTCATCGCTTACGGTGTGTCAAGCATCAACCTCGACACCACAGGCTCGCTCCAGCCCGGCGTACGCGCTTGCACCAGCCGCATGCGTGACGAACTCTATCCCGTGCTCGAAGAGCGCATGAAGGCATTCCGAGAAGACCATCCCGTGAAATGAGAAAGGAAAAATGAGAAATGAGAAATGAGAAATGGCTGGCGCGTTGATGTCCTGCTGGGTTGTTCTCTTTCGTTATTTGAAATAAAAACAGCGTATAGCTGAGGCAATACCTCATGGCTGTACGCTTTTTTTGTGGTCGATCGTTCCTGAATGATTACTTCTATATATCTCCCCTTCATCCTTTTGTTATCAAAAGGAAAACTCTGCGTCCTTTGCGCCTTTGCGTGAGACCAAAAATATCAGCGAAAGTTTGCACTGTCTGCGTGAGAATATGTATCACGCAAAGACGCAAAGGGACGCAAAGATAAAGTTCTATTGTTCTTGAAACAAAGTGTTACTTAAGATGATTTTTGTCTAACTTACGACGCCCTAAGTGAGGACTTATTTTTACAAAGGCTATAAAATGGTGGTTGCTCCAAGAACCTTAACAACTCCCCTCCGCAACTAAGGTCGCGCTAGTAACTACCATATTATGCTTTCCCGGAATCAATACCAGTAAAATTACAACGGAATAAAGTTTTGTACCAAGGGTTGGTATTTTTAGTACCACTACTGGTAGAAAAAATACCAGCCCTTGGTACAAAAAGTACCAGTACTGGTATTTAAAAGGAATTTGCTGCGTAGCTCATCAATTTAGGACTTAGTTATGAACGTCAGTATACACCTTTCGTTCTCAAATTCAACTACCTTGCATGTTATCGCGCTTACACAACTAAAGAGACGCTGTGTCATAATGTGCAAACTGCTACGTTGCTCATCAATTTCGGATTTGGTCATGTACTTCAGTACACTCCCTTCATCCTTAATTTCAGCGCCTTGCTTTTTACACATTCTTACCCAGCTAAAGAGGGTGTGCCGAAATCTTGCGTTTCGACACACCCTCTAATGTTATTTAGAAAAACTTTGGGGCACTATTCCCAACGTTTCTGACTCCACATTTCCTCAGACCATGCACCAACTTCTTTTCTTTTGTTGACGCGTCCTTGAGTATTTATTTCGTCGTTAGAGATAACAATGCTTGCACAAAGCAAGTTGCTCAATTCTGCTTTCACGACAGAAATTTTGGGGCTCTGATATTCAACCTTCTTTTTCTTTTGTATCATTTTACGTATATCTTTTTCTGGTTCTTAATAATCATACCACTGCGAGGTAACTCCTTTATTATTCTGCCACTCAAGTCATAAATTATTTCTGCACCGTCGCTATTCTGTTGCAGAAGGTTGATGCTTGTAGTCACTCTGTTGTGCACTACTGTAAGCTTCGCAGTGTTGATATTCTCGGGTAGTGTCAAGCAGGCATGATACGGCGCCAGTGACGCTCCACTTCCGGCTTTCTGCATCTTGTCTCCGGTCAAGTTGAGAATATACTTTCCAGCAACTTCATTGCCACTCATCGCCTTGAATGTGCCAGCCCAGCCTTCTTCCGTAATAATCTCGTCGTTCATCTGTTGCACAGCAGCTTCAAACAGAAGTTCCTGTCTGTCGTCCGACGGAGTGCCTGAATAGCGGAAAATGTATGCAACTCCCGCTTTCAGCATTTCGCCCTCCTCAAGCTCAACGAACCTGATGGTGTTGTTGCCAAAACCTTCGAACTTCTCAAAGACAAAACCTTGAGACGTTATTGAAGCGATGTCGGCATCAAAGGGAAGCACAATCGTCTCGTAACCGCCGTCAAGATAGGCATTGCGTGTATAGCAGCACGCTATGCCGTCGGCTGTGATGCTGTACTGTTTTCCCGTAAAGGGCAAATCGGTAGCATCATCAATGGCTAAAGCAGCGCGGTGGGTCGTACTCTCGTTGAAAGCAAGGTTATAGAGTTCTTCGTTGAACGAACCATATTGCTTGTCTGCCACATAAGGCAATACCTCAGGCGGAGTCAACGCGCCTACCTCAACATTGTTTCGGTGGTCGTAAAGGCGGAAACTGAAATTTTCGCCAGCCTCTCCGTTAATGGTCAACACAGAATAGTAACCGAAATATTCGTGCATGATTCGTGACGAAGAGAAAGGCATTGTCGCACGGCATTCGTCACCGCAGAAGACACCAATCTCGTAAGCACTGTCGCAACGTTCACCGTCAATGGTGCCGATTACGTCCATCGTAAAATTGCTCTCGGTGTTTTTGTCAACGGCGTTAAAAAAGTTTTCCCCCTTTTTAAACCAGTTGGGTTCGTAGTCCTGTGCTTTTAATAATAGAGTAGTGGTGCATAGGAGCACCACTACTGTAAATAGTTTTTTAGTCATTACTTATTGCGTCTAATATACTTTTTATAACATACAATCTGACCGTCAGCGGTGAAGAACTCAAAGATGTAGAGATCATCCTTTAAGTCATTCTCATTGAAATCAGACACCGTTCCAGAATAGAACGTACGTCCGCTCAAGTCGACAATCTTCATTCTGTTATAGTCACCACTTGCCAGGATTTCATCGATGGCAGTAGTCGCGTTTCTTAAGGCAACCTTAAACGGTCTGTCGAAATCACCATACGTTGCATCTTCGCTGAAGAAGAGCGATGTGGAAGCTTCAACAACATTGCCGTCAACAACAGCAACGATGGAGAGTCTGCCTGTCACCGTCTTGTCACCAGGAATTGTCAGGAAGAAGAAACCGTCAGCGTCAGGCTTCGCAACAGCCATACATCTTGCTCCGTCAAACACTGCAAGTTCCTGTACATTTCCTATAAAGTCTTCCTCGTCGCAGACGGCAAGTACAGTCATGTTGCTTTCGAATTCACAAGGATCTATCGGTGCAAACATGCTGACAGAAGTCATTCTGCGTGCTGGAGCCTTCGCAATCATTTCCACATTGCGTTTTTCAGGATATGTAAGCGTCTTTTCATCCGCTGATCTGCTACTGTAGAGATAACCTCTACCAGGTACCAACGATTTGAGTGTACCGCTCCATGCCGTGCCGTTGTACATAGCAAAACCTTCCTGACCCTTAATCTGATCGTTCTTCATCGGTTCAGCACTTGCCAAAGCATCGTCAAGTGACAATGTGAAATTGCGGGTATAAGGAATCCAGTTCCATCCCTTTGTGAGTCTAACCTCAACACCGTTGGCGAGTTCGCCATTTACAACAAGTGTGTCGGCAGCATTCATTTGCAATTTGTACATCGAACTTGTCGTAACGTTTGAAACAGCACCGTTACCTTCGTTCCATACACCAACCTGGTCAATATACAAGCTGTGAGCAGACTTATTCTTGATAAGGTTACCATTAGGATTGATACTTTCAAGAACATAGTTGATTGCATTTTGGCTCTCAACGTTGTTTACATGTACAGAAATCCAGTTCCAGTTCTTCTTCAACGGTGTGCTCTGCTGTATGTAGTTGGTAGCATAGACAAGGTAGGTATTGTCAAAGTCACCCCATGTAGCATTTTCCTCGAAGTGAAGCACAGTTGCCTTTTCGTTTTCAACGTCACAAGCAAGGTTTTCGTATGTCATCACAATCGGGTGAACAACACCTGTACTTGCGTCCCAAACTTTCAGTTCGATTTCCTTACCAATAGCGTCAGAGTTTCCATATATATTAAGGTATATGCGATAACTGTCGCTGAAATCTTCATACTGTACGTTTGTAACACCCGCACACTTGCCGTCGATGAATGCTGCTACAAGGTCGTCTTCATCTTCGCTGAACATTACCTTGTCATCAACATTGATCTTAACCGCACCAAACAGCGTTGCATTCGTTTCATAGTCGGCAGGTTCTACACTCCAATCTGGTGCTTCGCTTCTCAAGTTCATGTTCACCGTAAGCGGAACAAGAATAGCATTGTTACCACTCATGTAAACCGTGAACTCGCTCTTGCCTGTCGGCGCCGAAGCGTCTACGGTGAAGGTGATTTCCTGTGTGCCGAGTGCGGGGAGCGCACCTGATGTGAAGTTCGCGCTCAACCATGAGGGGAGGTCATTCAATGCCCAATACTCCGTCTGTGCGCTTTGGTTGGTCACGGTAGCGGTGAACTTCTTCTCTTCACCGATGCGACCTACCACATCAAGGGTATTATCAAACCACGACAACTGGTTGCGCTGTACGAGCGCCGTCCAGGTAATGGGGAGTGATTTGTTACCATTGAGGTCGAGCACATCCTTCACAGTGATGTTCACCGTTACACCCTCCATGCGGTTGGCATCCTCACCCAATTCGATGACGATACCGCGCTCGCTTGCCACGAAGTTGTAGTTCACATTCGTTTCTCCAGGCACAGGCTTGAGGGCGGGTGCCTCATCGGTGCAGACAATCGCATAATTGTTATCTCTGAGTCCAGTAGCCTTATGGCGACGTGTCACCATATCCATTGCTGAACCTTCCGTAACAACCTGCATGTTACCGTCGAGTTTTTCTTCCTCAAACGGATAGTAAGCCGCAAGTCCGGGTTCATCGCCTTTGAGGCGTGTATGCATGCGGTCGCGCAATACATTCGCATTCAAAGTAGCGTTCCATACGCGAATTTCATCGAACTGCACCTTCAACTTGTTGTGCATTTCATAATGAACTTCGTTTTTGTCTTCCTTTTCAGTCACTACCTCGACGCGCTGACCGCCAAGACTCATGTAGGCCGTCTGCAAAGCAGGAACATTTGCCGAAGCAATCTGTCCCACAGCCTCACCATCGATATAGACGCTCGTGTTACCATTGCGCAGCACATTGATAGCCAAGTGATGCCACTTATCATCGTTGTACGCCTTGTTGCCCAATGACATGAGCACCTTGTCATCCGCACGGAGTGACAACTTTTTGTTCTCAAGCACTACGCTGAACGCATCAGTATGGAACAGGTAAGCCAACGCATGATCCTGCTCTCTTTCTGCGCAGAACCACATTTCAACGGCAAAGTCATCGCCATTGCGTGCAGCACACTCTGCCAAGTTGATAACCACGCCATCCACACCAGCGTACAACGCATCGTTAGCAAGAGCAAGCGACATGTTCTTATTGTTCAGATACCAACTTGTAGCATCAAGGTTCATGTGGCGGTTGCGCGCCAAGTCTTTCGCTTGTGTGCCCATACCTTCACTGAACTTCCAGTAACCAATGAGATGCTCGGTCGTGGGCATCTTGGTTTCGTACATCTGCGCCTGAAGGTTCGTCACATCAATCGCTTCATCCCAAAGTGTTACCTCGTGGATAGCACCTGTGAATCCGTTTCCTAATGCCACTACACCGTTGCCTTCATACCTCTCGATAGGCAATTCATCAGCAAGGCGCACTGTCGTTGCATCATTGGCATACAAAGCAGAGAAACGAGAATCTTCACCCTCTTGGTCGAGGCTGAATGCCAAGTAAATCCACTTGTCGGCAGGGAGAGCATGCTCTGTATCACACACCTCGCCATTTACGCAGAAGTAGTAGTTACCCTCTACCTCCTTCACGCCAAGTGTCAACTTGGTCTGTCCGTTGCCGTGACTGAAGATCGTGCCTTCGCCACTGATTCTTGCCCACATGTCAACAGCGAAACTCTTACCGATAAGGTTGATATTGGCCTCAGTCTTAGCTACAGCGCCTTCGCTGCCCGTAGCCTTGAGTGCCACATCGTGAGCCACTGTCTGACCGTTCAGTGCAGCTGTTACGATGAAGTTACCCGTAGTCGTCAAGCGTCCGTTGTTGATATTTTCATTGAAGGTAATTTCAATGTCGTCGCCCATACCGAGGAATCCCGTTGTGGGTTTCGGAGTGCCGAATGCCATGGGTCGTGACATATCCTTAATAACTTCAATAGCTTCAGTGACTAACGTAGATTCGCCTGTGCCGTAAGTACTTGCCGAGAGCACACGGAAGGTGTATTTACCATCGGCAAACGAGTTCATGTCGAGTGAATAGGTCACATTCGCAGCTTCGGGCAATACCGTCTGCATTGATGAGAGTTGCTGACCTTCCTCAACGTCAACCAAATATTCCTTGAGCGTAGTCCAATCGGTATCGCCCTGCTTCATATACTGAATGCGGAATGCCTTCAAGTTGTAGTAGTTGCGATCAAAACTGTTGAACGTAATGTCAAGGTTTGCACCGCTTGATGAGTTCAAGAGTGTGCGGTTCAACTCCATCTTTACGGGTGAAGAAGAGGGCACGTAGTAGGCAGAAATATATACGGTATCGGCAATCTGCGGGAATGTACCTGTGGGGTCCCCCTGCTCTTGTGAAGCGAGTACAATACCGATTCTTTCATAATCGAGAATACCGAGGTTACTCTGCTTCAAGAGCAACGTCTTCTTGACTACCTCACCTGCAGGCACCTTAATCACACGGTTGTCAGAGAGCGCCACACCGTCGATACTCAACTGAGCACCATCGGGATTGGTTTCGTCCATCTGGAGCAACTTGTAATAGAGGTCGCAGTCGATTTCTGACTTGTTGGTAAGCAACAAAGTGTAGTTTGCTGCTGAACCAGAAGGCAAATTGGTGACTGTAGCAACTTCCACTTCGATATCGGGAACTTCAATCTGCATTGTTGCTTCATGAAGTTTATGCTTACCAGGCTCAAAGTATTGCGTATATTCCACGTCTTCATAAGGCGCACTTGTCTGTCCACC
This sequence comes from Alloprevotella sp., assembly GCA_045636885.1. Classification (GTDB taxonomy): domain Bacteria; phylum Bacteroidota; class Bacteroidia; order Bacteroidales; family Bacteroidaceae; genus Alloprevotella. Next base: position 7,982 of record JAZTYI010000003.1, read on the forward strand.
ACGTGTGTAGAAAATATAGCTCATCGGACTCTCATACACATCTACACTCAATGCGTCATCGCCACTTTCTACCAAGTTGAAGGAGAGACTTGCAATGTTTGATATAGTTGTATCGTTTGACCAGCCATCTACAATATCTTCTTGCAAAGTAGTCTCGATTTCCCAACCTAAACCGCAGAAATCAAATCCTACTACATTTCCTACGAGCATTACGTTTCCGATTACATTTTCTCTACTAACCACAGTAGTCGTATCTTTTTCGTAAGAGTAACTAATGCCCGCTCCTCCATCAAACGAGTAGTTCTTCAACAGTTTTCCTTTTGTCCTTACTTCCACTTTTTCCTTTTCATTAGCAGCCAAATGTTTTATCCAATTATTTATCTGCAGGTTGTAGAAGAAGATGGAGTCATGCTCTGCACGAACAGTTTCCCATTTGTCGTACACCTTTTCATCAATAAGTCGTTGAGGTAATACTATCTTGTAACTTGGACCTTCTAACACATCATCTTTTACTGCTCTATCGCCCCAAACTTTGTCGCTGTTATTTGTACCAAAATTAGGATCTTCAGGCGAAAGCATAGTAATGAACTTAAGTCCATCTGTTGTGTTTTGGAAACTGTTATACTCTTCAGGTGTTACAGGAATCAAAAGGTTGTTACGCATCGCCTCAAGATTAGGAAGGAGGTAACTTTCGATGTAATAGTGTGTATAGTTAAATTGCGTTTTGAACTTACTACCAACAGTCATAACATCCTTCACTCCTAAGTTTATTTCACCATTCGTACGGTGGAATCCTACCTCGCGTGCCTTACCAAACAGCAAGTTTGTTGACTGTCCTATATATACGTCACCAAGTGTACCTACAAGACTTGGATCATCTGAAGTTGAGATTGCTTCGTTAATGCTCAATGTATGCGACTTTGTCGTGGAGTTTGTAATTTCTGTGTTTAATGTACTTTGCACATTAAGGTCGTCTGATGTTGAAGTCTGTTGTTCAAAAGCCACACCAACACCGGTAACGAGTGTCACGTCACCACCAAGACTAGTTGTTACATTTAGACTACCTTCATTGCTTTGCGTATGAGTATCTACTTTTTCATAGACACTTACTGTACCCGAGCTCCATTCGGCGCTTGAACCACTTCCTGGAGGGTCACGAAGCACCATGAGCACTTGGTCCGGACCTTGTGTTACAAAGTTCGTACCCGTGGGCAAAGTACCAAGGATGACGGCTTCCATATAGGCTTGGTCGCCATCAAAACACCAAGTATTTACCTTGCCATCTATTTCATAGGTCATTGAGAGCGTACGAGTATAAGGTGCGGTAATATTTGCATTACCTGCTTGCCATCTGTACTTCGCTTCACCCTTTTCGTTGAGCGCGATTTGGTTGGTACGCACATCTATCACGTCACCCACCTTCAAACCGTCCTCATTGTTTTCTTCCACCTCTACTGCTATACGCTGGTTGTTGGACAGGCCGTTGGCAATGGTGACAATGCAATTCTTGAGTGGCACAGTGGTTGTTTCTTCTGTGTCACCATCGTAATTGGTGTATTGCTCGTAGCCCTTAATGGTGAAAACATAGTTATCGTTTTCTACGAAGAAGGGGTAGTCATAATTGTATATAGGATCGTTCTCTGTATTAACAAAGTCGATTGTAAATTCTCCTACTTCGTCCTTGAAAGTACGTTGAGCGATACCAAATGCTCCATTTTCAAAGTCGTCCTGAGTTACAGTGAAGTTGGGCTCGGAGTGGTAAATACGTTTGTAGAGGGTGTGATATTCAAACACCGACTCTTCGCCAGCTACAACAAGTGTGTCGCTTGTTGTGTGTGTAACATTGCTCAGGTCAACGAAGCCAGCTTCGCCAACAGATTGACTGGTTTTTACCACTACAGCCTCCGATATGTTGTAAGTAATAGGAGGCACCATGGCAGAGAACTCACCTGTGTTTGCATCTGTCTGAATGAAAATCTTTCCTGCATTTTCACCACTACCACGCCAAGAACTGCTGCCTATTAAGTCTCCGCCTGAAGCGCATGTAAGGACTTCCGGATTGCTTTCGTAGGAATAAGTTGTACCGTTTACCACCTTCACAGCATTCAATAGGTAGTTGTCATTCGTCGGAGTCAATACGATTTGTGATACACCTATGTTGTTCACACTTTCGGCAAAGCCCACAGGTTTGTCGCCTTCGATATTACCCCCAACGATACGACCCGCAAGGTTAACAAGTGTATTGTCATAGAAGGTGAGATTGGAGACACTATGGTCAAATGTAAACTTCGTATCAACACCTGTTGGATAACGACCTTCACCAGTGAATGTGTGACCATTCTTACCTACAGTGATATGGTGGTCGCCGATAGGCACGCTGATTTCGAAGCGTCCCTGCTCGTCTGTTTCGATGAGTTTACCATCCTTTGAGCAAATATTGCCATCCACATAGAGGTTACAACCCTGTACGGGGTAAGTGGTGTTTTCGTAGTACACTACACCTGTAACGGGGAAGCTACTCACATCTTCAAACTCGATATTGTCGTGAGTCAATGTATTACTGCTCACATAACGAGTGTGGTAGGTGGGATTGAATTGGTGAATACCTAATGTAGGACGTACCAAATAAGTAGTACCATCACCGCTGAAGGGGATGCCACGTATGACGTAGTTACCATTCTCATCGGTGAAGTTGAAAATAGAAAGTTGCTCTTCTGTAGGTACAACCTCTGAGTTCAACACAACACCCTGAACGGTGGCATGGTTACTATTAGCCACCCCATTCGTCTTACTGTAGTCGTAAATGTTGGGCAAACCATTGATACCTTCGTCCACTGGCCAGTAGGCGAGCAAGTTCTTTTCGGTGCAAGAGAGGGTGCGGTTGTGATAAGTGTTCACTTCATCGTCAGTGAGCACCTTGGTCCATACGCGCATTTCGTCAATATAACCCTTGAAACCACTCTTACCGAAGGTTACTGAGCGCGAACGGGTGGCATCTTCAAACTTCACATTAGCCTTGCCAGTGAAGGTCTTGAGGGTCTTTCCTTCCTCAAAGGTAATGCCGTTTTCGCTATCATCTGTCAAACGGATGGCACGCAAAGTGTAAGTACTTCCGCCATCGTACGAGAACACGAGGTGAGAGTATTCATCCGCAGGGATAACAATGCCTGTGGCGCCATAAGACGCAGCATTTGATCCAGTAGCACTCTTCACTTGCAATTCGTAACCTCCAATAGTTGGACTAACGCCTAACCCCGCATAACCATTCACATCAAAGATGCTCTGTGTGCCAGTCATGTCTGATTCCGGACGTACATACATCTGGATAGTCCAAGGACGATTGCTGCCTGTGAAGTAGTTTTTAATCATCTCGTCAGAGGGATTCCATTGCATACCTGACGTATTGTTACCATCGAGGTGAAGCGAATAGAACTGCTTAGCTGTATTATCATTGTCGCTACCCTTGATGAGCGTCACCTTTGCATTGGGTACTGCAACACCTGTGCCATACTTGATGCGACCTGAGAGAATGCCGCGAGACTGGACGAAACCATCGGCTTCCATGGAGTTACCTTCTGCCCATCTGGAAGATGTAGTATTTGTAGCAGGGACATAAGCAAAAGCGGTCACTTTATAGTCATAGAACTGACCTGATTGAGCCGACATATCTTCGTAATAGAATGCCGACTCTTTTCCTACCGTTTCATAAATTTGGGTAAACACCGCTTGTGGGTTGCCCAGGAGTTTGCGGTACACCACAAAACGGGTGTCGCCTTCACTGAGCACAGTCACCCTCCAGTTCAGTTTCACCATATTGCTGTATGTACCCTGCGAAGCGGTAAACTCATTCACCTTGGTCATCACTGCATAAGTGATGGTCTTCTCTTCAGAGTAGAAATCCAAGCCCCAGTAACTAGTCTTGATGCGGTACTTGTACTCCTTCCACGAAGTCACATCGTTATCGATGTAGGTGGTAGTTGTCTGACCTACATCCTTCAAGTTCTGCCAGTCACCTATGGACTCATTCCAACGTTGGATAAAGAAAGTTACATCGCTACCACCGTTCTTCTCTGGTTTCCATGAAATCTTGATACCACCATTCGCACCATCGTTAAGTTCGGCAGTCATATTTGAGAATGTGAAGCTGTTATCGTGCTTCACAGAAGTGCTTACGGTAAGTTTTGAGTTGATAGGTTCAGAAACTTCATCATAAATATTTGGCGCAAAAGTCACCCAATACGTGTACTCGGCACCTGTATCAATATTATCGTCGGTATAAGAACTGGTTGTCTTACTGAGTTTATTGGTATTTGTCAGAAGGGTATATCCTGTCTCTCCCTTCTTTCTTCGGAACACGAGCCATCCACCATCGGTGTTGTATTTGGAATCATTATTGTTGATTTTCCAACTCAACTTGATCTCCTTGTTCCACTTATCCTGTGTGACCGACAGATCACTGGGATACATAAATCCTTTTACCGTGGTAGAGAGTATGGAACCCTGGAAATGCTGGTTCGTAGTGTTTTGCTTACGCTTATAGTATTCATGGTAATAAATCGTGTAGTTCTGAGTTTCGTCGAATGTGCCGTCTAACGTTTTCGAAGCCGCACCCGTAGTGTTGTTCAACTGCACAGTACCATATTTATCTTGTAGTAACCATAATCGTCGACCGGTTCGTCTATACCGAAACCATAGTATTCATTCCAACTGTCATGGATATTACCTGTTACGGACACCGCAATCTTGCCTCCAGGTTTACGGGTAAAGGTGGCAGCCTTAGTGGCTGGAAGGTTATAGGTCATTTTGCCATATCTCACTACACCCTTACCTTCCTTTCGACTCCAATCGGCACCTAATGAACTTCCACTAAACTTACTACGCGCCATCCCCATCCAATAACCGTCTTCGCTATCGCTATGCTCATTGTCGTCGTCAACGTCCCACCAACCTGTCCAGCGTACGAAGAAACCACACATCTGTGCAGGTCCCATCTTTTCGCCAGGGTAGAACATGAATTCAGCGATTTGAATATCCCCGCTATTGAATCTGTTTTTGATGTAGCTCACTCCATAGTCGGCGTTCGAATGCTGATCGACAGTAACCTCTCTCCCCATATAGAGAATTTCTTTACCTTGCTCCCATGGATTACTGAAGTTGCTCGAAGGATTGGTGTTATACTTCGTTAAACTTGCAGCACTTCCGCCCACATAGAAACGCGAGTACTTCACCACGTCATCATATCCATCCTCATCACGGTAAGGATAATTCCAAGAGATCCAAGGGTTGTCCAAGGTCAATTCCTTCCTGCTCCCAAAGTTAAAATGGCCGTTGTAACTGTCGGCTGACCAATAGTCAGCATACGCCGCATGGACTCCGCCGAATAGCAGCAGAATCAACAGCAAACTTTTCTGAAAAAACTTTTTCATAAGATTGAAAGTTAATGTTTATGTAGTTAATAATTAAGTTTCCATTGTGCTCAACTTGTAGGTTATGAGGTTAAAGGTCCGGACGGCGCTCTCCCCCTGTTTATAGGGGGAGGGGACCAGCTCTGCTGGTGAGGGGGTGCAAAAAAAGTGAGGAGTTAGGAGTGAGTAGTTGCCATGCGGTGCATATTTGGCCTCAAAACCTTAAAGCGTAGCGACCTCACAACCTGATAACCTGATTCAAGTCAAGTGATATTTCTGTTCTTTGGAAACAGTCATTTGTATCCTATCAAAAAATAAAAAACGGTTTGGACTACAAACACCGCAATAACATATTCGTTTCGTTCAGACACAAAAAAAGACGTGAAGCCCGTATACTGTTGCTCGCTTCACAATCTGAGGCTCCTGAGAATGGCCTTGCAAGTCGAAACGAGCAACGCCGAAAGCCCCACGCCGATATGTTAAAATACGCCTAACGCGCCTAACGCTTCTTGGCATACGCTGATACCAAGGGCAGTACGGCATAGTTAGGGCATGTATATAACACACCACGGGGCATTCACCGTTGCTTTGTTTTTGACTTGCACTATTGAAATTTTCTCAGGATTTCAGATTGTCAAAACCAAAGCGTAGTAAACGCCTTTTATTTATGTCAAACCCCATCCTCCCTTTTCCCTTTCACAAGGAAAACGTTCGGCGCGGGGAGATGCCACAACTGAACTGCTCCAACTCAAGTAAACGAGTGACTTTACATTTAAACGATTCATTTGCAGCATCGTTGCAAATTTACACATTTATATTATATATATGGAGTAGATAAGTAAAAAAATAGTAATGAAATAGGAGTTGCAAAAAAAAAAGTTAGTAGTGAGGAGTTAGTAGTGAGGAGTCCTTGCGGACTGATGGTCCGGATGGCGCTCTCCCCCTGTTTATAGGGGGAGGGGACCAGCTCTGCTGGTGAGGGGGTGCGGATGAAAGTGAGTAGTTAGGAGTGAGTAGTTAGGAGTATGCCATGCGGTGCCTTTTTCTGCACCCCCTCACCACTTCGTGGTCCCCTCCCCCTATAAACAGGGGGAGAGCGCCGTCCGGGACTTCACCCCGCAAGGTTCTTTCTCCTTTCTCCTTTCTGCTTTCTCCTTTTTATTTAATAACTATCTCTTCAAAATCCCCCAGTTGTTCATACCCACTGATAATGACCTTGTCTTCGGGTTGGAGTCCGTCAATGACTTCGTACTGCTCGGGGTTTTGGCGCCCAATTTTGATTTCTCTGCGGCGAGCGATGCCGTCGTTGTCGATGCAATAAATCCAGCGTCCGCCGGTCTTTTGGTAGAAGTCGCCACGGGGAATGATAACCGCCTGTTCAGGTTGGCCGAGTTCAATCCTTACGCGGTAACTCTTGCCCAAGCGAATGTTGTCGGGCGTCGTGCTGGTGAAGGTGAGGTCGGTGTCAAACTTACGGTCGCGCACTTCGGGCATGACGCGGGAAATCTGAAGCGTAAAGGTGTCTTGCTTTTGGATGATGTTGGCAGGCAGTCCGGCATGGATGCGCTCCACATAGTATTCGCTGAGCGAAGTTCGGATTTTATATTCACTCATCACCTTAATTTCGCCAATTTTTGAACCGCCCGAAACTTGCTGTCCGAGGGTGAGATTGAGGTTTCCGAGTTGTCCCGAGGTAGGTGCCACAACGAAGAGGTCATTCGTGCGTTGCTGCACCGTCTGCCACTTGAGTTCCGCCGTGTTGCGGTCTGCCACAATCATTTCTCGGCGCAAGAGGGTGGTGACAGAGTCGTGGTGGAGATTCTGCATCTGTAGGAGCAACTTCTGATGCTCATGCTGGAAATCAGCTTCGGCAATGTCAAGTTCGGCACGGCTTTTCACGCCCATGCTAAACTCCTCGCGCGTCTGCTTCAACTTACGCTCTAAGTTGCCCATCTGATAGCGCTGTTCGAGTGCCTGAAGTTTGAGGTCAATGCTCTTCTGCTCCATCTGAATTTCCTGTTCGCGCAGGTTGCGCATGGTCTTCTGCCACTGCTCACGCTCTTGCTCAATGGTGCGCATGAGTTCGGGATTTTTCAGAATCAGAATGGTGTCGCCCTGTCGGAGCATGGTGCCTTCTTCTCTCACAATGCGGTCAACAAATCCGCTTTCGATGGCATTGAGTTGGATGGTCGTAATGGGATGTACGAGCCCCTCGGCTTCGACAAACTCCATGAAGGGCGCTTCACTGACCGTAGCCACTTTCACACTGTCGCTATTGACACTCTGACGGCGTGGGGCAAGCGCAATAATAATGGTGTAAACAATGATGGCGAGCAAGGCGCTACAGCCAATGATGTGCCAGCGGTACTTTGAGTACCAGGGGCGGGGAGGTTTTGAAATGTCCATTGAGGTTGTGGGGTTATGAGGTTTGAGGTTATAAGGTTATGAGGTTTTGAGGGGCATCCGCTCTGCATAGTCCTTAAAACCTAAGAGCGAAGCGACCTTAAACCTTATAACCTTATTTTTACTCCTTACGAATACTTTCTACAGGATTCCTGCGCGCCACTTTCAGCGTTTGCCAAGCGATGGAGACAAGGGCGAGGAGGAGCGTAAGGACTACGGCTATGACGATTGCCCACCAGGTGGTACTGATGCGATTTGGGAAAAGTTCTAAATAAATTTCCGTGCCCTTCAAGATAAGCGGAAGCGAGAGCATTGCTGCCAAAAGGGAGAGGATAAGGAAGGGACGGGCAAGGTGCCAAGAAGCATTCATCACCGTTGCGCCCATCACTTTGCGCAGGGCGATTTGTTTGCTCTGCTGTTCAGTGTAAGAGATGGACATGGCAAACATTCCCAGGACAGAAATAAGCGTGGAGATGCACATAAAGCAGAGCACCATTGCCAACATATTCTCCAAGTCCTTCATGGGTTCGTCAAGGATTTCATCAATAGTGCGCATCACAAAATCCTTTTCCATTCCCACCATTTCCTTCGTCACGGCGCGACACGTAACCAGCATCTTCTGCTTCGTGGCAGGGATGTCTTTCATCCCATCTTCCGAAAGTTCCACCAACATGCTGAATGCACGATTCCGATTCATCATCACGGCGATCATATTGTGCCCGTCAGTCATCGAGTTACCACTCACGGGGTCGAAAGAGCGGTAATCTTTAATCACTCCGCATACAGGATAACACGCTGTTCCCTCAATCTGTCCACCCACATTAGGATTTTCGGCAGTGATTTTATAACGGTCGCGCGTGTCTTCCGTAATCCAGTGCTTGTCATTGTCGGGTTCGCAATATTGTTCCACCACTTCAAACCCAAGCATACTCATACAGGTGGTATCCATTTGGGAATAGAACACCCACGAAGTGACAGCCTCGCCCGTTTCACTCTTCTCCTGAATACCATTCGTTTGACAAGCCCACGGACCTTGGTGTATCCACCCCACGCGTTTCACTTCGGGCATCGCCAATAGGCGGTCGTAAATCGGGCGGAGTTGTTCGGTGTAGGTAGAATAGGTTTGAGTAAAAATTTGCACCAATCCTTCCGTGCGGTAGCCCATAGGAAGTGTGGCTAAGTAGTGCATCTGTGCCACCATGACTATACCGATGGCAATCAACGCTGTGCTAATCAAGTTTTGAAGCACAATGAACACACGACTGAGGCGCATTTTGCTTTGGAAGCGGAACGAACCTTTCACCACGTCAATAGGTTTGAAGCGCGAAACAATAATCGCTGGAATCAACCCTGCCATGAGCGACACCAAGAGCAACAACGCCACGGCGGTGAGGATAGAAACGAGGTCGGAGAAGATGCTGATTTCGGCATTTAAGAGTTCTTCAAACCAGGGACGGGCAATTACCGCCACCATACACCCAAGCACGAAGCACCCTGCCGTAAAGACGAACGACTCCATGAGATTGCGCCCCACTATTTGAGACACGGTATCGCCCAAAAGGCGGCGCGTGGCGAGTTCCTTGGCACGTTTTCCGATTAATGCCGTTGTGAGGTTGACATAGTTAAACACGGCAGACACCAAGAGCACGATGGCAACGCCCAAGAGTATCCACACCATCTCTTCGCTACCGTTGCGGAAACCGCTGTTACGTCCGAGCTTGGCAAAGTAGCATTCGCTCAGTGGCGTTAGAGACACACCGCTTATATAGTTTCCATCTATGGGTTCGCGTTTCCAGAATTGCCAGGTCTCTATGTATTTTTCCAACAAGGCATTCTTGGTTTCTTCCACCGAAGCGCCTTTGTGTAGCGTGACAAAGGTAACGATGCTACCGAAATTGTCTAACCAGGCACGGCTTTGCTCTTCCACTTTCATGGAGAAGAGAATTTCCACGGGCGAGAAGAAATCGTCGGCGTCGAAATTCTCAACCACGCCCACAATCGTCAAAGGTTCGTCTTGCCCTAACAGACGCAGGATTTTGCCAATGGGGTCGGCATCGGGGAATGCGCGTTTTGCAAACTCTTCACTCACGAGAATTTCCGTGGGCGACTCCAACACTTTTTCGCGAGCCACACCGCGCAATTCGTAATTGAAATATTGGAAGAAGGTGGAGTCAATCGCCATGGCCTTGGTCGTGAAAGTGTTTTCACCCGCCAAGACATCCCAAGGACGGGTTGCCCCAACGCGCGTAAAACCTTTAATCTGCAGAATCTTTGGGCAAATCTCCGGACCCGTTCCTACGGTCATGGCTATCATTTTGCTGGATCCAATGACGTAAAGTTCATCGTTTAGCGCTTGCGACTTACCCACCATAAATTCTGTTCGGGCATACGAAGCAAACAGAATCACAAAGCCCAGCGCCAGGCTCAGGCCAAAGGCTTGGATAGTCGTATAAAGTTTGTTACGGCTGAGGAATATGAAGTAGGATTTCATTGCTATTCTTGTTTTAGAAAGTTTCTTAAATATGCTATAGTTGCTATAGATTCTATAGTTTCTATAAACTATATAGAGCATCTATTTCTTCTATATCGCCAAACTATTTACCACCTCGCCATCCAACAGGTTGATGGTGCGATGAGCATAAGCGGCATCTCTCTGTGAGTGTGTCACCATCACAATCGTTGTACCTTCAGCATTAAGTTGGGTGAGGAGTTCCATAATCTCTTTGCCGTGCTTCGAGTCGAGGTTACCCGTGGGTTCGTCGGCAAGAATGATGCGAGGTTTTCCCACTACGGCACGCGCAATAGCCACGCGCTGCTGCTGACCTCCCGACAATTGTTGCGGATAATGCTTGGCGCGATGACTCATGTTCACCTGGCGCAGAATTTCCAACACGCGCTGCTTACGCTCCGCCTTGGGAAGGTTCAGATATTTGAGTTGGAGGTCAATATTCTCCTCCACGGTGAGTTCATCAATCAAATTGAAACTCTGAAACACGAAGCCGATGCGACCGCGACGCAACTTGGTGCGGGCGGTCTCTTTCATGCTTGCTACTTCTACACCATCCAAATGGTAAGTTCCTGCGTTGGGGTTGTCTAACAAGCCCAAAATATTGAGCAACGTAGATTTGCCACAACCTGAAGGCCCCATGATGGCAACAAATTCGCCTTCCTTTACTTCCATACTTACACCATTCAGAGCTATAGTTACAACCTCTTCCGTGCTGAAAGACTTTACAATATTTTCAATTTGTATCATAATTATTAAGTTAAATTTTATTGTTTACACCGCAAAGTTAAGTTACAAGAAACCCTTCCGCCAAGCCTTTTTTTGCGCCAAAGCACGATTGTATGATTATCACACAGCACATTGTATGAATATCATACACTTTCCCAACTCGCTCTGTGGTTATAGGGCGAGATTCTTTGCGCACTCTCTTAAAAATCCCTATTTTTGTATCGCAAACTAATGACATCAACTCTTTATGAATCCCTATGATACCTTGCTCATCGTTGACGATAATCCCGCCGTGCTCACCGCCATCAAGATTGCGCTCAATAGTTACTTTGCGAAAATCATTACCCTTGAGAAGCCCGAACAGATTCTTCTTACGATGAACCAAGAACCTGTGGATGCCGTATTGCTGGACATGAACTTTGCGCCAGGGTTGAACTCTGGAGATGACGGACTTCACTGGTTGAAAATCATACACCGCCAGCACCCCGACATTCCCGTAATTTTGATTACCGCATACGCCGATATCAACTTAGCCGTGCGCGGATTGAAAAACGGGGCTGCCGATTTTGTGACCAAGCCTTGGGATAACGATGAACTGCTCCGTACCTTGAAGGACGCCATCCGCAAGAGCAAGGAAATCGTGCCCCTGGAGCAAATCGAGACCCAGCATGTGCAGCGCGTGGTTGAGAAGTGTCACGGCAACATCAGTCGTGCTGCAGAACTCTTAGGCATTACGCGCCAAACCCTCTATGCTAAAATGAAACGATGACCACCACCGAACTTTACCTCACCCTCGGCGCAGTACTTATCGCGGTGGTGGGCTACGCCATATATAGATATGTGCACCACCAATGCGTATTGCGCAATCGAGCCCACCTCATGCGTGAGGCGATATACAACCGCGACTTCTCTTTCCGTATCACAACGAAGGGGTTGCCCTTTGGCGAGCGTGCTCTTCAAGAAGCACTCAACGACAACTGCCGCCACATACAAACGCTTGTGGCGCAAAACGAAATGGAGTCGTGGCAACGACTGACGCGCGTACTGACTCACGAAATCATGAATGCCGCAACGCCCATTAGCACGATTACGCAGGCTTACCTGTCGGACCCCGCCATTAAGGGGAGTCCTTATGAAGAGGGCATCCGCGCCATTCACGCTACTACCACGGGCATGACGGAATTTGTCAGGAACTTCCGCAAGATGAACGACCTGCAAGAGCCTACCATTACGGACATTCCCCTGCGCGATATGGTCTTGTCGCTGAAAAGTATGCACACCGACATCCATTGGCTCCTCGAAGTGGACGACGAAGTACGCATCAAGGCGGACGAGAATATGCTCCGTCAAGTCTTGACAAACCTTATTAAAAACGCCAAGGAGGCGGGCGCTACGAAGATTGAATTTAAGTGGGAACAACAGACTGGCGCCAGTTCCTACGACCCTTTGGCGCAACAGAAATACACGCTCTACATCAGTAACAACGGCAAGTCAATCCCAGCCGAAGAAGCCAAGGAAATCTTCACCCCCTTCTTCACCACGAAACCTACGGGGTCGGGCATCGGCCTCCCCCTCTCGCGCCAAATGATGATGAAGCAGGGCATCAATCTCTTGCTCAACGATCGTTCCCTTCCAGGGTATCACGTCACATTCTTGCTGTGTAATTAAAGTTACGTCTCATCTATAGAACGACCAACGTCATTAGATTCCCCCTTACTTATCTCTCGTTTTTCCTTTCAAAGCCCTTTTCTACAACAAAATGTAATTAAAATTTAGATTTTGCTTGTCATTTTGAAATATAACCCCTATATTTGCCAACGAAACAACACACAAACTATGCAGACTCAGAATACACATAATCGTTTTCACCATCATTTCCTACCAAAAGGCGGGTTGAGACGTGTGTAAACGGTGTGTATCCAGGTGATATGACTCTTATTCTCGAGGCTCTCCCGATGTTGTGATGGGGTGAGCCTCGATATTTTTTTGAATTAAAACTAACACAAGACTAACTTCTATGTTACGTATAGCAATACAGTCGAAAGGTCGCCTTCATGACGACACAATGGCACTCCTTGCCGAAGCCGGCATCAAGATTGACAAATCCAAGCGCACCCTTCTGCTTGCGGCGCGCAACTTCCCCATGGAGGTGCTCTTCATGCGCGATGACGACATCCCAGGTATCGTTGCCGACGGCACAGCCGACATTGGCGTCGTAGGCCTCAACGAAGTATTGGAGCGCAATGAGGATGTAAAGATCGTGCGTGAGTTGGGATTCGGCGGTTGTCGCCTTTCGATTGCCATACCTAAGAGTGAACCTTACGAAGGTGTGGAATGGTTGCAAGGCAAACGCATTGCCACTTCCTACCCCGGCATCTTGCAGCGCTTCCTTGCCGATAAGGGCATCACGGCTCAAGTTCACACGATTACGGGTTCCGTAGAAATCTCTACGGCGATTGACATTGCCGATGCTATTTTCGACATTGTAAGTTCGGGTTCTACCCTTGTGAGCAACAACCTTAAGGAGGTGGAACGCGTGACCGATAGCGAGGCGGTGCTTATTGCTGGAAAGGAATTAGACGCAGAATCACAGGCGGCACTCGACGACTTGCTCTTCCGCATTACTGCTGTACAAAACGCTGTCGATAAGAAATACGTGCTGATGAATGCTCCCAGCGACTGCGTGAGTGACATTCTTGCCGAACTTCCTGGCATGAAGAGCCCTACGGTAATGCCTCTTGCGCAAGAAGGTTGGTGTAGCATCCACGCCGTACTTGAAGAAAAGCGCTTCTGGGAAATCATCGGCCGCCTGAAAGCGAAAGGCGCACAGGGAATATTGGTGTTGCCGATTGAGAAGATGATTTATTAGGGAAGGTTTTGAGGTTTTAAGGTTTTGAGGTTATTAGGAGCCATGCGGATTATTTGCGTTAAACTCTAAAGACGTTAAAGACCTTCAAGACCTTATCCACTTTCTCCCTTAAAACCTCAAAGCGAGGCGACCTTATAACCTAGTTTCCTCACAACCTTAAAGCGAAGCGACCTCACAACCTTAAAACCTCACTTCATGACTCTCTCTTTCTCCCCCCATAAATCTGAGTGGGACGCACTCCTACGCCGTCCCTCGCTTGATATAACCGAACTTTTCGATATCGTACGTCCGATTGTGGATGAGGTAGCCGAGAAGGGCGATGCGGCACTCCGTGCGTATGCGGAGCGTTTTGATAAAGTGTGCCTTACGGACCTTCGTGTGAGTGAGGCAGAAATACGTGCGGCAGAGGCACTCGTTTCCGACGATTTGAAGAATGCCTTGCGCCAAGCTTACTCACAGATTTATGCCTTCCACGCGGCGCAGCGCTTTAGTGGCGTACGCGTAGAAACAGCTCCGGGTGTCGTGTGCGAACAACGCGCTTTGCCCATCTCGCGCGTAGGTCTTTACATTCCAGGTGGGTCTGCCCCACTCTTCTCTACGGTATTGATGCTCGGCATTCCCGCCCGCATCGCCGGATGTGAGAAAGTCGTGCTCAGCACTCCCCCTGCGAAGGACGGAAGTGTGCACCCCGCCATTCTCTTCGCCGCTTCGCTTTGCGGCATTACCGAAATCTTCAAAGTGGGTGGTGCACAAGCGGTAGCAGCTATGGCTGTGGGAACGGAGACTGTGCCCCAGGTGGACAAGATTTTCGGTCCCGGCAATCAATATGTGATGGCGGCAAAACAATGGGTGGCATTGAAAGGAACGGCTATCGATATGCCCGCAGGTCCAAGTGAAGTAGAGGTGCTTGCTGACGACTCTGCACGCGCAGACTTTGTTGCTGCCGACCTCCTTAGTCAAGCAGAACACGGTCCTGATAGCCAAGCGATTCTTATTACTACCAGCAAAAAATTGGCGGAAGATGTGGTGGCGGAAGTTAGTCGCCAATGTGCCGCCCTTCCTCGCCATGAGATTGCCGAAAAGGCCTTGCAACACAGCAAGATTATCGTGTTCGACACCATGGAAGAGGCGCTTGAAATGACCAACCTTTATGCGCCCGAGCACTTAATCATTGCCACAAAGGATTACCGCGAAGTGGCGCAGAAGATAAGCCATGCGGGTTCCGTATTCCTTGGAAATTTCAGTTGTGAAAGTGCAGGCGATTATGCTTCAGGAACGAACCACACGCTCCCTACTTCTGGTTTTGCGAAGTCTTACAGCGGCTTGTGCCTTGATAGCTTTATGCGCAAAATTACCTTCCAAGAACTCACGGAGGAAGGCATTCGCAATATTGGACGTTGTGTAGAACTTATGGCAAGTGAAGAAGCGCTTGATGCTCACCGAAATGCGATGACGCTTCGCCTTGCAGCGTGTAGCGCGTCTGAAACGGGTGCCACAAAGAGTAATATTGGAGGCACAATAAGTAATATTGAAGCGCGAATAAGTAATAGAATTATCCCCAATTCTAATTCCGTTTCGCATCTCGTACGCCCCAACGTCATTAAGATGGAGGCTTACAGTTCTGCACGTGATGAATATTCGGGCAAGCAAGCAACGGTTTTCCTCGATGCAAACGAGAGTCCTTACAATGCGCCCTTTAATCGCTACCCCGACCCACTTCAGACGGAGGTGAAGGCGGAACTGGCGAAACAGAAAGGCGTACGCCCCTCACAACTCTTCTTGGGCAACGGTAGCGATGAGGCTATCGACCTCGTGTTCCGCGTGTTCTGTCGCCCGGGTGTGGATAATGTGGTAGCCCTTGAACCTACTTACGGCATGTATGCCGTTTGCGCGGCAACCAACGACGTGGAGTATCGCCGCGTACTGCTTCGCGAGGATTTTTCATTCCGTGCGGCAGATGTGCTTCAGGCTACGGATGCCAACACTAAGGCCATTTTCCTTTGTTCTCCCAATAATCCCACGGGCAACCTCTTGCCACGCGAGGAGATAGATATATTATTAAAGGAGTTTGCGGGTATCGTGGTGGTGGATGAGGCGTACGGCGACTTTGTTCCCGAAGCCTCCCTGCGCTTCGCCCTTGACGAGCACCCACGTCTCATTGTGCTTGCCACCTTCTCGAAAGCGTGGGCATCAGCAGGGCTTCGCCTCGGCATAGCTATGGCTTCGGAAGAAATCATTGGCTATTTCAACAAGGTGAAATACCCCTACAACGTCAACATCCTCACCCAGCAACAGGCACTTGAGATTTTGAAAAACAAAGACCTCGTGGCGGACTGGATTAAACTTACCTTAGCGGAGCGCGAAAGAATTGCTGGCGAGTTGGAAACACTGACTGGTTGTCAAAAGGTTTACCCCTCTGACGCCAACTTCCTCCTTGTGAAAATCGATAATGCAACGGCGCTCTACAATGCCCTTGTTGACCGCGGCATCATTGTAAGAAATCGTAGCAAAGTGAAACTCTGCAACGATTGTCTCCGCATTACCATCGGCACTCCCGCAGAGAATGAGGCGTTGCTCTCAGCCTTGAAAGAGTTAACGAATTAGGTTTTGAGGCTTTAAGGTTCTGAGGTTTTTAAGGTGCCATCCGGACCTTAAAGACCCTAAAGACCTTAGAGACCTTACTCAACTCTTTACCTTAAAACCTCAGAGCGAAGCGACCTCATAACCTCAAAACCTTCCCACGTCATGAAAAAAGCACTTTTTATCGACCGCGACGGCACGCTTATCCAAGAACCTGCCGACGAACAAATAGATGATTTCTCTAAACTCGTTTTTGTGCCCGGCACATTCCGAGCTTTGACCACGATTCGCGAACTTACGGATTACGAACTCGTCATGGTGAGCAACCAAGACGGACTCGGCACCGAGTCCTTCCCTGAAGAAACCTTCTGGCCCGTACATAATTTTATTCTCGACACCCTCAAGGGCGAGGGAGTGGAATTTGACAACATTCTTATCGACCGCCATTTTCCCCATGAGAATGCTCCGACGCGCAAGCCCGGAACGGGGATGCTCACGGAGTATATGACGGGCGAGTATGACTTGGCAAATTCCTACGTTATCGGCGACCGCGCCACGGATGTGCAACTCGCGGAAAACTTGGGTTGTCGGGCGCTCCAGATTGGTACGGACGGGATGGATTGGAAGAAGATTACGGAAATCCTTGTGGCAGGTGAGCGCACTAATGAGGTGAAGCGCACGACGCGTGAAACGGATATCTATGTGCGTATCGACCTTGACCGCGCCGGACGCTGTGATATTTCCACAGGCCTCGGTTTCCTTGACCACATGCTCGCACAGATTACCCACCATGGCGGACTCTCACTCACCGTTCATACGAAGGGCGATTTGCAAGTGGACGAACACCACACCGTAGAAGACACTGCTCTCGCACTTGGAGAATGTCTGCGCAAAAGTCTCGGCAATAAACTCGGCATCAGTCGCTACGGTTACTGTCTGCCTATGGATGATTGCCTCTGCCAAGTAGCTCTTGACTTCGGAGGTCGCCCTTGGTTGCAATGGGATGCCGAATTCAAGCGCGAACGTATCGGAGACGTGCCCACAGAACTCTTCTTCCACTTCTTCAAAAGCCTCAGCGACGCCGCATTAATGAATCTGAGCATCCGCGCTGAGGGACAAAACGAACACCATAAGATTGAGGGCATCTTCAAAGCCCTTGCGCGTGCCATCAAGATGGCGGTAGCAAGAGACGTGCGCCACTTGGTTTTGCCCTCAAGTAAGGGGACGCTTTGAAAAAAGGAGAACCGACGCCAAACCGAGTGCAATCAAGCTTGCTTGAATTGCTGAGGTGCGAAGGAGGGAAAGACCGCAAAGCGGAATTAAAGGAGAAAGGAGAAAGACCTTGCGGGGTGCTTCCTTTATCCTTCTGCTCCGCATGGATTTCTCATTTTTCCTTTCTGATTTCTCCTTTCAACACAGGGCTTTCTCCTTTCTCATTTTTCCTTTCTCATTTCAAAATAAACTTCTATCGTGACAACTGCTATAGTTCAATATAATGCCGGCAATATTTGCTCTGTAATCAATGCCCTGCGCCGCATCGGAGTAGAGCCGATTGTTACGAGTAACCCCGAAGAGATTATGAGTGCCGACCGCGTCATTTTCCCTGGACAAGGCGAAGCGGCAACTACCATTGCGCACCTTAAGCGTAGTGGACTTGACCGCGTAATTAAGGAATTGCGCCAGCCTGTACTCGGAATTTGCATCGGTCAGCAATTGCTCTGCGAACATTCCGACGAAGGCGACACGCCTTGCCTGAATGTTTTTGAAGGAAGTCGGGTGCAGAAATTCGTTGCGCCTGAAGGAGTCAACTTAAAGGTGCCCCACATGGGGTGGAACACGATTGAGAACACGAGTACACCTCTCTTCAAAGGTCTTGCGCCCGACAGTTACGTCTATTTCGTACATAGTTTCTACGCTCCCGTATGTGAGTGGACCATTGCTGAGACCAATTACGGCGGCATCCCCTTTAGCGCCGCCATGCGTCGCAACAATTTCTTCGCCACTCAGTTTCACCCCGAAAAGAGTGGCACCGTGGGCGAACAAATTCTCACTAATTTTATGCAACTTGACTTATGATTGAACTTATCCCAGCCATAGACATCATTGACGGTAAGTGCGTGCGCCTTACGAAAGGTGATTACGACGCCAAGAAAGTGTATGACGCCAATCCTGCCGACGTAGCCAAGCGCTTCGAAGACATGGGCGTGACGCGTCTTCACATGGTGGACCTTGATGGTGCGAAAGAAAGTCACATTATAAACTACCGCGTGCTGGAGCAAGTTGCCACGCAAACCAACCTTGTGATAGACTTCGGCGGAGGCGTTAAGCATGCCGACGACTTACGCATCGCGTTTGACAATGGTGCAGCAATGGTGACCGTCGGTAGTTTGGCTGCCACCCAACCAGAACTACTTTTGGATTGGGCACAAACATTTGGCGCCGAACGCTTCATTGTGGGTGCCGATGCGCTTGACGGTCGCGTCAGAATCAAAGGTTGGAAGGAGGATGGCGGAATGACGCTCGACGAATTCATTACCTTTTACATGCAACACGGCATTACGCAAGTGCTCTGCACAGATATTAGTCGCGATGGCATGCTTCAGGGACCCAATACGGCACTCTATAAAGACATTATGGCACGCTTCCCGAATTGCCACTTGATTGCGAGTGGCGGAGTGAGCAACGATGCCGACATTGAAGCACTCAACGAAGCGGGCATCCCTGCCGTCGTTTTCGGAAAGGCTTTCTATGAAGGGAGAATCAATCTTCCCGCTCTAATTAACCGACTAACAACACACTAACTATGTTAGCAAAACGCATAATCCCCTGCCTCGACGTAAAAGATGGGCGCACCGTGAAGGGGACTAACTTTGTAAACCTCCGAGAAGCCGGAGACCCCGTAGAACTTGGGAAAGCCTACAGTCTGCAGGGCGCTGACGAACTTGTGTTTCTCGATATTACCGCCACCCATGAGGGGCGCAAGACTTTTACTGAGATGGTGAGTCGCGTGGCTGCCGAAGTGTCTATCCCGTTTACCGTTGGCGGAGGCATTAACGAACTTTCCGACATTGACAAGATGCTCGGAGCGGGAGCGGATAAAGTAAGCATCAACTCTGCAGCACTGCGCCGCCCCGAATTGATTGACGAAATTGCCCGCAACTTTGGTTCGCAGGTCTGCGTAACTGCCATAGACGCCCGATTGGAAGACGACGGCGAATGGTGGTGTTACGTAAACGGGGGCAGAATACGCACCGAGCGCCGACTCTTTGAATGGGCACGCGAAGTGGCAGACCGCGGTGCGGGAGAAATACTCTTCACGAGCATGAACCACGACGGCGTGAAAACGGGGTTTGCAAACGAGGCGCTCGCCCTGCTTTCCGATAATCTCCCCATCCCTATTATTGCCTCGGGAGGCGCAGGTGCGAAGGAGCATTTCGCCGATGCCTTCCGCATAGGTCACGCCGACGCCGCACTCGCCGCCAGTGTGTTCCACTTCGGTGAGATTCCCATCCCCGAACTCAAGACTTATCTCCGCGCAGAGGGCATACCCGTACGCTAAGAACTATAAAAATTTCTCCTTTCTCATTTTTCCTTTCTCATTTCCCTATGATCGATTTTGAAAAACAAGGCGGACTCGTTCCTGCCATTATCCAAGACAGCACGACACGCAACGTGCTCATGCTTGGCTATATGAACCAAGAATCTTACAATAAGACGCTCGAAACGGGGCGCGTCACATTCTTCAGTCGTTCTCGCCAACGCCTTTGGACAAAGGGTGAAGAGAGCGGCAACTACCTAGAACTCGTCAGCATCGCCGAAGATTGCGACAACGACACCCTCCTTGTGAAGGTGATTCCCCACGGTCCGACCTGCCATACAGGAACAGACACGTGTTGGGGTGAGAAGAATGAGAGCAATCCCCTCCTCTTTCTCTCTGAACTTCAAAACGTCGTAGAACAGCGCCATCGCGATATGCCCGAAGGTTCTTACACCACCACCCTCTTCCGAGATGGGCTCAACCGCATGGCACAGAAGGTGGGCGAAGAGGCGCTTGAAGCCGTCATCGAAGCCACTAACGGAACCAACGACCGCTTACTCTACGAAGCATCCGACATGTTCTTCCACCTCGAAGTGCTCCTCACCGCCAAAGGTCTGCGCATCGAGCAAGTGGCAGAGGAACTCCAAAAACGCCATCAGCCAGGGTGGAAAAAGCATTAAACTCCAGAACGAGTTTAACTCTCTGGATTCCAACAATATCTAACATACAGTTCCAAACAACTATCATAGCAAAAACTATTAGGCACTTAATGATTCTTAAGTCTCAAAGAATTTTCACTAAGTGCTTAATAGTTTTTCGTATGTCTAATTTTGTAAAAGGTGCAAGGATTTAAGGATGCAGAGAGTAAGGTTTTCTCACGCGCCTGAAACACATTTCTCCCTGCATTTTCCCACCTGAAAAGTTGTAGATTCGTTTCTTTATCGTAACTTTGTCACTGGATAACATATTAAACTCTATACAACAAAATGGGAAAAGTTCTTATCATTGGCGCAGGAGGCGTAGCCACTGTTGCAGCGCACAAGGTGGCGCAGAACTCTGACGTGTTTGATGAAATCATGATTGCAAGCCGCACAAAGTCTAAGTGTGACGCTATCGTTAAGGCGATTGGCAATCCTAACATCAAAACTGCTCAGGTAGATGCCGACAACGTACCCGAATTGGTGGCACTCTTTAACGAGTTTAAGCCCGACCTCGTAATGAACCTCGCACTCCCCTATCAGGATCTCACGATTATGGAGGCTTGTTTGGAGTTCGGTTGTTCGTATCTCGACACGGCAAACTACGAACCCAAGGATGAAGCACACTTCGAGTATTCTTGGCAGTGGGCATACAAGGAACGCTTTGAGCAGGCCGGACTTACCGCAATTCTTGGTTGTGGTTTCGACCCCGGTGTGACTTCTATTTACACCGCATACGCTGCAAAGCACCACTTCGACGAAATCCATTACCTCGATATCGTTGACTGTAATGCGGGTGACCATGGTAAGGCGTTTGCTACGAACTTCAACCCCGAAATCAACATTCGCGAAATCACGCAGAAGGGTCTTTATTGGGAAAATGGTAAATGGGTGGAAACCGAACCCCTTGAAATTCACCAGCCGCTTACTTACCCCAACATCGGTCCGCGTGAGTCTTACCTCCTTCACCATGAAGAAATCGAAAGTCTCGTAAAGAATTATCCCACTATCAAGCGTGCGCGCTTCTGGATGACTTTCGGTCAGGAATACCTCACTCACCTCCGCGTGATTCAGAACATTGGTATGGACAGCATCGTACCTATCTGCTACGAAGGCCATTGGATTCAGCCCCTTCAGTTCTTGAAGGCCGTGCTTCCCAATCCTCAGGACCTCGGTGAGAACTACGAAGGCGAAACAAGTATCGGTTGCCGCATCCGTGGTATCAAGGACGGTAAGGAACGTACCTACTACGTTTACAACAACTGCTCACACCGCGCTGCCTACGAAGAAACGGGTATGCAGGGCGTAAGTTACACAACCGGCGTTCCCGCTTGCATCGGCGCACGTATGTTTATGCTCGGACTCTGGAAGCGTCCCGGCGTATGGAACGTAGAAGAATTTGATCCCGATCCCTTCATGGACGAACTCAACAAGCAGGGTCTCCCCTGGCACGAAATCTTCGACGGCGACCTCGAACTTTAAGATATTGTAGACAAGTTTGTAGTAGACAAGTAAACAAGAGGGATACAAAGATTTAGCAATAGTGTAATACTAAAATCCCGCATCCTACTTGCGCTAAAATTTCGTTGCAAAAAAAATTACTGGCGCACCAAGATAAGAAGAATCCTTGGTGCGCCATTTATTATTTAAGCGCAGAGGACACAGAGTCCGTGCGGGATATACTAACAAACTGTATAGAAATACTCTATCCACCCCATAAAGAAAAATGAAACTCAAAACAATAATACTGACAGCCTTGACCGCGTTGCTTACGCTCACAGGTTGTCAAAACGAAAACACGACTATGAACAATAGTGACACTCCCGTTATCGACGCCATCATGGCGCGTCGCTCCATTCGCCAATATAAGGAAACGCCCGTGCCTCGCGAACTCTTGCAGAAGATTGCCGAATGTGGCGTGAATGCTCCCAATGCCATGAACAAGCAGGAGTGGGAAGTGCGCATCCTTGACGATGCCATTTATATGAACGAAGTGACCGAATTGATGAAGCAGGAGATGCCACAATTCGTAAATAGCGATGCACCCGGTTTTCGCAATGCCTTCCGCAACGCTATGGCGCTCATCGCTGTGGCATGTCCTGATGATGAACTGGGCATGACGCTCATCAATGTCGGACTCATGGGTGAAAACATGTGCCTTGCGGCGCAAGAACTCGGACTCGGCACCTGCATCATGGCGGCGCCCTCCATCTTTATGAACTCCAGCGCGTCCGCAAAACCCTACCTCGACAAATTAGGTTTCACCCCCGGCTACAAACTCCGCTACTTCCTCGCCGTAGGGTATCCCGACGAAGCGCCTGCAGCCAAGCCCCGCGATTTGGGTAAGATTAAGGTGGTGGAGTAGGTCGTGAGGTTGTTAGCTCGTGAGGTTTTAAGGTTTTGAGGTTTTGAGGTTTTAAGGACCTTGCGGAGTGCCCCGTCTGGTAAAACTGAGTTTCGCAACGCCTGACAATAAATTTGAATGAGACGAATTTCTTGTTAGGATACTTCCTGAAAGTTTGTTGTCTAAAAAGATGAATAGGATTATGGCTAAGATTATTGTAAAAGATATTTCAATTTCTATAGTAACAGTTAATGAGAGGGACTATATTTCATTGACTGATATGGTGCGACCTATTGAGAATGGTTTGTCACTCATAGAAAAATGGTTGCGTAATAAAAATACAATAGAGTTTCTTGGGATTTGGGAAGAAATGTACAATCCCAATTTTAATTCCCCCGAATTCGAGGAAATAAAAAATGCAGCTGGTCTCAATCGCTTTGTGCTTTCAGTGAAGCAATGGACGGAGAGAACCCAATCATTGGGTATAATTGCCAAAGCAGGGCGTTATGGAGGAACGTATGCTCATAAGGATATAGCCTTTGAGTTTGCTACATGGGTTTCACCACAATTCAAACTATATCTTATTCAAGAATTTGACCGACTCAAAGCTGAGGAGCAAAAGCAAATCGGTTGGAGTGCAAAGCGAGAACTGTCAAAAATCAATTACCGCATCCATACCGACGCTATCAAGCATAACCTAATCCCTGATGAGGTGACGCCTGCCCAAGCAAACATTATCTATGCCGAAGAAGCAGATGTGCTTAACGTGGCGATGTTCGGAAAAACAGCCCGACAGTGGCGTGACGAAAATCCTGAACTGAAAGGCAACATTCGTGACTATGCCTCAATCAACGAATTGATTTGTCTTTCAAATATGGAGAACCTCAATGCTGTATTCATTGATCAAGGCATGCCGCAATCCGACCGTTTGATAAAACTGAACCAGATAGCCATTCAGCAGATGCGTGTCCTTGAAAACGATAGTGAACGAAAATTGCTGAAATAGGTTTACGTTCTCCACAGGACGGTACTTCCCGTTTCTGAGCGGAGTGCTATTATAAATAACTATGGTATCACTCCAAACATCTTATAACCTCGTAACCTTATAACCTCATAACTTTATAAAATCATGAACAAGAAAATTATAAAGTACGTATTGCTTGCCCTTATTTTAGTCCCCATCTTCATGGCATTCGACCTCTTGTGGCAATGGATAAGCAAAGATGCTTTTGACTTTGTCGCCGCCGCTCTCCAAGGTGCCGCGATGAGTGTAGGCTTCACACTTTTGCAGGTATATTGGGATAGAAAGAAGAAGTAGTTGTGGCGCAGGTCCTCATGAGGATTATGATATAGGAATGACGCTGAGGTCATTTTCATTATCTGGGGTCGGTAACTGTTTATTATTCCCATGTTATAGAAGATAATAATAAATATTCAACATGTTTTATCGTTTATAATCGACAAAACTCTTATCTTTGCTGGTGTTATCAATTATGAACGATATGGGAGTATTAGTTAGACAGCATTATTTGGACAAGATAGAGAAATATCTTGGTAAGGATACTATTATAGTTTTGACAGGGCAGAGGCGTGTAGGTAAGAGTTATACGTTGAGAATGGTTCGTGACATTAAAGCTAAAGATGAGCATAATAATATCATCTATATAGACAAGGAGAAGAAGGCTTTTGATCACATTAAGAACTATCAAGACCTGAACACCCATATAGATGCACATTACCAAACGGGTAAGATGAACTATATCCTCATTGATGAGATTCAAGAGATTGAGGAATTTGAGCGCAGCGTCAGAAGTTATATCACTGAACCTGACGCAGAGGTTATCGTTACTGGAAGCAATGCGAAAATGTTGAGTAATGAACTCAGTACGATTATTGGTGGACGATACAAAGAAATTTATGTACATTCCTTAAGTTACAAAGAGTTTCTGCTGTTCCATAATTTGAACGACGGAGACGAAGCCTTGACCAAGTATATTCAGTTCGGTGGTCTCCCCGGTTTGCTTAAAATGGGACTGGATGAAGATGATGCTATGGAGTATCAAAAGGATGTCTTGAACACCGTTCTTTTAAAAGATGTTATATCTAGAAACAATATCCGCAATGTTTCATTCCTGGAGAATTTGACCAACTTTATTGCAGACAATATTGGTAAGATAATATCAGCTTCGAGCATCTCCAAATATATGAAATCCCAGGGTACTAACGTTTCTTCAGATACGATTATCGATTATACTCAATACCTTGAGAATGCATACATCATTCATAAGGTAAACCGATATGATATTCATGGCAAACGTCTTTTTGAAAGTAATGACAAGTTTTACTTTGAAGATCACGGACTCAGAAATGCTCAAACTGAGGGAACTCGTGAAGGCGACATTGAAAAGGTTGTCGAAAATATTGTCTATCAGCATCTAATCAGATTAGGATATAAGGTCAATGTCGGTCAGTTACAAGCGGGAGAAATAGATTTTGTTTGTACAAAGAAGGCAGGTTCCCAACGAATATACGTTCAGGCTGCATATCTAATTGCGAATGATGAAACCAGAGAACGCGAATTTGGTAATCTGCATAAGATAAAAGACAATTATCCCAAATATGTCGTATCAATGACTCCAGGAGTGACTCGCAGTGACGATAATGGTGTCACACATCTGCATTTGAGAAACTTCTTGATGCTTGAAAATTTGGATTGAGTAAATAATGCTAATCGCAGTTACTGAGCGGCGACGCTTTCAGCGTCAGTAGTGCGCTTCAGATAACAATGATTTTACTCCTAACCTCTTATAACCTTAAAACCTCATAACCTAACACCTTATAACCTCATAACCTCTAACCTCATAACCTTATTTTTATGAAAAACTTTGGACCCAAAGCGTGGATGCTTCCACAGCCCGTTTTAATCATAGGAACTTACAACGAAGACGGAACCCTGAATGCGATGAACGCTGCTTGGGGCGGTCAGTGGGACATGAAGGAAATCATGATCTCAATGGGAGCGCATGCCACTACTGAGAACCTTGACCGTTGCCCAGATTTCACCGTGGCATTCGCCACGCGTGACACCATGGTGGCAGCTGATTTTGTGGGTATCGTAAGTGCGAAAAACGATTCCGCGAAGATGCAGAAGGCGGGATGGACGGCAGTGAAGAGTGAGCATGTTAATGCTCCCGTATTCACGGACTTCCCCATGACTCTTGAATGTCGCATCGTCAAGAAGATTGATGTGAGCGACGAGGGCTATTACATCGTGGCGGAAATCGTGAACATCGTGGTTGATGAGCAATATCTCGGTGCGGATGGTAAACCAGACCTCGACAAGATGGCGCTTATTACCTACAATCCCATTAACCATGCCTATCATGCCCTTGGTGCGCAAGTGGGTAAGGCTTTCTCGGACGGAAAAGCGCTGAAGTAATCTAAGTTTAAAGTAATAAAGCAAGTATGGAAAACTTTATCCTCTACTCCCTATCCGCCCTCTTCCTCCTGCTCGCCCTCGTGGTGTATTTCGGTAAAGGAGATAACCTTATTGCGGGATACAACACCGCATCAGAAAAGGAGCGCGCGCAGTATAACATCAAGCGCCTGCGCCTCATCATAGCGCTGCAGTTGCTCCTCTCCGCAGGCTTCGTATTAGTTTTATGCTGCAATCCGTATATCAGCATCGTCGCCACTCCCATCTTCGTTCTTGTTACCCTCATCTGCGTGGTGCTGGCAAATACTTGGGCGAAGAAATAAAAAATGGTCTTTCCAACACCACTTATTGCGACCCGAAAAATGAAGAAAAAAAGCAAAATAAAAGTGGTATTAACAAGTGTTAACGGATTTGCATTTCGAAGAAAAATTTTGTATATTTGTACTACGAAAGTGGAGATACCCCATAAACACAGGGATATCTCCACTTTTTTCATTCACAAGGTTACTTATTTTTGCCCGAAAAATAAGTATTACCGTTTTTATAAGGTTACTTTTCGACGCTACAAAGTAACTTATCGTTTCGACAAGATTAGATATTATCACGATTTCGAGCGACAGGGACGTTAATTTATGTTAAAGTTTCACCTTGAAAAATGTGAAAAACAATAAAAAAATGTAGTGCTTAAATGTAACAAAATTTCATCCATTGTCATGTCACATTTTTGTTTGTCAATAATGGGGATTTGTTGTTTAGAAGAAGTTATATTGGGTTATGTAGAAGTTGAGTGTGCATTACACTCCTCCCCCCCCTCCCCTCTAAACTGAGAGAGAAAGGTTTTAGTATAGAAGAAGCAATACTTCCCAAACGAAAGTAGGAGGAATACAATAATGTAATCCTCCTACTTGATTGGAACTATTGGGTTAAGTTCTGTTGTATAAAGTTTAACGCACAATCACCTTGGCATTTTCTACCTTTCGTCCGTTCTTAAGAACTGTTACGTTGTAGAGACCTGCGTCCATACGTGAGGTGTTCAAACGAATGCTCTTGTTTCCAGCGCGCAAGGCAGTGCGCTCTACGACGCGACCATTAGCGGAGGTAACGACAACTTCAAGATTCTTATCCGCCGCCTTATCTAACAATTCAACCATGATGGGTTCGTTGCGATGAGGTGTGCGCGGTTGAATGCTGATGCCACTCAGTTGCTGAACTTTCTGGATGGAGTTGGTCTGGTTGTTGATTTCGTAGATGTCAGTGTAATCAATGGGGTTATCCTCATCTGAGTAATCAGTATCAGATATAGAAGCATAATTCTTCCCGTTAATGGTAAAGAGATGAGGACCTTCCCATGGATCATCTGGTGTATTAAATGTATAAATTATATCGCCATCTTCATTGATTACATTAAATCCTCTGCAAATAAACTCTGTCTTATAAGTAATCACACGTTCGTAAGCATATTCGTATTCACCATAAAAATCAGATACGTAATCAGTGTATGTTGTATCAACTACCTCCTCTGGTTCAAGTTTACTAACGATAAACTCATACTTATCATCGCTGTTAAAAAAGTTTTGAGAAAGATAAACATCGTCGTATCGTAATGATTTTTCGTCATGATTATCATAGTACACACAATAGGGTTGAAGACTGAACTCATATTCGTCTACCTCTTCACGAACAGTTACCCATTGATCCGAAAATGCTATTTTACGTGTGCATACACCTGCAACAATTCTACCATTGCTAGGATAATATACTAATCCACTCTCTTGTACAAAAGTGTCATATATTGTGGGGACATCTACACGCCATTCTGGTAAAAAGTAAAGTCCATCTTTGATAATGCAAGATTCTTTAGAGCAATCAAGCATGCCGTCAACATACTCAAATACTTCTGCGAAACTTTTCCCTGGCAACCATTGCTCTCTATAACCGTAATCTAATGTGTCTATAGACTCGGTGTATCCATTCGCCATTCTTTCTTGATATACAGTCTTGGTTTTCCGTTGGAGAATGGGAGCAGTATATGACAACTCTCTTTCTATTTGCATCTCTTCATCTAATAATCTGAAGTAAGTCACGTCCGATCCATCATAGCAATTAGAGAGGAAGAGCTTTGCGTGTCCATCACATTGCAATGAACCTGGAATGCTCCAGAGGTCAAGACTTTGATTATTTTCAAAATGTATCTGTGCCGTAGATGGTGTTGCGATGGTTGTTGCTATAAACAGAACAACTGCTGATTTAATAAAATTGGTAAAAGTGTTCATAAGGATTTTTATAAAAATGATGATTGATTGTCCTACTCACATGATGTTTTTTGGACGCGCTGTTGTTCCTAAACTCCTTGAGACATACGCACACAAAAAAGCGCGGAACTTTTAGTGTATTCTCTACCTAAGGTGTTTGGCGTTACCTAATTGACAGAATAACCAAAAGCCCACGCATGTAGCGTGAGCATTTTGCTATATTCGTGTCAATATCTATATAGTCGCCAAACTTTTAGGTAGACAGAATAAAGCTAAAACGCTTTTCCAATATGTTTAAAGTGTGCGTATCAACTATACGCTATGCTTCATAGGCTAAAAAATGTGTGTTAGTTTGTGGATAAATAAAGGTGACGTTGCAAATATAGTGATTTTTCATCGAATCCCCTAATCGGGATCAATAATATCGTCACTTGTGACACCATAATTAACGGTATGCCACTAAAAAATTGCCTTTGTTGCTATAACCCCTTCACGAACTGGTTCGTAAAGGTGATTCGTCCTATTCTTTATAGCGACTACTATTTCTTAAAAATTTAACCATCTCGGGTACCTTTGCTCCCTTTGTGCGTAAGCAGTTATGAACGACCATCTTACTCGCATGAAATTCTAAAAAAGGACTATAGTATCCCAGACGCCACCATCTATTACCTTCTGTTGGCTACCATGTAAACTTGCCTATTAAAACCGCCTATTCCCCTCACGAGTGGAATAGGCGGTTTTTGTTAAAATAGGTAGTGTCGCACTTAAGACTTGCTGATAACATCGGGGCACCGAGATCCATACTACATCTCCACTCTTGAGAATTGAGCGGAGATACCTGCAGTATGAAGGTTCAACCAAGGTCAACAGCTATATTATCCCCGAAAAAATAGTTAGTAGTGAGTAGTCCATGCGGAATAATAGTCCGGACGGCGCTCTCCCCCTGTTCATAGGGGGAGGGGACCACAAAGTGGTGAGGGGGTGCAAGATTTACACCGCACGGCATGCTACTAACTACTAACTACTCACTTCTAACTACTCACTTCTAACTACTCACTTCTAACTACTCAACCAGCAGAGCTGGTCCCCTCCCCCTATAAACAGGGGGAGAGCGCCGTCCGGAGTATCACCTCCGCATGGTTTACCTACTACTTACTACCTACTACTTACTACCTACTACTTACCATGGCGAAAAATTGTGACAGTTCCAGCCTTCATTTTTCGTCATTTTTCGCTGAAAACTTTAACAAACATTAACACTCTAACGACTCGCCATCGCGACAATGTCTATTTGCGGCGCCAGAATAAGTAACATTAAAAACCGGTTGTTTAACCTTGAAAAAACTAGGTAACTTATTTTTTGACCCCAAAAATGGGTTTTTCGGGACAAAAAAAGTGGAGATAACCCTGATTTCAAGGGCTATCTCCACTTCCGTAATACAAAGATACAAAATT
Organism: Alloprevotella sp.; assembly: GCA_045636885.1. Lineage (GTDB taxonomy): Bacteria > Bacteroidota > Bacteroidia > Bacteroidales > Bacteroidaceae > Alloprevotella. The sequence goes on from JAZTYI010000003.1 coordinate 38,197, forward strand.
CTGGAGCGAAATGCAAATCCGTTAACACTTGTTAACACCAATATTATTTCTCATTTTTCGTCATTTTTCACATAAGAAAAGGGAATAATATAGGTGTTGTCCATAAAGACTCGTTTGTTTTATTTGGAGCCACTAATGAACACTAATTTTCTAATATCCATCCGGTCATATATACCCCGCAAGGCATTTGTGAAAATTAGTGTCCATTAGTGACTAAAATATTAAGAGCACAAAAATCTTTTGGGTTAGGATTATTTGTGGACAACCAAAGGTCACGCAAGTAACTGCTATATTATTACCTAAGAAAAAGACTATCATATAACCTTCAACCTCATCAACGTGAAGCGCCCACCCCGATATGGATGACCAACTATATTGTAACCTAATTAATTGTTTCAAGGTAATCTTCGTTGGGCCAACGAGGCAGGAAGAAGAGGGGGCGAGGTTTGCCTCCGAGGGCGCTCCAATCAATGCGCTTGAGTCCACTGAAGTCAGGCGGACCAAAGTCAAATGAGCGACCATAGAGCAGGATGGCACCACGGCTTTCATCAATTTTCCAAAGGCCTCCGCCGTAGGGACAATCTTCGTTCCACGCGAGGAGGTCGCGGTGCATATATACGCGTCCGAATTTCAGAACTCCGTCTTGGTTAATGATAAACTTTTGGTACATTGTTTTTGTTCAATAATTACTTAGCGATCCACATTCCGAGGCACACGAGAAGCAGTCCAGCGAGCACACTTGTTGTGGCATAGACGATAAATCCAAAGGTGTTGCCGTTATGTAATAATTGTTGTCCCTCAAAAGCAAAGGTGGAGAAGGTGGTAAACCCACCGCATAACCCTGTCGTAAGTAGCAGACACCACGAACTTGCGGGGGATGACTGACGGCAAAACAATCCGTAGATGAAGCCGAAAAGGAGGCAGCCGATGAGGTTTACGGAAAGTGTGGCCCACGGAAAACCGCCCGAGCAGAGTGGTTTCATGACATGAGAAATGAGGAATCGGAGGGAGCCGCCAACAAAACTGCCTGCCCCAACGATGAGCATAGACTGAAGCATAATGAAGACTGACTTGGAGGTTAGGACTTGAGCGTTTACGAGTAGATTGTTGCCACCACTTTGCGCGCACCGCCATAATCGCGAAACTCGCAGAGGTAGATGCCTTGCCACGTTCCGAGCGCAAGGCGCCCATTAGTAATGGGGATGGTGAGACTCACGCCAAAGAGCGAACTTTTGGCGTGGGCGGGCATGTCGTCGAGACCTTCCATCGTGTGGTCGTAATAAGGTTCGCCCTCTCTCACGAGGCGGTCCATGATTTTGCTCATGTCCGTGCGCACATCGGGGTCGGCATTCTCGTTGATAGAGAGTGCACATGAGGTGTGTTGCACAAAGAGGTTGAGCATTCCCACCTGGGGCAACGGACGGGGCAGATGCTCCATCACCTCACGCGTAATGAGGTGGCATCCACGGCGCTTGGGCGAGAGTTGAAAGGAGGTTTGAGTAATCATTTCAGGTGACTGATTAGCGAACGAGCGTGCGCGAACTATTTCTTAAAAATTGCCTTAATAATGGCAGAACCAATCTTGCGTTCCAGTCCGCTCTTGGTGAGGGGAATGCCCGTCTTTTTCGAAATTTTGCGCTTCACCTCGGAGATGCCCAAGGCGCGCTTCCAGGAAAAACTTACTCCAGGGATTTTCATAAGGTGAGGTTTTAAGGTTATGAGGTTTTGAGGAGCTTTGCAGGGCGTAAGGTCTTTAGGGATATTAAGGTCATTAAAGTCCGCATGGCCTTAAAACCTTAAGACCTCATAACCTTACGACCTTACCCTACAACCTTACTTTGTTTCTTTCTTCCCTCGCTTCACATTGCTGATACGGATTTCCGTAATGAGGTTATGTTCCGACTCGATGTCTACACGATCGACGAAACCTTCGGGGTAGGTCAGTTGCAGGTAGGGAAGTCCCGTGTTTTCGTCCACATGGAGTGATGCCTGCATGCGACCTTCGGGCGAGTAGCGGTTGGCATCAAACACCCCTTGGATATGGATTAAGAATTCCTCGCGCGTGATGATGGGGTCGGTGAGGTTGGGCGAGGTGTAATGAAGGTTTTTGTGAATGACCTGACTGAGCGGGAAGATGTGTAGACTTTGGAAGGCCTCGAAAAGGATTTGCGTAAGCATCCCATGTTTGTATGCTTCGCGTGGTTGCATACGTTGTCCGGGAAGCATAGAACCGTAATGCAACTGCGCCGTATAAGAACCTCCTTTCTGCCAACGACACGGGTTGCCCTGCTCATCATAAAGCGAGACATAAACCATGACGGGAAGGTGGCCCGTTTGGTAATAGTGCTCCAACCCCGGAGTGATGTCTTCCGTCTTAAAGCGCTCTGCGGCAGTATAGTCTTCGTCCGTCTTAATCCACATACAGCGGTGGCGCGTTGCCATAAAGTCGGGCCCCTCTGCTTCGTACGCTGGTTCAATCTCGGGACCCATGAATTGCTTCATCACCTTCTTGGCAAAATCCAAACGTTCTGCTTCGTTCATCTCCTGACCCACATCAGCCGCCTTGCACTTGTGTGTAAAACGTCGGGAAACTCCTCGTTGAGTAAGCGGAGTGAAGGAGCGCACCTCTGTGCAAGGTCGCTCGTTGAAATTGACCTGCACGCGCATCTTTCCCATCATGATCAGTGTGCCCTCAATGGAGGTTCCTGGAGTCAGGCGCTGTTCACCGTCAGGAATTTGAAACGTTGGGATATATACCGAGAGGTCGTGCTTCTTGCCGTGGCGGAAATTGCGATAAGGAATGCCCACTTCCACTTCGTAGAACGACGGTTCGGCGAAGTCAAATTCGTTGTAAATAGCTTGGATGGGCGCTCTGAAACGGCAGATTTCGGGGTGCGGACTGTCAATTTGCAGGAACGAGTGAAGTGGTTGTTCGCCCTCCATGTGGGGAGAACGACTTGACGGTGAAACGATAGATGCGTTGTAGGCGATGGCGTAGAGGTCGAACACATAACACTGTCCTTCGAAATACTGGTCGCGGTTTTTCAGATACTCCGTGTCATAAAACGTTACCAGCGTAGAGGGATCGTCCAAGAAGTGAGCGCGGATGGTGGCTTCCGCCCCTCCTTCGTGTTCAAACACCTTGTCCACACAAAGGTAGTGCGTGCGCGAAGAGTCGATGCGTGGCATGATGCTGACCAAACGGGGCACGCTCTCGTCAATGTGGAAGATGACTTGAATGGCTGGGTCTCCATCGAGCGTGAGTTGGTGGTAACACTCCACTTGATGCTCATGGGAATCTACCTTGGGGAGTGAGACTAAGTTGCCCCCGATGGGGAGTCCCGTCTTTAAGCACTTGATGGTCCACTTTTCCAAGATCGCTTGTGTGGACTGGCGCTTGTCTTTAATAATGCCACTCCAGATATCCTTTCCCCACGAGAAGTCTCCCTCATATTTTGCCTTGGTGCAGTTCTTTCGGATCATTCCAAAACCAATCAGCGCCCCCACATACATGGCGGAGAGGCAGGCTTGAAATTTCTCCTCTGCCACTGAAAGGTCGTAATGCTCACATGCGATATCGTAGCAACAGTAGCAAAGGACTAACCATTGAGAATGCTTGTCGGAATCGCCCGTAAACCAAAGGCCTACAGCGTCTTCGATATATTCATCCATAGCATCCTCTCCGCGGGGCGCTGCCATGAGGTCGAACAGCGAACGTGCGTCAATCGGTTCCTTATGCTGAATGAAAAACCATGCCGCACCCACTCCCAACGTCAAGCAAAAGCGTAGGGCGGTCTTGCGACGATGGTCCTCAGAAAATTCTTTTCCCTCCGTGTCAAACCAAGTGTCTAACGAGACAATCATGAGTTCATTGAGTTCAGGAAGAAGCGTCAATAATTTCTGCCCGAGTTTGACGTCGGCGTGAGGAATGTAACAGAAATCATTCGCTAATTGGAGGAGTTGATGAATAACGCGTTCGTCTCTCTCTGTAGTCATAAGTGGTGCAGCTAAAGTGTTTTTGTGGTTGTATAAAAGGTGGTCGCAAGCATACGAAGTACCGCCTTTTAGATTTGCTCCCCCAAAGTTAGGATTTTCTTGTGGGTTAGTGTTGTGCGAAGGGTAGATTATTTAGAAAAAAGCATCCAGCACTTGTTGAAACACCTCGCCAGGCGCTACCTTGTTGAAGAGGTTCATGGACGACTGGAGTTTGATGACGTCGATATGACTGCCCATGATTTGCTCAATGTCGCGCTTGCCGGCATGAGTGAGGAGCGCACGGCAGATGGTGCGGAGGCGTTCGCCCAGGATGGGGTGCTCCAGGTAGGCACGGGCTTCGTCGACGCCATCGAGTGCGTAGAATTTAGAGTTGTGGCTGTGTCCAAGTCCCTTGCGCTGAGGGAAAATGTACCAAATCCAGTGGTTCACCTTTCTACCGTTCTGAATTTCATGGAGGGCGGTGGCGTAGTCGCGTTCCTGTGCTTCAAGGAAGCGGTTGAGGTTGTAGACTTTTTGAGTGGAAGGCATTGCTATCGTGTTTTACGAGGAGTGTTTAGTGTCGTAGAAAAGTTTGAGGTATCTGCCTATTTAATTTCCATTTCGGAAGCGTAAGTATAAAACAAACAGCGTGTAACCCATTTGAGAGTTGCACGCTGTTATTCGTTATATTGATAAAATCAGAAATTACTTCACTTCTTCGAAATCAGCATCCTGGATGTTTTCTTTGCCGGGCTTCTGTGAAGCGCTTTGGTCGGCACCGCCGGCGTTGAAACCAGCGTCGGGACCGGGTTGTGCACCTGCTTGGCTGTACATTTCTGCGCTTGCTGCCTGGAATGCTGTGTTGAGTTCAGCGATGGCGGCGTCGATGGCAGTTACGTCCTGTGCCTTGTGTGCATCCTTGAGCTTAGAGAGTGCTGCTTCGATGGGCGCCTTCTTATCAGCAGGAAGCTTGTCGCCGAGTTCCTGGAGCTGAGTTTCAGTTTGGAAAATCATAGAGTCAGCCTGGTTGATCTTCGCAATACGTTCCGCTTCCTTCTTGTCAGCTTCTGCATTTGCTTCAGCTTCAGCCTTCATGCGGTCGATTTCTTCCTGGCTGAGACCAGAAGAAGCTTCAATGCGGATGGTCTGTTCCTTACCTGTAGCCTTGTCCTTTGCAGAAACCTTGAGGATACCGTTGGCGTCGATGTCGAACGTAACTTCGATCTGGGGTACACCGCGACGAGCGGGAGCGATACCTGCGAGGTTGAAGCGGCCGATAGACTTGTTCTGCGCAGCCATAGGACGTTCACCCTGGAGTACGTGGATGGTCACTTCGGGCTGGTTGTCTTCAGCAGTTGAGAACACCTGGCTCTTCTTACAAGGGATAGTAGCGTTTGCTTCGATGAGCTTTGTCATCACACCACCGAGCGTTTCGATACCCATTGAGAGGGGAGTAACGTCAAGAAGCACGATGTCGCCCACACCTTCTTCCTTGTTCAAGATAGCACCCTGAATAGAAGCACCAACTGCCACAACTTCGTCGGGGTTTACGCCCTTAGAAGGAGCCTTTCCGAAGAAGTCTTCAACGAGCTGCTGAATAGCGGGGATACGAGTAGAACCACCCACGAGGATTACCTCATCGATTTCAGACTTTGAGATACCAGCGTCGCGGAGCGCCTGTTCGCAAGGCACCTTACAAGCCTGGATGAGGTTGTGAGCGAGCTGTTCGAACTTCGCACGAGTCAAGTTGCGCACGAGGTGCTTGGGACCAGAAGCGGTTGCTGTGATGTAGGGGAGGTTAATCTCTGTAGCGTTAGAGCTTGAGAGTTCGCACTTCGCCTTTTCTGCAGCTTCCTTCAAGCGCTGCATTGCCATGGGGTCGAGTGAGAGGTCAACGCCTTCTTCTGCCTTAAATTCAGAAACGAGCCAGTCAATGATTACCTGGTCAAAGTCGTCACCACCGAGGTGTGTGTCACCGTTTGTAGAAAGTACTTCAAACACGCCACCACCGAACTCGAGGATAGAAATATCAAACGTACCACCACCAAGGTCGAAGACAGCAATCTTCATATCCTTGTGCGCCTTGTCAATACCGTAAGCAAGCGCAGCAGCAGTAGGTTCGTTCACGATACGCTGTACGTTAAGACCAGCAATCTGACCTGCTTCCTTTGTTGGCTGTCGCTGTGAGTCAGAGAAGTAAGCGGGAACGGTGATTACAGCGTCTGTAACTTCCTGACCGAGGTAATCTTCAGCAGTCTTCTTCATCTTCTGAAGCACCATTGCAGAGATTTCCTGGGGAGTGTAGTTGCGACCGTCGATAGCAACACGGGGAGTGTTGTTTTCGCCCTTCACTACGTCGTAAGGCAGGCGAGACACTTCCTTCGCTACCTGGTCAAAAGTTACACCCATGAAGCGCTTGATAGAATAAATAGTGCGCTTGGGGTTTGTGATAGCCTGACGCTTTGCGGGGTCGCCCACCTTGCGTTCGCCGCCTTCTACGAAAGCTACGATAGAAGGAGTAGTGCGCTTACCTTCAGCGTTAGTAATTACAACGGGTTCGTTACCTTCAAATACAGATACACAAGAGTTTGTTGTACCGAGGTCAATACCAATAATCTTTCCCATAATAGTTTTATGTGTTTTAATTGTTAATATTCTAAGTGATGTCATTGTCGACACCCTATACTAAGCAAGTACCGTGCCAAAAATCGCCTTATCTATCTTTTTGCAGAATATTTTTTCAAAAAGGCATGCCATTTTGTCAGTTTTTCTGCCAGAGTGTACTAAATTTGAGATTACAATAGTTGCCAATCGCCAGATATAGGAAATTTCTGACGTAAAACTATGGTTGAAACTTTGACATCCGACAAGAACTTTGTACTTTCGTTGCAGAAACCACGTCGTCATAAAGTGAAACAACCTCAACGCCATGAACATCGAAACTGTACGCGAATATTGCCTCTCCCTACCCTTCGCCACTGAGGACTTCCCTTTTGACGAAACCACCCTTGCCTTTCGCATCGGAGGGCGCATCTTTGCGATGCTCGACCTGGAGCGCACCGAGTGGTTTGTGCTCAAGTGCCATCCTGATTACGCCATAGAACTGCGCGACCGACACTCTGAAATCACAGGCGCCTGGCACATGAACAAAAAGCACTGGAACCAACTCAACCTTTACGGCACCCTCTCCGACTCGCTCATCCAAGAACTCATCCGCCATAGTTATAACGAAGTGGTCAAGAAGATACCGCGCTGCACGAGAGAAGCACTTCACATCACCTCTATTACCTAATTCACGCTCCACTTATGCTCCCTATCATTTTCTATTGTTTTTTAGCACTCAATCTCCTCACCTTCATCATCTATGGTATAGACAAACTGAAGGCTAAGAATGCCAAGTGGCGCATTTCTGAAGCAACACTTATTTTCTTTGCCATTATTGGCGGAAGCATTGGGGCATGGTTGGGCCTACAGGTGTGGCGCCATAAGACGCAGCACAAGAAATTCTACATCGGCATCCCCGTGATCCTCATCTTGCAAGTAGTTGCTACGATTTACGTGCTCACACTTATCGCTTAAGTCCAGTAGCGAAGAACGTACACCTTGCAGGTACCCTCTGCTCCGTTAACATCCCAACAAATACCGTTTACACATGGCCACCCACAACCTCCTCGGTCAAATCGGCGAAGAAGAAGCCTGTCGCTACCTCATTCGCAAAGGGTACACATTGCTTGACAGGAATTGGCGCTACGGGCATCTTGAACTTGACATCATTGCCGAGTGGTATGGCGAAATTATTTTTGTAGAAGTCAAGACGCGCTCAAATGAAGATTTCCTCCCAGCGATTTCAGCCATTGACGAAGAAAAACTCAAGCATCTCCGCATCGCTGCCAGTCATTATTTACACTACCACGATCTTGACCAACCTATTCGCTTTGATATCATCACCGTTGTCGGTACAAAGAAACCCTTTACCATCACCCATTACGAAGGCGGGAAGCAAGGGTAACGCTTGACGCTGCAACGCCCTCCATTGAAGCACTGTTCCACTCCCTAATGCGTCACCCCCTATAACTGCTGCCCCATAAATTTGCTTTTCTCCGCCCCACCTTTGTCCTGTCGGTAAAAATATGCAATTTTGCACGAACCGCACCTTGCTAAAAATCTAACGCATTCTTTATGCCCCTACTTCCCATCGTCTTACTGTGCCTCATCCTCCTGCCCGACATATATATATGGTGGGGGCATGTGCGTGGCAATGCCGCTCCCGTGTGGAGCGCTCTCTATTGGTTGCCCCTGTTGCTGACCGTTGCGGGCATCGTGTGCTTTATGTCGGGCCATGCCAACCATTGGGTATTAAAGGTTACCTTCTGCTTGTTCCTTTGTTTCTGCTTGCCCAAAATATGCTTCATGGTGTTCGCACTCGCAGGGCGACTGTTGGGTTTGCTTCACCCCATGTGTGCCACGATTGGCGCCTGGACTGGACTATGCGTAGGTCTGCTCACTTTCGGCATGGCGCTCTATGGATATCTTTGGGGGTGGAAACGCTTGGCGGTACAACCCCAGTGCGTAAAGATAGAAAATCTGCCTGCAAGTTTTGAGGGATACAAGATAGTTCAAATCAGCGACCTGCATTTGGGAACCTTCGGAACCGACACGACTTACATTCACAAGATGGTGAGACAAGTAAACGACCTTCGCCCCGACATGATTGTCTTTACAGGCGACTTGGTGAACACGTCTCCCGACGAACTCACGCCTTTTAAGCATCTCCTTGCGCGCCTCAGTGCAAGGGACGGTGTCTACTCCATCATGGGCAACCACGACTATACGACGTATCACCCCGAGAAAGACCTTGCCGCGCGTAAAGCGCGCATTGTGCAACTCCAAAGGGCGCAGCGCGAGATGGGGTGGCAGTTGCTGGAAAACGAAGCACGCATCATTCGCCGCGGAACGGACTCGCTCATTATCGCTGGAGTAGAAAATGTGGCGCGACCGCCCTTCCCCAGTTACGGCGATTTGAAGCGGGCGATGCAACACATTTCTGAAGAAGCGCCCGTCGTGCTCCTCAGTCACGACCCCACCCATTGGCGCCGCGAGGTGCTCCCCCAGTATCCCCACATCGGACTTACCCTCTCGGGACATACGCACGCCATGCAATTTAAGGTAGCAGGACATTCTCCCGCCCAATGGATTTACGACGAGTGGGGCGGACACTACCAGCAGGGGGCACAACACTTAATCGTCTCCACGGGTGCGGGGTCCAACATCCCCTTCCGCTTTGGCGCATGGCCCGAGGTGGTGGAAATAACCCTCACGCGATGAGGCGCATATCACCTACTCTTTTTTACATACACATTACACCATACATATTATAATATATGGACTTGACTCCCCTTTTCCAAGAAATCCGTACTGCCAGTCGTGACCTGCTGTTACGCTCGGCCGACGATATCAACCGTGTGCTGCTCGCTGTAGCAGCAGCTATTGACCAGAATGTTGACGCCCTACTTTCTGCCAACCAACTTGACCTTGAGCGCATGTCGCCCACCAATCCCAAGTACGACCGCTTGAAGCTCACCCCCGAGCGCTTGGCAAGCATCGCCGCTGATATGCGCAACGTAGCGAAGTTACCCTCGCCGCTGGGCAAGGAACTACTTGCAAAGACTCTTCCCAATGGTTTGCAGTTGCAGAAGGTGGCTGTGCCCTTCGGCGTTATAGGTGTGATTTACGAAGCGCGCCCCAACGTGAGTTTCGATGTCTTTGCCTTATGCCTCAAGGCGGGAAGTGCCTGCGTGCTCAAGGGAGGCAGCGATGCGGAAAGTTCCAACCGTGCCATTGTGCGTCTTATCGAAAACGTACTTACCGACGAAGGTCTCAACCCGCGCCTTGTCACCCTGCTCCCCGCTGACCGTGAGGCTACAACCGCCCTACTCCATGCGCGCGGATGGGTGGACCTCATCATTCCGCGTGGCAGTAGCAACCTCATCAACTTTGTGCGCTCAGAGGCCACTATTCCCGTGATTGAAACGGGGGCAGGCGTGTGTCACACGTACGTTGACGCCACGGCGAACAATGACTATGCCCGTAGCATCGTAGTCAATGCCAAGACGCGCCGCGTAAGTGTGTGCAACGCCCTTGACTGTCTGCTCATTCATCGCCAGAAACTGGTGGCGCTGCCCGAAATCTGTGCACCGATGGTCGACCATCGCGTCATTATTTATGCTGACGCTCCCGCCTTTGAGGCACTTTCAGGACACTATCCTGCAGAACTTTTGGAGCGCATGCCCGAAGATGCCTACGGCACAGAGTATTTGGACTACAAGATGTCCATCCGCACCGTGGAGAGCATTGATGACGCCATTGCTCACATCGCTCACTATGGATCGGGACACAGCGAGTGTATCGTGAGCGAGGACGAAGGGGTCATCCGTCGTTTCCAAAGTCTGGTAGATGCCGCATGCGTGTATGTCAATGCCCCCACCTCGTTTACGGACGGTGCACAGTTCGGACTCGGTGCCGAAATCGGCATCAGCACCCAGAAACTTCATGCCCGCGGCCCTATGGCGCTGGAAGAAATCTGCACCTACAAGTGGCTTATTCGTGGCGAAGGACAGGTGAGAGCATAGACGATTTTCGCGGCAAAAAATGCAAAAAAATGAAGAATAATTTTGGTGTTAACAAGTGTTAACGGATTTGCATTTCGCTCCGAAATTTTGTATCTTTGTGTTACGGAAGTGGAGATAGCCCTTGAAATCAGGGTTGTCTCCACTTTTTTTGTCCCGAAAAACCCATTTTTGGGGGCAAAAAATAAGTTACCTAGTTTTTTCAAGGTTAAACAACCGGTTTTTAATGTTACTTATTCTGGCGCCGCAAATAGACATTAGCGCGAGAGTGAGTAGGTAGAGTGTTAATGTTTGTTAAAGTTTTCGGCGAAAAATGAGGAAAAATGAAGGGGGAAAGTGTCACAATTTTTCGCCAGGTAAGTAGTAAGTAGTAAGTAGTAGGTAGTAAGTAGTAGGTAGTAAGTAGTAGGTAACCCGTCCGGAGTATCACCTCCGCATGGACTACTCACTACTCACTCCTCACTACTAACTATTTTATCGCTGTCCGGTTTCACGGCAAACAAGTATTTTCCACATAACTCCCCTTGATTCCTGGGCGTAATTGGCCTGATTCGTGTTTTGGAGAAAATAAATCAGGCGAACTTTTACATATTGCCTGTATTTTTTTGTACTTTTGCACCCGTAAATAACTAAACAACTATAGCAATATGAAAATTCTCGTAATCAATTGCGGTAGCTCCTCTATCAAGTACAAGTTGTACGAAATGGACGACCAGTCTGTTCTTGCTGCCGGTGGTATTGAAAAAATTGGTCTTGAAGGTTCTTTCTTGAAGACAAAGATCAATGGTGAAACAAAGATTATCAACCACGAATGCCCCACTCACACGGAAGGTATCAAGTTGATGTTTGACACACTGCTCAACGCAGAATATGGTGCCATCAAGAGCTTGGACGAAATCTCTGCTGCAGGTCACCGCATCGTGGCAGGTGGTCGCTTCACACAGAGCCAGGTGGTTACTGACGCGATGCTCGAAGAATGGAAGCAGTACATGGACCTTGCTCCCCTTCACAGTCCCGCTCACCTCAAGGGTTATCAGGCTGTGAAGAACATGCTCCCCAACCTTCCCCAGGTGTTTGTGTTTGACACAGCGTTCCACCAGACAATGCCCGAAAAGTGCTACATGTATGCTGTTCCCTACAAGTATTACGAAAATAATAACATCCGTCGCTGGGGTGCACACGGTACAAGCCACCGCTTCGTGTCGGCTCGCGTAGCAGAATTCCTCGGTCAGAAGGTAGAAGACCTCAAGATTATCACTTGCCACATCGGTAACGGTGCGTCAATCACTGCGGTGAAGGACGGTAAGTGCTTCGAAACTTCAATGGGTCTCACTCCCCTCGAAGGTATGATGATGGGCACACGCTCTGGCGACATCGACGCTTCTGCAGTGCTCGCTATCATGAAGGCAGAAGGCTATGACGCTGACCGCATGAGCGACCTCTTGAACAAGGAAAGTGGTGTACTCGGCATTTCAGGCGTTTCAAGCGACATGCGTGAGGTTAAGGACGCTGCCGACAACGGCAACGAACGCGCGAAGTTGGCGCTCGAAATGTACAGCCACCGCATCAAGAAGTACATCGGTTCATACGCAGCCATCATGGGCGGTGTAGACGTAATCGTATTCACAGCAGGTGTGGGTGAACACCAGTGGGATATCCGTTACAATTCTGTAAGCGGACTTGAATTCCTCGGTGTGAAGCTCGACGAAGCGAAGAACCTCAAGAACTTCGGCGAAGAAGAAATCATCTCTACTGAAGACAGCCGCGTAAAGGTAGTAGTAGTTCCCACCGACGAAGAACTCATGATTGCCAGCGACACCCTCGCGTTGATTTAAAGCATACATTCAAGATTCAATATAAAGCAACAGGCAAGTGCGTGAGCACTTGCCTGTTGCTTTATATAAAAAAAGACTAACTCATTTCACGCTCCTACTCCAATCGGTCAGAAACGGGACGGATGCAGAAACCTGTGTAGCGGGGTGCTTCTTCTACAGTAGCACTGTCTGCAACACCAAAGGTCAGCGCAAAAGCGGTTTCCTTACCTACTTGTCCGCGAGTGTGTGAACCCGACCAGTAATAACCATCCTGGGAGCATGAATCGGGTGCCTCAAATTCCACAAACTTTTTACCGCAAGCAGGCAGGAAGATGGTTTTACCGTTGGGTCCCTTAACGGTATACCCCATGCGGTTGTCCACTGTGTCCTTGGTCCACTCACATTTTTCTACCAATTCGGTGAGTTCTTCCTGTGTCGGCAAGCGCCATGTGTGACGCCAATAATAGCGCGCTGCATCATAGTCTACCTTTGCAATAATTTCGCGAGCATACAACTTTTGATACGTGGCACTGTTCTCCATAGTAAATTCCACTTTTGTCGTATCCACTTCGCCCCAAGCAAAGTAATAACCACAATCGGATTCAGCATCGGCGCCGAGATTGAGGGGCGACCAGAGCACTGTCAGTCCCAGGTCGACGTAAGGATGTTTGTTGATTATGCCATCATAGGGCATAGTCTTCTCTTCTGCAGATTCTGCACTTGATGAGCAACCCACAAATGCGGTGCAAGCGCTCATGATTAAAAGGAGGAATGTTTTGCTGTTCATATATGTAAGGTTATGAGGTTATGAGGTTATGAGGTTGTGAGGGCGTGAGAATAAAAAGCTTACTGTTCATCAAGAAATACAGCAAACGTAGAGACGTCATTCCATGGCGTCTCCCACACCGTCAGCGTAGAACCATTACACAAAGGACACAAGAAATCTTTTTATTGGTGTCCGGTAAAGTTTTTGAGAAGTAACGGCCTGAAAGGCCAATAAGCACCCAGACCAGGGCAACGCCCTGGGTCTATGGATGTTTGGATTTGCGCCCTGAAGGGGCAAAAGCATTGCAGTTCAAACTCTTATAATTGCTTTTGCCCTTTC
>JAZTYI010000004.1:0-13854 GCA_045636885.1 Alloprevotella sp.
ATAGAAATACGCAGAGGCGCACACGCTACCGCTTGTGCTTTGCCATCCGGATGGTTACATACGAGCGAAGCAATGTATGTCTTTGCGAAATCCTTTATAGAGAAAGGGTAAATGCTCTGCATAGTCTTTGCGTACTCTGCGCTTTCTATGTTTCCGACCAAACTATTTACCAATTATTTTTGATTAAGCCGCTATTTTATGGATATTGATATACTCAGGGTTAAACGGTTGCTTATTTTTCACCATGGCGGTGACGATGTGTATGAGTTTATTCTTCACATTATTCAGCGCCACTTGTTTCTTCTTACCACGATTAATAAGACGGTTGTAGTAGTCCTTAACAAGTGGGCAAAATCGGATTGATGCGAGAGCCGCTTGAGTAAGCATAGTCTTTAGCATTCTATTCGCCATATAATGCACATGTGGTGCTGAATGAACACTCGTGCCTGAGTCGCGTCCAAAGGGAACAATACCATAGTAGCAGGCAATCTTTCTTGGATTCAAATTGAAGCGCTTAAAGTTGTGGGTGAATATGAGTAGACAAAGGGAATTTTGCATACCAATCCCTGGTACAGTTGTTATCAGTTCATAAGTAGACTTGATTTCCTCATCTGCCTTTATTAACTCCTCAATTTTCTTCTCTATCTTCTCTATCTCTTTATCCAAGATATTTATCATACGTCTCCCGGATTGAGATATAGCAGTCTTTATCGAAGACTTCTCCATTGTAAGTTTCTTCTCGCCCCTACGTACTTGAAAACCGCACTTATGCCGAACGAGTTGCTGGCGATACAAGAAGAGTTCTCGCAATTGCGAAAGTGACTCACTTAAAGGTTCATAAATCTCAGCGCGGTCGTAATTTCTCATGGCATACTCAGCAATCATGACAGAGTCTGCTCTGTCTGATTTAAGACGTCTCAAACCAGCAGCGTCCTTGATGCATTTTGCATTCTCAATCCAAATATCAAACCCTTTACCATAGAGGTAATTACATAATGGCTTGCTGTAGTCACCTGTATTCTCTCCGCAAAATAACCATGCTCCTTGTTCTATACCCAAAGAGTTCTTCTTCACCCATCGAATCAATTTGTTGTATCCACTTATTGTAGTGGGGAAAATTTCAGACACGCGTGCTGACAATTCTTCAAGTCCTTGCGCTGTAATAATTGTCACATCAATCTTTTCCTTTGAGAAATCGATACCAATGAATAAATTTTTCATACTTTTGCTCTATTACAATTATACATTAAAGAATTGGTCAATAGTTGTATGGGCCTACACTCTAAAAAGACTTCTAAGTCGTGACTTTCTATCTGGTCTTTGCAACTATGCTGGAAAGGGCCGAAACGCAGAATAGATTTTATCTTGTGAGAATCTTGGTTTCCCTTTTCAGGAGACCGATTCTTCCTTACTACAACAAAGGTAAAAAACGATCTATAGTTATCTAATTTTTAGCTTTTTCTTTTTTTTATTTAAGCGACTGCGTCGCTCACTCTGCAAACTTAGAGTGAGATATTTTTACCGGACAGTTGCCATTGCCTAAAGCAAACAAAAATAGGATATAACAGCAGGATGATGTTTTTAGCGTATAGAAAATAGTTTTATGTTTCTCACGCAGACTCCGCAGAAAACGCAGAGACCATGCGGATAGAAATAGTCTTATGTAGAGAATTACGCAGAGGCGCACGCTACGCTTGCGCTACCATCCGGATGGCAAGCACAAACAAAGTGTGTGCGCTTCTGCGAAAGTCTGAGTAGTCTGCGTGAGACATTTTATCAATCAATAGAGTTTTCTCTCCTGAAATAAGCGTTTGTTATATAGTACCGAATTGGCCCAATCCAAAATGAGATGAAAATAACAAAATCCTCTAAAGTGTAATTATTTACCTATCAGCACCTTAAGATTTAGTTGTATAGAAGAAGCAATACCTTACTACCTACTACTTACTACCTACTACTTACTACCTACCACCTACTACCTAAAAGAAAGCAGTCCCAACGCATGCCAGGACTGCTTTCATTATGCATTGTGAGAATTATTCCCAAGTGTGGTTCCAAGGACCTTTCTTATTCGTCATTGACGCGTCTTTATCAGTTACTTTATCACTGATGTTGACATCTGTACTGCCGGTGCTTCCACTAAGGAGGTGTTCACCTTCAAGTTCGAGGATGTCGAGCGCGGGAACTGCATAGACTTTTTTCATTTTCATATATGTCATTGTTTATTAAGTCACTATACTCGTTAGAATATCACCTTCTTACCGTTCACGATGAATACGCCCTTCGTAGCCTTTTCTACACGGCGACCTGAGAGGTCGTAGATTTCACCGTTTCCGTTAAGCGCTTCTGTGGGCACTTCAAGGATGTCTGTTGTACCATCGTTGTTGTTGAAGTGGAGACGGATTGAACCAGCCTTAGATGCAACGTTGAGGTACGCCTTGTTGTTGTACACATTGAAGGCAGCATCCTTCTTGTAGAAACCAGCAACTTTGTTCATCACGGTGAGTACATAGTTGGTTGTATCATCTGTAGGAAGTGCTACTGCGCTCTTAAGCTGACTATCTACGTTGTTGCCTTCCCAACCCTTAAGCATATTGCCTGCAACTTCAGCGCCATAGCTGATAGAAGGCATAAACTTATAGTTGTTGGGTTCACCAAGGATTACAACACCCGTCTTAGCAGGAATAAGATTTTCCAACTCACGCATAGTGATTGTACCTACTGCATTACCTTCAGCGTCCTTATCGTCCATAACAGGAGTTTCCTCTGCTACATACGCCTTCACGCCTTCAGGAATCTGCATAGCTTCAGAAGCGTAGAACGTACCGATTTCGTACTGACCGATAGAGCTGCTTACCGTGTAGAGGCTGTATTCACCAGCAGTAAGGTCTTCCAATGTGTAAGGAATGTAAACCATAGTGTAACCACCAGGAGTTTCTTCAAAGAAGAAACCGATGCGACCATCAGCCTGGAGGTGCATGGTAGAGTAAGCTGATTCTGTATCGCTCACCTTCTTACCCACCTTCCAATCAGCTGCAAATGTTGCAGGAGTATAGGCTGTAGAATAATCCATTTCCTTGTACCACACCGTAACGTTCGTACGTGCAGGACCAGCAGGAACAGACTGCAACATCACATCGCAAATCTGACCATCTTCCTTACGGATAGCCTTCACCTTGTAGATTTCACCATTAGTACCCTGGCTACTACCGTCGCGAACAGTTGTGCTGTTTGCAACCTGTCCCCAAGTACCAGTAGTGTAAGTATCGTCTGCAAAAGTAAAGACATTGAAGTAACGGCCACCACCAACGCGGCTACTGAGAATCACAGTACCATCAGGAAGTTCTTCACACTTAGGTTCGTTACCATTAGGAGCAGGACGGTCATTGATTGTACCGAGAACGTGCCATGAACCACCGAAGTCATCTGAGTAGATAACACGGTTACCATTGTCGCGTGTCCACAAAGAACAATAGAGACGATAGTATTCACCCTTCTTCACTACACGGCTCTGACAAATCTTACCTGAACCGATGAAGTATGAAGTTACGGTAGCATTGTTGCTTTCGTCAAGGAAGAGTTTGTAGATGTCATCAGTAACTTCTTCGGGCTGTGTCCATTCCCACTCACCTGTAGTTTCGTTGAGTGTACCATAGACACGAGCAGCGCGGTTTACTGCAGCAGCATCCTTCACCCCAATCTTGCTTGCATCCCAACGACTGTCACCGCATACAGTGCGTCCAGCAACCATCATCACGAGAATCTTGTTGCTTTCACGGTCAACAACAATAGCAGGGTCACCATAACCTGTTTCCATTCTATTGGTGCTACCACCATCACCGTTAGCAAGCACGATTTCATCATCCCATGTTACACCATTATCAGAAGAGATACGGCAAACGATGTCGACGTCGCCATTACCAATATCGCCTCGGCAAGGACGGAAGTCACAAATCGCGAAGATGTCGCCATTAGGAGCCGTTGCGATGGCGGGAATGCGGTAGGGATGACCATTAGCACCAGGCGTATAGAACAATGTGCGTTCGTCATTAGCAGTGTAAGACGCTGTAAGCACACCGTCATTATCTTCACAACCATTGTAAGTATAACCACGATAAGTCATTGAAGAGACTTCGTAGGTTGCGCCCAAAGGAAGGTAAAGTGCCTGACCTTCTACACTACCGAGGATGCGTGTTTGCCCAGCAACACCATCGACAGAGAATGTCAATTCAGCTACACGAGGACTGCTTTCCCAAACCTGATCCACTTCAACATTGAGGGTAATAAGATTGTTTACGTCCATTTTTTCAACAACCCATACAGAACCGCCGTCACCTGCACCATAAAGTTTGATGTCGTTACCAGCACCACCGTGCATGTTGAAACTCTGACCTGTATTTGCCTTCGGACAAATAGCATAACCATTATCCTTTGTTACCAAGCAGAAATCAGCATTCGTAGCGGTTGTGTTCATGCTTGCAACACTACCACCACCTGTACCAGCCAATACCATGTGGAGACCAGTACCTGCTACGCGGTTGTAAATCTTGAAACTTTCGTCAGTACCTACAAGATACCAAATTTCATTTTCACCGTAAGCAGTCTTACCTGAATTAACCGCATGTCCAGTGTAGTTATCACTTGCATTGAGGCGCAATGTGTATTCACCGTTTCTCACGTTACGGATACGTACAGGAACAAGGTCGTTTTCAGCGGTAGAAGCAGAGAAGAACGAGGGAGTCAACTTCGCTGTAAGCGTGAGGTTGCCATCGAGAGCCTCGATTTCAGTAGTTTCACCCAATGAAGTTGCACCATCATAGAGACCGTTGAATGTGAAGTTTTCAGAGCCTGTAACGCTCAGTGTCGCATCCGTGATAACCGTTTGAGGAGTGATTACCCATGAAGCAGGAAGCGCCTTTGTTTCACCATTCCAAGTTGCCTGAGCATCTGATTGATTAGAACCATTCACTACAAGCACCTTCACATCGTTGACGGGCATGAAGACGAAGTCTGTACACCAGTCTGCACTTGTTTGGTTGTAAGTTCCAGTAGATTGGTCAAATGCAGAACCATCGTTCTTCACTACGAAGTAGCGACTTGCAGCATCAGAGTAAAGCGTTGCAGCAATAGCATGCGTTGCATTGCTCTTGTTGAGGGTAAAGTTATAAGCAGCATCTTGAATGCCCTTATGTGCAAGATACTTGCCAGCACCATTCTGGAACTGCACCTTACCGTCAACAATCTTACAAGTCCACTTGTAAGCATCAGTGACATTCAATGAAGTATTCAACTTCAAGCTGCTACCGTCTGCATACATATAGCGGTTCACATACTCACTATTATAATAGGTGTCGCTATAGATGTAATAGGTTTCACCATCTACGGGGAAGTTGTATTCTTCAAACTTGTAGACCGTAGAGAAATCTGTGCTTGCAGGATCGTATGTACCACTTGCTGATTGGTCAAGCGTACCATCATTCTTCATTACGAAGTAAGGACTACTAAGACCAGGAGTCTTGAGGTTTACACCATCAAGGTAAGCACTCAATTCAAAGTTGTGTGCATTATCTGAAAGCGCCTTATGTGCAAGATACTTGCCCTTCAAGTTCTTGAACTGGAAGTTCTGACCGTCAAACGTACAAGTGAAGAGGTATTCGTTACTCCACTCCGTACGCTTTTCAGACACTTTGAGTGTACCGCCATCGTTGTAGAAGTACTGGCGTGTGTCGTTATCACAATAGATGTAATACGTCTTACCAGGTTTTGGGAAGGCATCGCTGAGCATTACCTCAACTTCTTCAACTTCGTAGAAAGCAAAGGGATGCGCACTTTCCCATTTAGCAAACGTATTGGGATTACCGTTCCAACAGTCATAACCTGTGTTTCCAACCTTTGTACCACTGATTGTAAATACATCACCACCAATGTTTGCATTTTCAACAACCGTGCCATCTTCACCCTCACTCTTCACACCAGCCTTTGTAGCTGTAGATGTGTTCCAGTTTTGGATGTAAAGCACCTGTGCGGTAGCATTATCTGTCTTACCTGTAGCATTTACATAACCACCGTCAGCAGCCTTCAAGTAGAATTTACCTGCTTCATCAGTTGTTTCTACTTCCCAAAGGTAAGCATCAAGTGTAGTCTTGAGTGCGCTGGGCTTTACCTTAGGAGACCCAGTGTGTCCAAGTCCAGAACCATTGTCATAGAGGAAACCAGTGCGGTCTTCATTGCCATTGAAACAAGTGTTGTAAATCATATACTTCTTACCTGCTTCCAATGTAGTCGCACGCTGACCAGGAGCATACACCTTCACAGCAACAGCACGCTGCTTAGTGAAGTCAACAACAACAGTTTGACCTTCGTTGCAGGGGATTGTAGCAATGCCGTTTTCAACCTCTGCATAAACTTCTGTGCCGTCTACTGTAATCAACGCTTCAGCAAGATCTCTTGCACCACGGTTGCAACGCACCTTAAGAGGAGCACCCTTATGGCTTACAATCGTTACCTGCTGTGCCTTACCATTCTTCCAGTTGAAGTCTACAGTAAAGTTACCCATAGCCTTCATACCTGTAATCGTACCAGTTTTTTCCCATACTGTGGGCAATGCAGGCAGGATATTGATGTAACCGTGAGCACTCTGCATCAACATTTCTGCGATACCTGAGCATACACCGAAGTTACCGTCAATCTGGAAGGGAGCGTGAGAGTCAAAGAGGTTGTAGTAGATACCACCAGCACCTGCATTTGTGCCGTAGTCGGTAGAGTGCTTCAACGCATTCTTAATAATAAGGTGTGCGTGGTCACCATCTTGAGCACGTGCCCAGAGGTTTACCTTCCAACCCATTGACCAACCTGTAGCAGCATCACCACGGAGTTTGAGTGAGTTTACGGCAGGTTCGAAGTAGGGGCTTTCGGGAGTAATCTGGTCCATGGGGAAGAGCGCCATCAAGTGAGAGATGTGGCGGTGACTGGGATCACTACTTACATCGTAAGGACTGTACTTCCATTCGCGGAGGATGATATCACCTTGATTTACACCATTGCGGGGATTTGTCCATCCGCTGTTCAATGCAGAGTTTGCGGTATAAACTTCAGTATGCAAGCCCTTATCGGTCTTTTCCAAATATTCGTTGAGCGTAGCAACCTGCTCGTCTGTCAAACCAACAGTTGCCTGACCGAGAATATCAATGGCTTCCTTCAAGTTTTGGAAGAGGTAGCTAATCATCTGCTGAGCGTGAGCTGTACCGTCTTCGCTATTGTGAGCATCCTGTTCGGCACTATACTCGTTGGGCGCTACATAAGTGCCGTCGGGCTCAAATGAATAAGCTGTGCCACGGTAGCCACTATTCTGTGTAGCGCTATCATAACCACGGTCTTCAATCAAGCGGTGGAACCAGAATTCTGCGGCGCTCCACATTACGGGGAATGCCTGCTTCAAGAATTCCTTATCCTGTGTATAGCGGTAGTGTGTCCAGAGGTGACTGGTGTACCAAACGTTCGCTACGAGGTAGTTGTTACCCCAAGTACTCATACTGTTGTAGAGCGAAGTTTCAGTAAGTGTGCTCCAACCGTGACCATCGTTGTAACGTGTAGCAACTTCCTTCCAACCAGGACTCTGCGCACCACGAATGATGAAGTTGACAAAAGGCTTGTGGAGGTCAGAGAGGTTTGTGATTTCCGTAGGCCAGTAGTTCATCTGGATGTTGATGTTCGTGTGAACGTCAGAGTTCCAGGGAGAATCTGAAGCACGGTCGTTCCAAATACCCTGAAGGTTATTGGGAGCAGCAATCGCCTTACGGTTAGAACTGATAGCGAGGTAACGACCGTAGTGGAAGTAGAGTTGTTCCAAGAAGAGGTGGTCGTTGCTTGTGCTCGTACCTTCAGTATTATTGGGATAGTAGTTGTCCACCAAGGTCTTTGTATCTACCGTGGGAGTAGTAAGACCGAGGTCAAATGTCATACGACCCGTAATTTCCTTGAAGTTTGCGATGTGAGCAGTTTCGATAGCTGCAAAACCCTTTGTGTGAGCGTCGTCAATAGCCTCTTTAACATTAGCGTTGACATCCGCGGGAGTATCAGCAGTAAAGTAGTTGTTGACCTCTGCGACATCACCGTTGAAGTTGGTTGCCGCCTTGAGGTAGAAGGTTACTTCAGTCGCGTTGCTTACTTCAATGCCGTTTTCTGTAGTAGTGATAACGGCACCGTTATCTGCATAAACATGTACGCGAGCAGCATAGTTTACAGCTGTCAAGGCACCTGTGAACGATGCCATGCCGTTTTCGTACTTCACATTGCTACTGTTGTTTACATACTTCGCGTCAAGTTCGCTTTCTGCTTCCAACTTGAAGAGGAGGTGCATCTTGTCTGTACCTTCGCTCTTGTACTGTGCGGCAATCACCTGGTCGGGAGCTGAACTGAAGTACTTGCGTGTCTGCTTCGTACCGTTCTTGTTGGTGAACTGTACGCCAGCAATACCTTCTTCGATGTCAAGGTAGCGCACATAGTCGGTTACACCTTCAGAGAGCGTTTCGTCGAGGTTCTTGATGAACAACGAACCGAAGTTGAAATAAGTACGCTTACCACCGTCAGCACCTACGACATTTGCAGGACCGTTCCAGAGCGTCTTTTCGTTGAACTGGAGTTCTTCCTTCAACACGCCACCGAATACCATACAACCGAGTTCACCGTTACCCAAGGGAAGCGCATATTCCATCCAAGGATAGCTTACGCCTGAAGCTTGAGCTGAAGTGGTGTACCAAAGTGTGTTGGCATTTTCGGGAGTGAATGAAGTAGCGCCCTTAATCAACGAAGCGTCGAGTTCTTCCTTTGCTTCGGGAGTGATGGGGAGAATTTCGTCTACGAACTCTGTATAATCTACAGCGTTGATGTAGAACTTACTACCTTGGTCGTCACCCGCGGCCTTGTTATCGTTCCAAAGCGCTAAGTAATCTCCGCGTTTGTTCCAATAGTTGTTAGCAGAACCCTGAATTTTGATGCGACCATCGGTGCCGTCAAACTTAATGTTGCCGTCAAAGATTGTCTTATAACCTTCAGCATCAGGAGCAACCATTGTAGCGCGTGCATTACCTTCACTGCCAGTCATACCCAAAACCTTTGAGAGACCAGTTGTGTAGTTATAGATTTGGTAACCATCAGTTTCATTACCCACGAAAGCCCAAAGACCTCTTCTATCCTTGATGGTAGAAGAATTTGTCAACTTCAAATTGCCATCACCATCGCAATAGTCGGGAGCCAAACTTACATAACCGCCGTGACCACCCTTAATAGTGTAGAATTGGGTGTTGTTATCTACATAACTTACATAAACACCTTCATCGTCAATGTTGATTACGGAGAACTTGCCGTCAACTGTAGGCGCTGTGATGTCGGAAGTTTGAAGTTCTCCGAGCGTTACTAAATTGGCACCTTCTTGATATGTTGTGCCCTTGATGGTTACTGTAATATCTTCGGCACCAAATACTTGCAATGTTACAGGCTTGGGAGCAACAGTCAACGTATAGCTTGCCACCTTGCTTGAACCGTCCTTAGCAGTAGCAGTAATGGTTACTGTACCCACCTTCTTGGGCACTACGAGACCACCTACTACAGTTGCTACTTCTTCGTCCGATGAAGCCCATGTCAAAGCGGGGAATGTTGCGTCTGCGTTTACTGCAGCCTTGAGTACCAAGGTCTTTCCCATTTCAACTTCAGTTGCTGCATTTTCTGCAGTGAGAGCGATACTGCTTACGCTTGTAGTTGCAGCTGAAGCGTCAATACCTTCAAAGCCGTATACACTGCTACCGGGGAGGGTAACTGTGATAGACTCGTCAAGACCATAAGCCTTACCTTCAGTGAGACCCTCGAGAGCAGCCTGGTCACCGAATGCACTGCGCAAGATGATGCTACCATTTACATTTGCGGGGATGTTGAGTGCCTGACGTAATGTAAATGTATAGGTCTGTGCATCGTTCGCACCATTACGGAGAGCAAGTGAAGACTTAGTGCCGTTCCATGCTGCCCAACCATATACTTGAGCTTCAGAACCTGTCCAGGGATTACCACCTACCCAGTGAGCATCGGGAAGGACATCCGCATTGCGCTTCTGCCAAGCGATACATTCTGCGAGGTCTGCCCAAAGTGCACCACCATTGATGCTGTTCATCAAGTCGTAGTCGTTGTAAAGTTCCACCATGCCTGAACCACAAAGGAAGGCAGCACGGAGTTCGTTACGAACGGGGAGGTAGTCGCGTTCGTCACTTGCGGGAGGACCAAACTTCGTAAGAATGAACCCGTGCGTCATCAACGTGTTGATAGGACAGATGGGAGAATTCTTCACGTAGTTTTGATATACGAGACGGTCGCGGTAGGTAATCCAGTTTTCACGATTAACTGTATTGTTACCTGTGCGGTCGTGGTCGTTTTCCTGACGCCATGTAGCGTCGGTAATCTGATACCAGAAGGGTGAAGCCCAAGTACCTACAGAAGTATTGAAGAAGATATCTTCACGGAGTTCTTCACGTACGTACTGTTCAAGACGAATGATACCTTCTGCATTTTCATTACCTGTGTCGCCAGCATCAGGCCCTGTTGCTGAGAACTGAGCAGAGATACCGTCGAACTTAAAGAAGGTGTAATTGTCACCCTGATTCTTTACAAGGTTGTATGCAGCATCCTTAAATGCCTGGTAGTAATCGGGGTTAGAGAGTTGCATGCCACCCTTGTCATTCCAATAAGCACGACGATGGTTACCACTATTACCATAACCCCCTACGGGACCGAGCCATGCACCAATACCTGCATTGTCCATTTCCTTGGCAGCTACAGACATGTCGCGCATTTCGTTGGGGAATGAGTCGTGGAATTTCCATTCTCCGTATTCGTCCCATCCGTCGTCGATAATGAAGATTTCGGGAGCCACACCATAACGACCGTAGAAGTCGGTCTTCCAGTGGTTGAGTACGTCAAGTACATCCGCAGCCTTCGTATTGTCAAGGTGTTCGCGACCAGGTTCTGCGTTATTGCGGTTGATCTGCAATTCATACCATGTGAGGTACATGGGCAACGCACGCCAGGGCACTGCACGTTCGCGTTCTGAGTAAGCGAGGAACGAACGACGCTTCTGTGTAGAATGGATGTCCGCATTTGCTTGTGTACCATCTTGAGCGATAAGACCTACAACAGCTGCAACCTTCCAAGTTTCACCAGCAGCGAGCGTTGTGTTACGACTCCAACGACCCTGAATGCCTACGATGTCGGTATTGATCACTACGCCTTCCTTGGCAGTGTAGATCTTGGTGGTGAGGGTACTGGTAGCATCGATGCTCTCGCTCTTGTTCTCTACGATAACACGGATAGTGTATGTGCCGTCGTTAGGTGCGATGAAAGAGAATGTGTTCTTGTCGGACTGACCACCCGAGTAGCCACTGTGATAGTCGTTAGCTGCGATGTCGCCATTGGCAGCAAGCAGGTCGGCACCACCGAAGTTGAGGCGGTGGCTTCCAGTCTTATATTGTACCTTGACCTCTACCTTCTGGCCCTCCTTAAGTTCTACGCCCTCCTGCTTGTAAGCCAAGAGGTTCTGATAGCCAGCACCTGTAACTTCGGTGAGGCGAGCAAGAGCCTTGTCGCCATCTTCGAGTTGTACCCAAGAGTTGGCAGCGAGTGCCACATCATCCATGGTGGTGGTGAGGTTCCACTTGTCTTCTTCACCCGTAGCATCACCCACTGTGTTGTAAGCCGTAGGCGTTTCAAGACCAGCAAAAATCTTGTTGCTCATGAGCACAGCACCACGCGTGTTACCTACCACAGCGGGAGTAGAACCAGCTGCCTGGGTATCAACATTGTAAATCATGGGGATGATGTTGAACATATCTACATCATTTTCACCCGTGAGTTCCATTTCTGTGCGGAGGTAGTGAGAACCATCGCGGAGCACAGCGCGCCAAACGATTGTAATCGTACTTTCGTTGTAGGTGTATGTGTAGTTTGCTTCAAGAGCCTTACCTGCATAGTGTTCTGCGCCACCGATTGCATTTGCGTTTGCAGCAAGGTTCTTTAATGCTACGCTTGTAAGCGTCATCGCAGAAGCAGGAACATTGTCACCATCACCAAAGGCAACAGTGAAGGGTTCTGTGCCAGGCAAAAGGTCCATAGCCTTAGAACCTGCAAAGTAGAGCGCACCACCCATCTTGGCAAATGACGCCGCCAGCACGTTGTTGCTAAGCGTATAAACACCGTTAGACTCTGCCGACTGCGCAGCGCCTACAGCTGTCTGCTGCAAAGGATAAACTACGGCATTCGTGTAAGTAGCGCTCGCTGTCTGGTTGGGGATTGTTGCGAAGTACACATTAACAGTTCCGCCCACATCATCGATAGACACAGCCGCAAACTGTCCGTCGGGAGCAACCACAGTGATGTCGCCCTTCTTTAAAGAACCTTCAGTGGTGTAAGTGTCACCATTGCTGTAGGTGATCTCGCCAATCTTGATGGCTTGACCACCTTCAATGTTAATGGTGTACGTTTTCTTTTCAACATAAACGTCCAAACCAGTAACTGTGATGTTACCATTGGTCATGGTCAACTGGTCACCATCAGAACTGTTGTTGCACACGAAATAGCGCAAAGTGTAGTCACCTGCTGCTACATTCTGCAACGTGTAAGTCTTGGTGGTACCATCACCAGGAGCCTTACCATAGTGATAGTCCGAAACCGCCACAGTTCCGTCGGCCGCCACAAGGTCAACACCGAGGATGTTGAGTTTGTGACCACCATTTGTGTATTCGAAGACGATCGTAACGTCACCAGCTTCGGCTTTTGTTACTTTGGTTTCGGCCTTGCGAACCGTCCCCGTCTTACTACCCTGTGCAGTGGTAAGGTTAGTACCTACCTCTGTCGGGTACTCACTAATGTTTGTGGTTCCCCAAGGGGAAGGAGCGGATGTCCACTGTTGCGTGATGTCCGCCCACGCCACATTGCACACCATCCCTAACAGGAACAGGCACAACGTGAGTCTCAATGAAAGAAATCTTTTCATTTTGTGGATTAAGTAAAGTTATTAAAGTTAGTAATTAAAAAATAGTTCCATCTTGCAGGGAGCGCACACAAGGGCACACTTCCCATAGTCCCACAAAGTTAAAAAATCTTTTCGATTTATAAAAAATATATAAATGCAACCACTTTCAACGCCTCAGAATCTCTGTTTTACCCCCCCCCGATTTGACAAACCGAGATAGCAAAATCACAAAGAGAAAAATGAAGAAAAATGCAAAATAAAATTGGTGTTAACAAGTGTTAACGGATTTGCATTTCGCTCCGATATTTTGTATCTTTGTACTGCGGAAATGGAGATAGCCCCTTGAAATCGGGGTTATCTCCACTTTTTTTGTCCAAAAAACCGGTTTTTAGGGGGCAAAAAATAAGTTACCTTGTTTTTTCAAGGTTAAACAACTGGTTTTTAATGTTACTTATTCTAACGACGAAAATAGATACTATCGCAACAGGGTGTATGCAGAATGTTAATGTTTGTTAAAGTTTGGGTCTAAAAAATGAGAAAAAATTACAAAAAATGATTTTTTTGCACACTGCAAATTGTGTGCAGGTTTTACTTTTTGAGCGTCTTTGAATTTCGCGGGACGTGATAAGTTTTGGCAATAATATAGGTGTTACCTGCGTGACCTTTGGTTGTCCACGAAAACTCGGTTGTTTTATTTCGAGCCACTAATGAACACGAATTTTCACTAATATCCATCCGGTCTTAAATACTCCGCAAGGCATTAGTGTAAATTCGTGAAATTCGTGGCTTATAATAGAAACAGGTGGTCGTTGCTAAAATAATAAGAGCACAACATCTTTGAT
>JAZTYI010000005.1:0-7577 GCA_045636885.1 Alloprevotella sp.
AAAAATAAAACACAGCCAACCCTTAACCCTTAACCGTTAACCTTTAACCTTTAACCATTCACCTTTAACCATTCTCCTTTATCAATACAAATGGAAAATGCGCTCCATGAGTTGCCACTTTTCGGCAGAGGAGAGGCCTTCCTTTACGAGTTGAAATTCCGCCATATAGTCTTCCCACTCCGCCTGGCGGGGAAGCGTGGAGAGGCGTGTCATAGCTGTGTCCCAATCAAAGTCGAGGGGTGTTTCGACAATCATAAAGAGGCGCGTGCCGAGGAGGTAGATTTCCATTTCAAGGATACCCACTTCGCGGATGC
Source organism: Alloprevotella sp. (assembly GCA_045636885.1). Classification (GTDB taxonomy): domain Bacteria; phylum Bacteroidota; class Bacteroidia; order Bacteroidales; family Bacteroidaceae; genus Alloprevotella. Next base: position 315 of record JAZTYI010000005.1, read on the forward strand.
CGGCAATGATTTCCTTCCAAGCGTGCTCCTTGCTGTGGCGCTTGCGGTATTCGGCAATGAGTTCGGGATTGTCGCGCAGGTCCAAGGTTTGGCAGTAGCGCTTTACGGGACCATTATACTGTTGTACGGGATAGCCGTTTTGGGGAGTTTCCATTTTAGGGTAGTAGGTTAAAGGTCGTAAGGTTAAAGGTTATTAGGGGAGAAAATCGTTGGCGTTACGCTGTTGCGCACCACTTCGCGGAGGGCTGCAAGGTCGGTAAACTCTCCCGCCGCCATGGCTTGCACAAGGATATTGCCCATGGCAGTAGCCTCTACGGGACCAGCCCATACGGGAATGCCCAGTGCGTCGGCGGTGAGTTGGTTGAGCAGTGCGTTTTGCGAACCGCCGCCAATGATGTGCAGGCGCTTCAGGGGGTTGGGGAGCAGTCCCGCTACGCCACTGATGGCTTCGCGGTATTTTGCCGCCAACGACTGAAGCACGCAACGCGTGATTTCCGCCTTCGTCTGTGGCACGGGTTGGTTCGTGTCTTGGCAATAAGTAATAATTGCCGCTTCCATAGACGCCGGATTCATAAATGCCGCATCGGCCACGGGGATGAGGCTCTTGATCTCGGCCTTTTCAGCCGCAGGGAGCAGTTCGCCAAAGGTCTGCTTTTCGCCACGCTCTTCCCACTCCGCCATAAGGCGTTGCAAAATCCAAAGTCCCGTGATGTTTTGCAGGAAGCGTATTCTGCCGCCCACGCCGCCTTCGTTGGTAAACTGCGCAAGGCGAGCTTCCTCGGTGAGGATGGGTTCGGGGAGTTCGAGGCCTAAGAGTGACCAGGTGCCCGAACTTAAGAATGCAACTGCGCCATCGCCCTCAACGGCTGGCACTGCAGCAACGGCAGAAGCGGTATCGTGAGAACCTACGGCTACAACCTTTACGGCGCCAAGGCCTGTTTCTTCTGCCACTTCCTTGGTCAGCGTGCCGCGCACCGTGCCCGGCATGACGATTTTGCCAAAGATGCGTTCGGGCAGGTCAAGCACCTTGATGGTTTCCCAAGACCAGTTGCGGCGCTTCGCATCCATGAGTTCGGAGGTCGTAGCGATGCAATATTCATTGTTTGCCACTCCGGTGAGGAAGTAACTGAAGAGGTCGGGCATGAACAGGAGGTGTTCCGCCGCCTCTAACTGCGCACTGCCCTTCAGACTGTAAAGCTGGGCGAGCGTATTGATTTCCATCACCTGGATACCCGTCGTGGCATAATGGTCGGAGGGGTTGAGGATTTTGGCGACCTTTTCGGGCACTCCTGCAGTTCGGGCGTCGCGGTAGCATACGGGATTTCCGAGTAGGTTGCCGTCGCGGTCTATGAGTCCAAAGTCTACGCCCCAGGTGTCTACCCCAATGCTTTCCACCTCATACCCTTTGGCTGCCGCCTTTTTAAGGCCGTCTTTCATGTCGGCAAAGAGAGCGGGGAAGTCCCAATAAACGTGTTTGCCCAGGCGCACCTGACGGTTGGGGAAGCGGTGTACTTCCTCCATAACGAGACGTCCGCCGTCGAGCCAACCGGCAATGACGCGACCACTGCCACCGCCGAAGTCGGCGGCGAGATATACTTTATTCATAAGGGGAGGGGTTGAGGGGTTAAGGTGATGAGGGGTTTAGACTTTTTAGAAAATATAGACAATCTAAAGACTATAGACAATCTATATCTTCTAAAAAGACTAAACCATTTAATATAATTATTGCTTATTGCTGAAAGGGTGTCTTCTTGCCAAGCACGTAGACGTCGAGGTCCTCAATTTCTTGAGGCGTAAGCACTGAGTAATCGCCACCGCTTTGAATGATAATGCGGCAAGCCATTTCAAAGAACATGGCGCGCTCAAATGCTTGGTCGAAATCCTTACCGCACACTACCTGACCGTGATTGGTGAGCAGGATAGAGTTATGTTCCTTCATGGCTTCAACTACTGCTTCTGCCAATTCGGGAGAACCTGGGCGGAGGTAGGGGATTACGGGAATTTCACGACCTACGTGGCAGGGAACTTCGGCAGTTACGTTGAAGTTTTCAGGCTTCTTCTTCATGCAAGAAACCGCCGTTGCGTAAGGAGATTGGAAGTGGAGCACCACATTTACGTCGGGGCGCTGACGGAGTACGCCAAGGTGGAAACCGCTTTCCATGGAGGGCTTCACGCCGTTGAGCACTTCGCCCGTAGCAACGACACATTGCGAAACTTTCTCCTTCTGAATCGTAGGCACCCAAGAACCTGTGCCCGAAACAAGGGCTTCGTCGCCAATGCGCCAAGAGAGGTTGCCACTACTGCAGACGGTGAGACCGGCGTCACCCACACGGTGCGCCTGCTTAATAAATTCTTCGATATGAAGTGGGGTAATCATGTTTTGAGGTTATGAGGTTATGTGAAAGTGAGTAGTGAGTAGTTAGTAGTGAGTAGTCCATGCGGGACGTCAATCGTTTATCTCGGGAACTATCTTGTCTACTTGTACCTCGTTAACTTGTTTACTATAAGGTTATGAGGGGGTAAGGTCTTTAGGGATTTTAAGGTCTTTAGAGTCTTTAAGGTCATCAAACCGCATGGTCTTACAACCTCAAAACCTTACCCCCTTATAACCTTGGGTTAAAGCACCTTCTTATAAAGGTCAAGAATAATATCCTTATTTACGTCGCGCGGATTACCGGGTGTGCAGACATCGGCTGCCGCAGCAGTTGCGAGGCGGTCAAGGTCGCCCTCGTTAATGCCAAGCTCTGTGAGGTGTTGAGGAATACCTACGCGAATTGCAAGAGCACGAACGGCATCTACAGCAGCTTGAGCAGCTTCTTCCTTACTCATGCCGGCGCTGTAAACGTCCATTGCCTTGGCAATCTGTACATATTTGTCAACGGCAGCAGGCATGTTGAATTCCATGATAGTGGGGAGGAGCAACGCATTAGCTACGCCGTGAGGAATGTCGAAGATAGCACCCATGGGGTGAGCCATGCCGTGAACAACTCCGAGACCTACGTTAGAGAATGCCATACCTGCGATGTACTGTGCTACAGCCATGCCGTTGCGCGCCTCTGCGTTTTGAGGTTCATTCACTGCAGTTTCGAGGTAGCGAGCAATCATTTCGATGGCCTTGAGTTCAAACATGTCGCTCATCTCCCATGCGCCCTTGGTAATCAAACCTTCGATGGCGTGAGTGAGAGCGTCCATACCTGTAGCGGCAGTTAAGCTCTTGGGAAGGGTATACATGAGTTCGGCATCCACAATCGCCATAACGGGAATGTCGTTGGGGTCAACGCAAACCATTTTCTTTTCGTTGGCCTCGTCGGTAATGACGTAGTTAATGGTCACTTCAGCCGCCGTACCCGCAGTTGTGGGCAACGCAATGATAGGCACTGACTTCTTCTTCGTATCTGCTACACCTTCCAAAGAAACTACGTCGGCAAATTCGGGATTGTTGGTAATGATACCCACAGCCTTTGCGGTGTCCATGGAAGAACCGCCACCGAGAGCGATAATAAAGTCGGCGCCAGAGGCAGCAAATGCTGCTACACCTGCCTTTACATTTGCCGTAGTGGGGTTGGGCTTGATGTCACTGAATACTTCGTAAGGAATACCGGCAGATGCCAATACCTTGAGTACTTTGTCTGCCACGCCAAACTTAATCAAGTCTTTGTCGGTAGCAACAAATGCCTTCTTGAAACCGAGGCGTGCAATTTCCTTGGGAAGCACTTCGCGTGCACCGGGACCAAAATATGAAACTTCGTTAAGGATAAAACGGTTAATCATAGGGAGAGGTTATTAGGGGTTAAGGTTATGAGGTTTTTAGGGGTGAGGTTTTTAGGGGTGAGGTTTTTTAGGATTTAAGGTTATAAGGTCTTTAGGTACTTTAAGGACTTTAATCCGCAAGGCCTTAAAACCTTAAAACCTTAAAACCTCAAAACCTCAAAACCTTATAACCTCACCAGTTACTTATAGATAGGACCGTAAGTCTGGCACGCACGGTAGTCTGCACCTTCCTTATCCATGCCGAAAGCATTCCAAGCAGCGGGACGGAATATTGCGTCCTCGGGCACATTGTGCATGCAAACGGGGATGCGGAGCATTGAGCAAAGTGTAATCAAATCAGCACCGATGTGGCCGTAGCTGATGGCGCCGTGGTTAGCTCCCCAATAGTTCATTACAGAATAAACATCCTTGAAGGGCGCCTTTGTTTCGTCCAAACGGGGCACGAACCAAGTAGTTGGCCATGTGGGGTCGGTGCGCATATTCAAAACTTCGTGGATTTCAGGATCTACGTCAGCCGTCCAACCTTCTGCGATTTGAAGCACAGGACCAAGGCCCTTAATCAAATTCAAACGTGACATTGTTACAGGCATGCCACCCTTAGACAAGAAGTTAGAAGAGAAACCACCGCCACGGAAGTAGTCACGGTCAGCGGGCATCCAGTTCGTGTTCTTCAAGCAACCTTCTACGTCTGCCTCAGTCATTTCCCAAGCGGGCTTCATGCAAGGTTCGCCAGCAGCGTTTGTGCTTGCTCCAGTTGCGTCGAGGGTAGTAGCACCAGAGTTGATAAGGTGAATCATACCGCCAGAAGCAAGACCTGTGAGTTCCTTGCCAGTAACGCGTTTTACGGCTTCGGGACTCCAATACGTGCGAACGTCAGAGAACATCTGTCCACAGCCAGTGAGGAGTTTGCCGAAGAGCATAGCCACAGCATTGCAAGCGTCATTTTCAGTAGCCACTACGTAAGCCTCGCGAATACCATTCCAGTCGAAAGTAGAGCACATCAAGGCTTCCGTAAAGTCTCCGTTAGGCTTCCAGTCGGTCCACTGACGCTGACCTTGGAATCCGGCTGCGATAGCGTTGTGACCAATAGCCTCTTCCAAGAATCCCATTTCGCGGAGTTTGGGATTGCCTTGCATCAAGTCGCGTACGATAAGGGTCATCTTCACTACGAATTCCCAGTCAGCATCCTTGCCAGCGCGGTCCTTTTGTTTTTCGGGGCGGTTCTTGTCCCAACCTTCGTTTACCTTACAATATTTTTCAGTCCACGCCATTGCCTTGGCATACTCTTCGTGGTCGTAAATACCTTCTTCCATACGGCGAAGAATTTCTGTTTCGTCCACGCTTTCGTTGCGCATGCCCAAGTATTCCTGGAAGAAGTTTTGGTCAACGATACTACCCGCGATACCCATGCACTGGCTACCTACAGAAAGGTAACTTTCACCGCGCATAGAGGCTACAGCAAGGGCTGCACGCGCCCAGCGAAGAATCTTCTCTGCTACATCGGCAGGGATAGAGTTGTCGGCAAGGTCTTGCACGTCATGACCGTAGATGCCAAATGCGGGAAGTCCCTTCTGAGCGTGACCCGCCAACACGGCTGCGAGATATACCGCACCGGGGCGCTCTGTGCCGTTGAAGCCCCAAACAGCCTTGGGCCAATGGGGGTGCATGTCCATGGTTTCAGAACCGTAGCACCAGCAAGAGGTTACAGAAATTGTAGCGCCTACGCCTTCGCGTTCAAACTTAGCCTGACACGCAGCAGTTTCTGCCACGCGGCCAATCGTTCCATCGGCAATGACGCATTCAACGGGAGTTCCGTCAGCATGCTTCACGTTGGCAGAAATCAACTCGGCAACAGCCTTTGCCAAGTTCATGGTCTTTTCTTCAAGACTCTCACGAACGCCACCCTGGCGTCCGTCAATCGTGGGACGAATCCCGATTTTAGGATACTTGCTCATGAGTATAAAATTTTTAAGTTAGTTAAAGGTCAAGTAGACTTTACAAAGTAACGCTTTTTTTCTGAGATACAACAAAGATTTTAAGGGAATTTGTGGGTTGTTTGGTTTAAAAAAAACAGTGCCGGTAGCGAAATCGCCCATTCATCATCTTTGCTGTGGTCGCCTTATTTCGAGTTGCTGGATAAAAACAACAAGAGGCAAACATCGGATGTGGATGTTTGCCTCTCGTTGTAGAAGGATTTTAGTAAAGGAATCCGAAGAGCCAGAGGGGAATTTCATTTCCACGACCCACTTCGGTGTTGTAACGTGCGTAAATCATGTTGGGCGATGTGCGGAGTCGCTTCATGCGATCGCACACGCAGATGTCCGTCGTGCCATTGATTTGGAAACAACCTGGACGACGCTTCTTGCGCACCTGATGGTGGCGCCAAAGGGTGTTGACAAGGAACGTTTCCATGATGAGTTGGTCGTCCATGCTCGGTGTGTAAAGTGAATAGAGCATGTTGGTGTTGTGAATCATCACGGCGGCAGGTTTCTTGGCCTGGGTGTCACCTTCGCGATACACCATATTGATAAGGCGTGCTTCTTCGAGGCACTTAAGGTAGTTCATTACCGTAGCGCGACTCGTGCCGATTTCTTCAGCCAACTTACTGACGTTGGGTGCAGAATCTTCTGCTATAGCCAAGAGGTAGAGCAACTTCTTGAGGCGTGAGAGGTACTTCAACTCGATTTGCTTGTTGAAGAGCACGTCCACCTCAATCATGTTGTTCATTGCCTTAAGCAGGGCTTCGGTGAAGTTGCGGTTTTCGAGGAAGAAGGGGAAGTAACCATGGTGGAGGTACTCCTGGAAGTACTGCCAGGGGCGCACCTTGGGAAGGATGGTCTTGAGAATCTGCTCGTGGTTGTTGAGCAACTCGTCGATAGAGTAGGGGCGGAAGTCGTTGCCCGTTTGCAAATTGATATATTCGCGGAATGAGAATCCGTGGAGCACGTAAGTGCGTGCGATGCTTGAAAGTTCGTCTTCCGTTTCCGTGTCGGGCACGGAAGTCGTCGTGTAAACGATGCGCAGGCGTGGGTACTTGTGGTAACATTCAAGCACCTGCTTGCGCCAATCTGTCAATTTAAATGCCTGGTCCAAAAGCAAAACCATACCACCCTGCAAGACGAACTTGCCCGCAAAGTCAACGATACCACAACCCTGGAAATAGAAACTGTTGCAGTTGATGTAGAGACAATTACGCATGCGCACATCGTAATGTTCCTTCGCGTATTGCAAAAGGAAAGACGTGCGGCCAACACCGCGAGGACCGCGGATTCCAATCAGACGATAACTCCAATCTATGGAGTCCATTAACGCACGGCGGACGGGAAGGTTCGTGCGCTCAATGAGGTAAGCATGGGTTTGAAAAAAGGTTTCCATAATTTGAGGTGTGCATTTTCTCCGCAAAGTTACACCTTTAATTTTGAAACTGATACATGAAAGTAGCAAAAAATAAACTTTTTTTTAAGAGTAAAGAGTAAAGAGTAAAGAGTAAAG
>JAZTYI010000006.1:0-17832 GCA_045636885.1 Alloprevotella sp.
TGTCCGGTAAAATTTGTCTCTTTATTTTAGAGAACAAGAATTTCACGAATAACACGAATCCTTGCGGGGTGTTTCTTTGGTTATCGCATACGAATTGCACGAATACCATCCGGATGGCATTCGTGTTATTGACTTGCGCGACCTTCGGTTCGCCTCTGATTAAGAAATATTCATCCCGCATGGAGATTGACTTGCGGACCTGCGTTTCGTGTTATTCGTGCAATTCGTGTTCTTTTAAACATAGAAATTCTCGTTTTTTCAGTTGAATATCTATGAGGGGGCTTGTATGAGTACAACTATCCATCAAACAAAGAGTTATCTATATTTGCCGGACAGCAATATTATTTTTACAATTCTGAACACCTTACGCAAAGCTGTCCGTAAGAATATTATTGCCCCAAAAGATACTGGTCACACCAGTTCCTTAAGGATTATTCTTATCACCTTTTCGGGATGGGTGTGCCAATCGAGGGTGCTGACATGCAGGATGTTCCACCCTAAATGTTGCAGCATGGAGGGCTGAACGATGAGGCGGTCGCGCACGGTCTTGAATTGGTAATGGTTGGCGCCGTCGCAGATGATGCCCAGTTTGTAGCGGTGGGGATTGCGCGCATCAACGACCGCAATGTCAATCTTAAATGCCGAGGCACCGACGTTGGTCTTTACTTCAAATCCGTGTTGCGCAAGGGTGCCGGCGATGCTCTTCACCGTATTTGAGGTGTGTGACATCACATCGGCAGCCTGCTGGAATTGGGCGCTTGCTTGTGCGAATTTCAAGAAGCGCTTCAAGTCCAACACCCCCTGTGCCTGTGTGCGCCGTTCGTCAATTTGTTCGGGCAGTAGGGTGGAGAAGACCTTCATTTCATAGCGCGAGCGACTTACCGCAACGTTCAGGCGGCGCTCGCCACCCACCTTGTTGAGCGGTCCGAAGTTCATGGAAACCTTCCCCTCCTTGTCGGGACCGTATCCTATGGAGAAGAGTATGACGTCGCGCTCATCGCCCTGCACATTTTCAAGGTTCTTGACAAACAGGGGTTCTTCGCTTTCTTGATTTTGACGTTCCAACTCGGGGTGCTCGTTGAGTGCTGCGGTCAAGAGGTCCTCTATCAAGTCACTTTGCGCCTTTGAAAACGCCACAATCCCCAGGCTGCGGTTCGGATGTTGCTGCAGGCGCAGGAGGGTTTCATCAACAATCGCTTGAGCTTCGGCGAGGTTGGTGCGTGAGGCACCGGCGTCGTAATAGCCCGCTACGTGTTGCCACGTGAGGCACCCTTGATTGTCATCAGCAGCGGGGAAGGTGATGAGGCGCCCCTTGTAGTACTGCTGATTGCTAAAGGCAATGAGACTTTCGTGTTTCGAGCGGTAGTGCCAACTGAGGTAACGTGCCGGCATGGACAGCGAAATGCAATCGTCGAGAATGCTTTCCTGGTCATCAAGTTCAAGGTCCTCTTCATCAGTAGTATTGGTCGTGAAGAAACTGGTAGGCGGCATCTGTTGAGGGTCGCCCACGATGATTGCCATTTTCGCTCTGACAATCGCTCCCACCGCTTCGCCCGTTGGCATTTGGCTCGCTTCGTCAAAAATGACGAGGTCAAATTTCGGCGCCTCCATATCAATATATTGTGCTACGCTCAAGGGACTCATCAGCATGACGGGACAGAGCGAGGGTAGGAGGTCGGGGATTTGCGAAAGCAGGCTTCGGATGCTTGTGCCTCGTCCCTTGCTGGTGATGCGTTTGCGCAGTAGGGTGAGTTGGGCACTGATTGTGGCATCGCGCGACGTGAGGGGAATGTTGGCCGCCAAACGGTGCACCAATTCCTGACGCGTGAGTTGCTGGTATTGACGCTTGAGAGTGCGGTATTCACTCGAAAGGAGTTTGAACTGCGCATCGTTGTAGTCCGCAAATAGGGGATTACTCTCAATGATGTCCTTCGCCGTCATGGTATAAACCGCCGCCATGAAGGAGCGCTGGATGTCGGGAGCAGGCGTGCCCTTGAGGAAGCGCTCGGTAGCGTCCTGCAATCCTGATTGCTTCATTTGCTGGAACAGGTTGGCATACTTTTCCCAAGCGGCAAGTTTGTCAATATTGTTGGCCCATCGGTTGACGGTTTCAGCGAGGAGGTCTATATCATCCAAGAGTTGCTCGTCAACGATGGCAAGGTTGGTGAATTTGTTCCATTTGTAGTCCACCTCAAGGATTTGTCGGGGCGTTCTGCTCATGAAACTCATGGACTTGTTGCGCTCCACCTGCTGCTTCACGTTGTTGACGATTTGAGGCAACTGGGGCAAGATGCCCTCCAGCGAATCCTCGGAGGCATACTTGGAAATGTAGGTCGAAACCTTTGCCACGAGTTGCGGTTTAGGCGTAAACCCGTGAAGCGGATGGAGGTGAGCGGGGCAACCCAACAGCGTTTCGCCCGCGTCAAGAAGTGCGATGCGCTGGTGCAGTTCCTCAATATCTTCCGGTGTCTTGCCCTTCATGAAATCTTTAGGTAATTGAAGGGGCTGTGCTTCAAATTCATGAAAGCGCTCAATGCATTCGTAGAGCGAAAAGCCGCAGGGTTGCTTGGCATGGAAGGCTTCAAGGAAGTTGATGAGTTGTAGGCGCAAGGAGTAAAGGCGGTCCGCCGTCTGCACGAATGCTTCAGCAGATTTCCCACTTTCGGCAGCGTCAATCGCTTCCTGCAACTGCTGCAAGAAGTGGTGTTTGTCCATTTTGTTGGAATGCAATTCCAGGCAGAAGGGGGCCAATCCTATTTGCTGTAAGCGTCGGTGCACCACGTCGAGAGCGGCCTTCTTTTGCGCAACGAAAAGTACGCGCTTCCCCTTATACAACGCATTGGCAATGAGGTTGGTGATCGTCTGACTTTTGCCCGTTCCCGGAGGACCGTATAAGAGAAATGATTGCTGACCTTCAGAAGCGGCTAACGCCTCGAGTTGTGAGGAGTCGGCATCAACGGGAATAGCCATGGCGTCAGGGCGCAAATCGCGGTCTAAAGTGCGGGCGTCGAGTTCGTTGGACGTGGCATTGAGCAGCAGACGCCCTTCGACAAGACTGCGCACCAAATCATTGCTCAACACGGTTGAAGGGTGGGTGTGAATGTCGTTCCACATCACGAATTTCGTGAAGGAGAAAATGCCTAAGAAGGCTTCTTCTACAACCTCCCAGTCCTCACGACCTTTGACGGCTTCGCGAAGTTGGTGAAGCACGAAGCTGACGTCAATGCCGTAGGCATCCGTGGGGAGCGGGTCAATGCCACAGACTTGAATCTCAAATTGCTGGTTGAGATATTCCATCAAGGTGATGTTGAGCATGACCTCTTCGTCGCGCAAGCGCACGGCATAAGTGTCCTTCTTCAGAGGTACCAAGGTCACGGGCAACAGCAGAATGGGCGCTGTGTACATTCTGCTACCCGGGCGTTCGCACCAATGAAGCGAGCCTAAGGTGATAAAGAGTGTGTTGGCCCCAGTCTCCTCAAGGTTTGTGCGCATGGTGCGATACAAACTTTTGACTTCCTTCTGGTTGAGCACCAATTCCTTGCCTTGACTTAACTCATCCTCCATCTGGCAAATGTCGGTGGCGGGTAGCGATAAGGCATTCTTGCCCATTCGCATATTCAGCAGGTTGTTGCGCAGACTCAAGTCGAGTAGTTTGCGTTCCCAAAGTCGTAATTTTGCCGTTCCGTTGGTGCTCAATAAATCACTCAAGAGAACCTCCGCCTGGTTCATAGTGGCTTTGGCACTCGTGAGTTGTGCTGTCATGCTGGAGCGCAGACTTACTGGAAGTTGATGCAAATCAGCGCTCGTTTCGATTTGTTGAATCTGCCGTTTGCAGTTGGCGATAAGTTCAAGAAGATTCATGAGTAAGTAGTAGGTAGTAGGTAGTAGGTAGTAGGTAGTAGGTAGTAGGTAGTAGGTAGTAGTCCTTGCGGGGTGAGTAAACTGTGATAATCCTTGCGGAGTAAGTAGGGAGTAGAGAGTAGGGAGTAAGTAGTAGTGAGTAGTGAGTAGTCCTTGCGGGGTGAGTAAACCGTGATAATCCTTGCGGGGTGATAATCCTTGCGGAGCCAGTTCTGATGGGCGAATGTACAATTTTTTTTACAAAGGAGACTATAATGGTGGGATGTTTGTTCTTGAATAAGCCTTCTGTGGGGTGTGGGTCTTGAAATATATGTACCTAACTTGGGTGGCTTTGGAAAAAAGTGTATCTTTGCAGAGAATATATTAACATTACGGGGTGAGGTATGCCTTGCTCCGCCTTAACGACTATAGTTATGAACGTACTCGAACTGAGTGAACAAGAAATTGGACGCCGCCAAGCGCTCCAACAGTTGCGCGACATGGGTATCGACCCTTATCCTGCAGCTGAATATCCCGTGAATGCGTATTCTACAGACATTCGCGACAACTTTAAGGACGACGAAGAACCCCGTCAGGTGCGCATCGCAGGACGTATGATGAGCCGCCGCGTGATGGGTAAGGCTTCTTTCGTAGAATTGCTCGACTCTAAGGGTCGCACACAGGTTTATGTGACACGCGACAGCATTTGTCCCGAGGATAATACCGACCTCTACAACGTCGTGTTTAAGAAGTTGCTTGACTTGGGCGACTTTATCGGTATCAAGGGTTACGTGTTCCGTACACAGACGGGTGAAATCTCTGTGCATGCAGAGGAACTCACGGTGTTGGCAAAGAGCATCAAGCCCCTTCCTATCGTAAAGTATAAGGACGGTGTGGCTTACGATGCCTTTGAAGATCCCGAGTTGCGTTACCGCCAGCGTTGCGTAGACTTGGTGGTGAACGAGGGTGTGAAAGATACCTTCATGAAGCGTTCTATCGTGGTGAAGACACTCCGTAACGAGCTCGACGCTGCGGGTTATACGGAAGTGGAAACGCCCATCTTGCAGAGCATTGCGGGTGGTGCAAGTGCGCGTCCCTTTATCACGCACCACAATACACTTGACATCGACCTCTATTGCCGTATCGCTACGGAGCTTTACTTGAAGCGCTTAATCGTAGGTGGTTTCGAGGGCGTGTTTGAGATTGGTAAGAACTTCCGCAACGAAGGTATGGACCGCACACACAATCCTGAGTTTACTTGTATGGAACTCTACGTTCAGTATAAGGACTACAACTGGATGATGGCGTTCACTGAGCAACTCCTTGAAAAGATTTGCGTAGCGGTAAATGGTTGCACGGAAACCGTGGTTGACGGTAAGACCATCAGCTTTAAGGCGCCCTACCGCCGTCTTCCCATCCTCGATGCGATTAAGGAAAAGACAGGTTACGACCTCAACGGCATGAGCGAAGAGGAAATTCGTGAAGTATGTAAGAAGCTCAATCTCGAAATCGACGAGACGATGGGTAAGGGCAAACTTATCGATGAAATCTTCGGCGAATTCTGTGAAGGCACTTACATTCAGCCCACATTTATTACGGATTACCCCGTTGAAATGTCTCCCCTCACAAAGATGCACCGCTCAAAGCCTGGACTCACCGAGCGTTTCGAACTCATGGTGAACGGTAAGGAATTGGCAAATGCTTACTCCGAACTTAATGACCCCCTCGACCAGGAAGAACGCTTCAAGGAGCAGATGCGCCTTGCCGATAAGGGTGATGACGAAGCGATGATTATCGACCAAGACTTCCTCCGTGCCCTTCAATACGGTATGCCCCCCACCAGCGGTATCGGTATCGGTATCGACCGCCTCGTTATGTTGATGACCGGTCAGACGACGATTCAGGAAGTACTCTTCTTCCCCCAAATGCGTCCCGAAAAGAAGGTAGCACGTGACAAGGCAGAGAAGTTTGCTGAAAAGGGCATCCCCGCAGAACTCGTACCCATCCTCTACAAAGTAGGTTACAATCTCGTGAGTGACCTCGAAGGCGGCAATCCTCAGAAGATCAACCAGCAGATTGGCGAAGTCATCAAGAAGTATAAGCTTGAAGTGACAAAGCCCAGTGTGGCGGAAATTGAAAAGTGGGTATAATTTAGGTGGTAAGGTTTTAGGTCGCTACGCTTAAAGGTTTTAAGGACTATGCAGACTGAATGTCTCATCCCTTTTACCCTTATAATCTTGCGACCTTATAACCTCAAAACCTTATAACCTCAAAACCTCATAACTATGTCTCGTTTATTCTCCTTCTTCTCCAACGAAAATGGCAAACTCCTGAATGCGAGTAATGTCGAATGGGGGACAAACATAGCGATTATGGGTGGCGGTAGTTGGGCTACTGCCATTGCGAAGATGTTCTTGGAGCATACGCCACATATTCATTGGTATATGCGCAACCAAGAAACGATTGACAATTTCAAGCGTACGGGGTACAATCCTTCGTATCTGACGAGTGTGCGCTTCGACCTTTCGCGTATCACTTTCTCAAGCGATATTAACGAGGTGGTGAGTGCGTGTGATACGCTTGTCTTCGTGACACCTTCGCCTTACTTGAAGAATCACCTGAAGAAACTCAAGGTGAAACTTCACAATAAGTTTATCGTGACCGCTATCAAGGGTATTGTGCCCGATGAAAATCTGGTCTGCACGGAATATTTCCGCCAGGTGTATAATGTGCCCGAAGATAATCTTGGGGTGCTTGGTGGTCCGAGTCATGCTGAAGAAGTGGCACTCGGGCGCTTGACTTATCTCACCGTAGGATGCGTGGACAATGCTAAGGCGCAGATGTTGGCGGAGAAGATCTCCAGCAGTTACGTCAAGACCAAGACCAGTCAGGACGTTATTGGTATTGAGTATGCCTCGGTATTGAAGAATGTATATGCAATCGCAGCCGGCATTTGCAACGGTTTGAAGTATGGCGACAACTTCCAGTCGGTATTGATGGCCAACGCTGTGCAGGAGATGAATCGCTTCTTGCGCTCTGTCTATCCCATTGAGCGAAATGTTTATGACAGTGTGTATCTGGGCGACCTCCTTGTGACGGGTTACTCCAACTTCTCGCGCAACCGTGTGTTCGGGCAAATGATTGGTAAGGGTTACTCCGTGAAGTCGGCACAGATAGAAATGGAAATGATTGCTGAAGGATATTACGGCACGAAGTGTATGAAGGATATCAACCGCCAGCACCATGTCAATATGCCCATCCTCGACGCCGTATATAATATATTATATGAGCGCATCTCACCCAGCATCGAAATTAAGTTGCTCACGGACTCGTTCAGATAAGAGTTATTCGTTAATTTAACAACAATTAAAACTCTATTTTCGTATTAGAAAAATCAATTGATAGAAAAGATAACACATATTATTTAAGTTTATATGTATAAAATATGAAGAATCAGTTGTATGCTCTATGTTTGATGTTTTTTACTTTTCTTACAGTAACAGCTTCTGAAAATGTAAATAAACTAGTGATAGAATTTAAGGATGGTGAAATCATTAGCTATGCTTTAAGTGATGAACCAGAGGTGTCTATCGTGGATAAATCTATTGTTGTTTCATCAACAAAACTTAGCAATATATTTGAACGCGAATCTATTAAAGAATTTAGATTTGAGAAGACATCAACTTCAATTGATGAGATTAAAGATGATGGCATTAAAATTATTAAAATGGATGACTCTGAAATGGTGATTAGTTCTAATCGTTCTTGTATGTATGAAATATTTGATGTTCAAGGACGCAAGGTCCAATCTATCGTGAAAAATGGTCCAGGGGTAGTTCATTTAGATATTAGTTCCTTTAATAAAGGTATATATGTGATAAGAATCAATGAGAATAAAACAATTAAATTTTTGAAGAAATGAAAGGTTTAGGTTTATCAATCGTATTATCGTTGGCATCATTGGTGCTTTCAGCTCAAGAGATCATGAAGATAGAAAAGAAAGATGGGTCAACAATTGCGTGTAATGTTAATGATATCAAAAGGTTTTATTTTACGGAGATAGAGGAACCTGTTAATACTAAAAAACTGGTTAGAATAGAAGTTACTGAAGTAGAATCTAATGGAGGTTTTGATCACGATAGTTTCTTGTTAAACTATGATGACCAAGGTCGATTAACGTCTTTTCAAAGAGATGCTCATGAGATGGTGTCTATTGTGTATGGTCAAGATGTGATTTCTTGGACAATTTCTGAAAGTACTTTCCAGGACAGATATACGTATTATCTATCCAATGATGGTATGATAAAACGTTGTATTCAAGAAACGTCTTATACTCCAAATGACTGGCATGTTAATTTGACTAGTGATTTCTATTATTCATCATCTAATAGGTTAGAAAGATTATCAGAAACACATGGCGAAATTTTTGATTATTGGAATCTATATTGGTATAACGATATATTTCAAGAAGGTTTCTGTAATGAGAAAGGTGAAGCATGGGAGCAAAGTCTTGTTTATAATTCCAATCTAACATGTAAGGGATATAATCCTGTAATTTTGACGTTGGGACTTGAAGACGATGTTGATGAATTAATCTTATTACTGGCCCATCCAGAACTTGTAGGATTTAAGACCAATAATCTTCCTACTTATCTTAAAGAAAGAGACTATGCTTATTCTGAAATAGAGGATGCGCCTTCTGATATTATAGAATTTACGTACGACTTTTATGAAGATGGTTATTTAAAGACTTGTAGGGGAATTTGGAACGAATCTCAAACCGAATGGATTGAATATAGATTCTCATGGGAATAAAGTCTTATGTAAAAGAATTTCAATAATAGGAGTCTGTTCAATAAAATAACCTATTTACCCTTTAACCTCTTTGCCCCCTTCCCTCTGAACTGTCCAACTTCTTGGGGACAGTTCAGAGGGGAGGGGGTATGATATGCAACTTAGGGTCAACTTCTATATCATTGCCAAATTTTATTATTGCTTCTATATAACAAACGCTTATTTCAGGAGAGAAAACTCTATTGATTGATAAAATGTCTCACGCAGACTGCTCAGACTTTAGCAGAAGCGCACACACTTTGTTTGTGCTTGCCATCCGGATGGTAGCGCAAGCGTAGCGTGCGCCTCTGCGTAATTCTCTACATAAGACTATTCCTATCCGCATGGTCTCTGCGTTTTCTGCGGAGTCTGCGTGAGAAACATAAAACTATCTTCTATACGCCAAAAACATCATCCTGCTGTTATATCCTATTTTTGTTTGCTTTAGGCAATGGGAACTGTCCGGTAAACGCCTCTAACTCTATGAATATAAAGATGTTTGAATGGTATAAGCCCCACATCTTGGACGATTCCCCTGAAAGGGGATAAAGCCATTAGCCCAGGGCAACGCCCTGGGTGTTGTTGCAGTCGAGACTTACGCCCTGAAAGGGCAAAAGCAATTATAAGAGTTTTGAACTCCTATGTTTTTGCCCCTTCAGGCCGCAAATCCAAACATCCATAACCCCAGGGCGTTGCCCTGGGCTGGGTGCTTATTGGCCTTTCAGGCCGTTACTTCTCAAAAACTTTACCGGACACCAATATAAGATAATAAGTGATGATATTGCAACAATATAACCAACCTCTTTGCGCCCCTTTGCGTCTTTGCGTGAGTCAACAGATCCCTGGATGGGCGCAACGTATCTTCTCACGCAAAGGCGCAAAGGTCGCGAACGTAGAGACGTCATATTATGGCGTCTCTTAATCAGGGGAGACTTGACCTGCCAAGTGATTCCTGTGCAAAGAGTGTTGTCCTATGTCGGAAATACCTGTCAAACGGGGCACGATTTTGAACGCGAAAAATGACGAAAAATGAAAAATAATGTTGGTGTTAACAAGTGTTAACGGATTTGCATTTCGCTCTGGAATTTTGTATCTTTGTGTTACGGAAGTGGAGATAGCCCTACGAATCGGGGTTATCTCCACTTTTTTTGTCCCGAAAAACCCATTTTTGGGGGTAAAAAATAAGTTACCTTGTTTTTTCAAGGTTAAACAACCGGTTTTTAATGTTACTTATTCTGGCGCCGCAAATAGATATTGTTGTAAGGGCGAGTAGGTAGAATGTTAATGTTTGTTAAAGTTTTCAGCGAAAAATGACGAAAAATGAAGGTTGAAAGTGTCACAATTTTTCGCCAAGATAATAGCCGTGGCACTCATGCCTTACGGAGTCTTCTCTCTTCTTATTTTGCTATCTTTACCTGTCAATTCGGGGGGGTAAAATGGCGAAATGAATGTGAAACAAGCAGTTGTCCTATATTGTATACTCAGAGTTTACAAAAATCCCCGTAACTTTGTGCAACATAGAGGAATGTGTTCGTTCCATTCTTCCGCTTCGCCAATAATTAGAACTGAAATAATCATACAAACCATAACACACATGAAGATGAAAAAAATCTATGCAGTGCCCGCACTTGAAATTCTTGAGTTTGAAGGTGAAAACCTCTTGACCGGTAGCAACACCAGTACCGATGTAAAAATCAGTAACAGCGTAACTCATGATGATGCCAAGATGACGAACAAGAACAACTCTTGGAATCATACTTGGGAATAATCCGCATAGGGATAAGGAGTAGTGAGTAAGTAGTAAGTAGTAAGTAGTAGGGAGTAGGTGGTAGGTAGTAAGTAGTAAGTAGTAAGTAGTAGTGAGTAAGTAGTAGTGAGTAGTGAGTAACCCTTGCGGAATGAAACTCCGGATGGCGCTCTCCCCCTGTTTATAGGGGGAGGGGACCGCCTTGGCGGTGAGGGGGTGCCGAATACAGTGAGTAGTTAGAAGTGAGTAGTTAGGAGTATGCCATGCGGTGCGTGTTCAAGCACCCCCTCACCAGCAGAGCTGGTCCCAATTGATTTCACTTCGCTCATCTTCCTCCTTCTCGTAAGGCATAGTACAAACAAGTTTGTCCTCTGCTCTTACTTCGTGCGTCGGTTCCCCCTATAAACAGGGGGAGAGCGCCGTCCGGTCTGTCCTCCATCCGGACTATCACCCCGCAGGGGTTACTCACTACTCTCTACTCACTACTCACTCTTACACACCTTTCCCAAATTCTTGCTCATTCCCAAATATATTCATATCTTTGCATATTATGGGGTAGTGTCCCCAAAAGTAACGGCGTAAATTATATTCACAATCTAATATTCAACCACATGACAAAGAAATTTATTTTGGCACTCGTTGCCCTGGTGTTGTGTCTGCCTACAGCGGTTCAGGCGAAGGTGGAGCACTTGTTGCCCAAACCTCAGCAGGTGGAGGTGACACCTGGTGTGGCGTTCGCGTTGAGCGGTGCGGTCAGCATCAATTATGCCGATGGCGTGGCAGCGTGTGAACTCTTGGAAGAAGTGTTCACGGAAAACGGTTGCTCTATCGCTCAGGGCGGTAAGGCGGTGAACGTAAGTTATGTGCAGAGCATTGATGGTGCACACGACTACGCACTTCACGGCTACGAAAATGAAGCCTACACCTTGGAAATTACTGCCAACGACATCAACATTACGGCAGTGACGGCTACGGGTGTGATTCGTGCGGCACAGACTCTTGCACAGTTGGCAGAGGGTTACGAAGGTGCGAAGGCGCTCGAAGGGCTTACGATGAAGGACTGGCCCGCATTTAAGTTGCGCGGTTACATGCACGACGTGGGTCGTTCGTTTATCTCTATCGATGAACTCATCAAGCAGGTTGAACTCTTCTCACGCTTCAAGATTAACACCTTCCACTGGCACATGACTGAAAATCAGGCATGGCGCTTTGAGGTGAAGGCTTATCCCGAACTCACTTCTGCGGCAAGCATGACGCGCTTCCCTGGGCAGTATTACACGCAGGAAGACTGCAAGCGCTTGCTGGCGGTGGCGAAGAAGCACGGGGTGATTGTGATTCCCGAAATCGACATGCCCGGTCATAGCGAAGCGTTCCACCGCGCTATGGGTTTCGATATGCAATCGGAACAGGGTAAGGTTGTACTCAAGAAAGTGATCGATGAGGTGGTAGAAGTGTTTGAAGGCGTTCCTTACATCCACATTGGTGGTGACGAAGTTTCAACAACTGCTGCTTACCTCAACGAAATGCTTGACTATGCCGAAAGCAAGAGTGCTAACGTAAAGGGTGGTCTTTGGAACCCCATCAACGGTATCGGTCAGGATGCGCTCAACCACACTTTGGCACAAATGTGGGGTACACGCGGTTACTTGGCAACAGGCAAGGCAAACATCGACTGCCGCTATAACTACACAAACCACTTTGACGTATTTGCTGACCTTGTCGGTATTTACAAGAGCACAATCTATTATTCTCAAAAGGGTAATCCCGACGTAGCAGGTTCGATTTCAGGTTGTTGGAATGACCGAAAGGTAGCTACGGAGAAAGACATCATGGCGCAAAACAACGTTTGGGCAAATGTCATCGCTACTGCAGAACGCACCTGGATGGGTGGCGGTAAGGCGTACATCGACAATGCGACAAACACACCTGATAACTATAAGGCGAACCCTTATGGCGGTGGCGTAATGCTCCCCAATTCGGGTGACGAATACGAAGAATTTAAGAGCTGGGAAACGCGTTTCCTTTTCCACAAGGCAAACTCCTTGAAGGGTGAACCCATCCCATACGTAAAGCAGACGAATGTGCGCTGGCGCATTACGGACGCTTTCCCCAATGGTGGTTCGGAAACTGCTGCCTTTGATCCTGAAACTGCGGGTACTACTGCTTCTACAGACCTTCTCCCCGAAGTATATACGCACGAGGGTAATACCTACTACACAGGTATGGCGACAGGTGCGGGTATCTACTTGGCACACACTTGGGGCAATAGCATTATCGATGCTTACTACAAGAATCCGCAGTTCAACCACACGGCGTATGCTTGGACTTATGTATATTCTCCCGAAGCACAGACCGTAGGTGCGCAGATTGAGTTCCAGAACTACAGCCGTTCGGAACAGGATGCGGCAGCTCCCGCAGGAAAGTGGGACCACTTCGGTTCGAAGATTTGGGTGAACGGCGAAGAGATTGCGGCGCCCACTTGGGAGAACACAGGTGTGAGCATCAGCAGTAAGGAAGTCTTGTTGAAGAACGAGAACTTCCCCGGCCGTAAGCCCATTCAGGTTACTTTGAAGCAGGGTTGGAACAAGGTGTTCCTCAAGCTTCCCTACTTCAACAAGGGTTACCGCTTGAAGAAGTGGATGTTTACTTGCGTCTTCACAGATACTGAAGGTATCAACGCTGTAGAAGGATTGATTTACTCGCCCAACCAATGCATGGATGAAGCGACAGAAGCTGTAGCGGCTGAAATCAGCAATATCAAGCGCAATCGTGGCAACTATATTGGCACAACCGTAGGTCTATATCCTGAAAGCGTAGCAGCTGCACTTGATGCAAAGGTGAAGGAGGTTGAGGATTCTTATGCTACTACCATGACTGCGGAAGAGCGCAAAGCGCAAGCTGCAGAACTTCAAACTGCTTGGAACACTTTCGTTGCTTCTCTTGCTACAGCAGATATTAACTTGCCCGTAAGTGGCAACTACTACCGCATGTACACTCCTCTTCGTGGCAATCGTTATGCTACTGGTAATGGTGTTGATGCAGCAATTACAGGTCCTACTGAGGCTACAACAAAGGCCTCTATTTGGAGGTTTGTAGATCGTGGCGATGACTCGTATGATATTATCAATGTGGCGGATGGCACGTATATTTCACCTGCAAGCAACAACAATACAGCACTTAAAACAGTGGCTGCAAAGCCCGGTGCAGGTTGGTCTATCAAGAAGGCAGAGAATACAGGTAATGTGATTGTTGTAAGCGGTACTGCTCAGTTCAACCAACAGAAAGATGGTAACCTCCACCTCCTCAACTGGGGTAGCGGTACCAATACTACCGACGATGGTTGTGAATACCGCTTGATTGATGTGACTGAAAGTATTCCTCCTCAGCCCATAGCTTCTGTTGTGGGTGTCAACAATGAGACTTACCCCTACGTTGTAGATGCGAATATCGCCGCTAAGGTGTTTGCGCAGGAGAATATCACGATTGCCGTAGATGTACAAATGCCTGCATCTATGAGTGGTCGTCAAGCATTGGTTTGTGCTGCAGACCCTACAAAGGCTGTGACAGGCGCAACTAAAAATAACTCGCCTTACGTTGCATACGGTCTTTACGGAAGCAACCCTGTATATCTACCTTCATCAGCAGATGGCGACAGATTTACCTATCGTGATTTCGGTTTCACAGGAAACACAAAGTACAAGGTGGTGTATGTGATTGATCGCACCAACAAGAAGTTTGCTGTCTATGTGGATGGTGCATTGAAGAGTTCTGCTGACTATCCCGTAAGCGGTTACGAACTCCAGTCGTTCAGCAACTTTGCCAGCAACGAAAATGCGAAGATTTACATCGGTGGTGGTGTGGTAAGTTCGAATGATGCTTATGACAAGTTTGGCGGACAGGTACGCTCCGTGCAATTCTTTGATGGTGCGCTCACTGCTGCTAAAATTGCGGAATTGGAATACCCCGAATTACCCGAAGATATTATCCTTGCTAACGCAGTTGAGGCAAATGCCAACATGAACATCTTTGGTTTGCAGCGCTACCTCGGTTTGGTGCAGAATGCAGGCACTGGTATCGAAGGTAATGGCCAGTTCGTTTGTAACTATCCTGCGTCAACCAGTCAAGAAAGTGGTAACGCTTATGCTAACATGATTGATGGTAATTACACGACCTTCTTCCATAGCGGATACAGCGGAACAATTGGTACGGGTAGCCACTACTTGCAAGCAGACTTGGGTAAGAAGGTAAATAGTTTCCGTTTCTACTTCAAGAAGCGTAGTCAGAACAACAATAACCGTCCCACAAAGATTACGATTGAAGGGTCTAACGATAAGACTGATTGGACTGAAGTGAAGGTGATTAGCAGTGGGTTCCCTACGGATGCAGCTGTGCTCGACTACTACTCTGAAGAAGTTTCAAGCAATACTGCTTACCAACACTATCGCTTTACGGTGAACACTACTAATAACAGCACCGTGTTCTACACCTTCTCGGAATTTTACATCCTTCCCAGCGTGAGCAAGGTTATTGAGACATTTGATGCTGTGCGCGCTTACCGTGCAGGGGTTTCTCTTGAAACTGCCACTGCACTCAACAGTGTATACGCTTGGAACAAGGGACTCAACGAAGGTTCGCCCATAGTAGGTGTGGAATCATACATCTATGCTAACACTTATAAGGACGGAGCGTTTGTCAATCGCTACTTCTACAACAACAACGGTTCGTTGGCAACAGCGACAGGTTCGCAGAAGGTTGATGCCTTCATTTGGACTCCTGCAATGACCGACGATGGCAAGTATAATTTTAAGAACAAGGCGGGTAAGTACTTTGCACACAAAGGTATGAGCGATAATGCCCATAACTTTACAGTCTCAACAGAACAAACCCACTACAACGGGGTTACGCTCCATACACAAGGTAGCAACTACTTTGTTATCAAGAATGCAGATGGCGGTTTTGATCAGTCTTCTATAACCTACGATCAGAAGACAACTAATTATTGTACCGACTTCGTGTTCGTTCCTGTAGAACTTTTCAATGAAGCGAAGTTGTATATCAAGGCAGAAGTCGAAGGTTTGGAAGCAAACAATCCTAACACGCACTTGGGAGATATTAGAGTGAACGGTGCCGGCAAAAAGTTCTTGACAACTTCTGGAGTAACCCAGTATACGTTCAACGACGCGGTTGTAACAACCGTGGATTTCGCACGTGGTTATCGCGGTTTTGAATTACAAGGTTTCTTCTTGGGCGAACAAAACTTAGGCAAGAACGTTGTTCTCACCGAAGAGCAGAAAACACAAATCACTGAAGCCAATCCTCTCGTAGCAAAGTTCACAGTAACGGATGAAGTGACCCTCTTCTACGACGATGATCCTTTCTCTTACCGCATTCCTGCGATTGCAACAACAAGCACGGGTCGCATCATTGCCGTGAGC
This sequence comes from Alloprevotella sp., assembly GCA_045636885.1. Classification (GTDB taxonomy): domain Bacteria; phylum Bacteroidota; class Bacteroidia; order Bacteroidales; family Bacteroidaceae; genus Alloprevotella. The sequence continues at coordinate 15,856 of JAZTYI010000006.1, forward strand.
GACTACCGCTATAGTCTTGACGACATCGGTCGTTACAACTTTGGTGCAGATAATCCCGGTATCGACCTCGTGATTCGCACAAGTGATGACAATGGTAAGACCTGGAGTGATACAAAGACTATTGCCAAAGGATCTTGTGAGCGTGGCACTGATGACTGTGCTTATGGCGACGCGGCGATTGCCGTGGTGGGTGAAAAAGTACTCGTAATGGCAGCGGCAGGTGACGTGATGTTTGGCAACGGTAGCGCAACAGCACATAACCGTGCCGTGCGCGTGTTCAGTGAAGACAATGGTGTGACTTGGACAAAGCAGGATATCTCTGAAACATTGTTCCTCGGTGACGATGCTACCATCAAGAATGGTTACACATCTTTCTTCGGTAGCGGTCGTTTGGCAGTGGATGAAAACTACAACGGCACAGGAAAGGCGCGTATCTATGGTGCTTTATTGCTGAAGAAAGCGTCGGGCACAGGCAACTACGTGATTTACACTGATGACCTCGGTCTAACCTGGAACATCCTTGGCGGCAGTCAAGATCCCATCGCCAATCAGGACGAACCTAAGGTGGAAATTCTTCCCAGCGGACAGATTCTTTTGAGCGTCCGTCGCGGTGGTGGTCGCCAGTTCAATGTATTTACGTACACCGACAAGGCTACGAACGCGGGCTACTGGGACAGCAATGTGAATGGTTGTGGCAACGGCGGTAGCAACACTTGTAACGGTGAACCCTTCGTCGTTGATGCCAAGGATGCAAAAGGTAATGCAGTGAAACTCCTCTTGCAGTCGCAGCCTAAGGGCGGTAGCGGACTTTACGACCGTCGCGATGTGACGATTTGGTATAAGGAAATCACGGATGCCAATTACACTTCGGAACAGATTGCAGGCAACTGGACACAGGGTCTTCAGGTGAGCACCCAGCAGAGTGCCTACAGCGCTATGGCGTTGCAGAGTGATGGTAAGATTGCCTTCTTCTTTGAGGAAGCTCCTTGTTATGGTGATGACCAAGCAAAGGGTTATTGCATGGTTTACGTGCCCCTTACAATTGAAGCCATCACAAAGAACCAGTACAGCACTTTGGACTTTATCACCAGTACCATTGGTGAACATGAAATAGGAACCTTCTATTCAAATTTCCCAGTGGCAGTTCCCACAGGTGTTACGGCTTATGTAGCAACCCAACTCCCAGAGATGGAAGGGGAAGAAGGCATGATTACGATGACTTCCCTCACCGATGGAGTTGTTCCTGCTGAAACGGGCGTGGTGCTTCGTGCAGCACAGGGTTCTTACCTCTTCCGTAAGAGCGCTGAGGAAGGAACTGCGGTTGACGGAAATCTGTTGCGCGGTTATGCCGGTACAGAGGAGTATGAAGAAGTAACGTTTCCTACGGACGGTTCTACCAACTACGTACTTACCGTGATGAACGAAGCTGATGGAGCTGGTTTCTACAAGAAGGATGCTGATTTCAAGGTGTACAACAACAAGGCGTACTTGAATGTTCCGAATGGAAAATCTTCGAAAATTCGCCTCCGCTTCGTAAATGGTGATGACACTACAGATATCGTAGAACTTCCCACTACTCCTAATGCTGGAACACCAATTATCTACGACCTTTCTGGTCGTCGCGTTGAGAAGGCAACAAAGGGAGTTTACATCGTAAACGGCAAGAAGGTGGTGTTCTAAATAAAGGGCATAATATAGGAGTTGTCCACAAAATAGTTTTTGGTAAACCACTGACGATTATTTTTACTATTGCAGTCCGGTAAAATTTGTCTCTTTATTTTAGAGAACACGAATTGCACGAATAACACGAACCGCAGGTCGCGTAAGTCAATCCTTGCGGGGTGTTATCTTTGCTTAACGCATACGAATTGCACGAATACCATCCGGATGGCATTCGTGTTATTCGCCTCTGATTAAGAAATATTCATCCCGCATGGAGAGTGTTATTCGTGCAATTCGTGTTCTCTTAAACATAGA
>JAZTYI010000007.1:0-6707 GCA_045636885.1 Alloprevotella sp.
CTTGCTTGGAACTTCAAAATTAATCATATTTTGTAAAAAAGTCCGAGGTTGTACAACTCCGTAACAGTGCCAATAGCAGACGCAAATTTGTTATAAACTATTTTTGTTTGCCCTTAGGCAATGGGAACTGTCCGGTAAATACCTCTAACCTTTCTAATATTAAAAAGTTAAAGTTTTGCAAACCCCTTAGGTTTATTCTCAGAGAGCGCATAGAACACAGAGACCATGCGGAATATATGAACAAGTAGCATAGAAATACGCAGAGGCGCACACGCTCGATAATAAGGACGCACCGTCCCTACCTGTCAAGCGATTTCCGCCGTCCGGATGGTTACATACGAGCGCAGCAATGTATGTCTTTGCGAAATCATTTATGGATAAAGGGTAAAGGCTCTACATAGTCTTTGCGAACTTTGCGTAATCTGCGTGAGAAATATCTACCGGACAACTATAAATGTTTTTAACAATAATTACACTCCATTTATGAGTGTCGCTGGAGTTATTGAGGGGGGCACAGATTACTTATACCGCTTTTTGAAAGCTGATCTGTATTTTCTTGCATTTTGCTGATGCTGTGTGAGGGTAGTTGCAAAATTGTGTGCCCCCGAAAAGTCTTCTTTTGCACACATATATATGTAGTCATGCTTCTCTGCATTTAATACAGCATCGATTGCTGCAATGGGGGCAAGAAAGATAGGTCCAGGAGGGAAACCTAGATATCGGTAGGTGTTGTATGGATTATCGGGTTCTGTTGGATTGGTGAGTCGACGTGTGGAAAAGTCTTTACGTGCAAATATTACAGTTGGGCATGCTTGGAGGAGCATATGTCTTTTTCGTCGATTAAGGTATAGTCCAGCAATGGTGCTCATTTCGGGGACGAAGTTTGTTTCGCGGCAGACAATTGATGCGAGTGTGCTTACTTCGTGTTGAGAAAGCCCAATTAATGAGGCTTTTTCGCGTCGTTCAGATGTCCAAAATTTATGGTATTCTCTCTTCATGCGTTGCACCAATTGCTGTGGAGATATAGTCCAATATACTTCATAAGTATTGGGTATGAAATAAGCAGGTAGCGTTTCAACAGTGCACTCCAAGTTGGTAAGTGTAGCAGTATCTAGTAAACAAGTCATAATTTCAGCAGAGTCAATCATCAATTGTGAGGATATTCTGCTTGCCATTATTTCAATTGTCCAAGTTGGGGTTACAACTAAATTAACGGGTTCTTGTTGACCATTTCTGAACATGCGAAGTATGTCGAACCCAGTTAGTGTATTCTTAATACGATATTTTCCCATACGTGGGGGAATATCTAGTAATTTGTAACCCAACGTGACCCCAAGGTGTTTTTGCGGATTTATTTCGATGATTTTGTTGAGTACAGAGTCCTTTGTGTCGTTTCTATCCACATAGATTACGGGGGCACCACTATGTGTGGCGAAGGGGGTAAATAGCAGATAGTAAGACACACCGACAAACGCTAGAACTAATAAGGATGTTGCGAGTATAACTCTGTAAAAATATTTCATTGTAGTCTCAGTCTTGTTCTTAATTTTACCACAAAATTACACATTCTGTCCTGATTTGTGAATTATTTTAGACCAAACATGTAGTTGCAATCAAAATTTATCACTAATTTTGCACACGAAACAAGTTTTTGTGCTGGTTTAAAGTTGATAGACTTGATGACCAGTTTAAGCAAAAAAGGAAATAATACACAAATGAATTATGTAGATTTTAACTCGCTCTTTGAGCAGAGTATTAAGAAGAATTGGGACCTCGACGCGTTGACTGACTATGAAGGCAAGACATTGCAGTATAACGACGTGGCGCGCAAGGTAGAAAAGTTACACATCCTTTTTGAAAACGCTGGCGTAGAAAAAGGAGATAAGATTGCGCTTTGCGGTCGCAACAGTGCACATTGGGCGGTGGCTTTCATCGCTGTGCTCACATATGGTGCAGTAGCTGTACCTATTCTTCACGAATTTAAGCCCCAGCAGGTTCACGACATCGTAAACCACTCGGATGCGCGACTCCTTTTCGTAGGTGACGTGGCGTGGGAAGAACTTTCTGCGGACGAAATGCCCAACCTCGAAGGTATTGTTTATATCCCTGACTATTCGCTCTGCGTGAGCCGTTCAGAAAAACTCACCGAAGCGCGTGAAAACCTCAACCGTATCTTTGGTGAAAAGTATCCTAAGTATTTCCGCCCCGAACATGTGACATATCATGTTGCTGATGCAGAGGAACTTGCACTCATTAACTACACTTCGGGCACAACAAGTAACTCAAAGGGTGTTTTGATTCCCTATCGTGCGCTATGGTCTAATGTTGAGTTTGGACAGGAAAAGTTGGGCCACATTCTCAAGCGTGGTGACAATATCATCTCGATGCTCCCCATGGCACACATGTATGGTATGGCGTTTGAATTCCTCTTTGAGTTTATCAACGGTTGCCACATTTTCTTCCTTACGCGTATTCCTTCTCCCAAGATTATCTTTAAGGCGTTTGGCGAAATCAAGCCTCGCATCGTAATCTCTGTGCCCTTGATTATTGAGAAGATTATCAAGAAGAACGTGTTGCCCAAACTTTCTACTCCCAGTATGAAGCTTTTGCTTGCGCTCCCCGTAGTGCAGGATAAGATTTTGAGCAAGGTGCGCCAGCAATTGGTAGATGCCTTCGGTGGCAATATCTATCAGGTTATCGTAGGCGGTGCAGCTTTCAACCGTGAGGTAGAAATGTTCCTTCAGAAGATTGGTTTCCCCATTACTGTAGGATATGGTGCAACGGAATGTGCTCCGATTATCTCTTACGCCGACTGGACAGAACACCGTGCTACATCATGTGGTCTTCCTGCTCCCCGTATGGAAATCCGCATTGACAGTCCTAATCCTCAGGAAGTTGTTGGTGAAATCCTTGCTAGAGGTATGAACGTGATGCAGGGTTACTACAAGAATCCCGAAGCAACGGCTGCTACTTTGCGCGATGGATGGTATCACACAGGTGACCTCGGTATTATGGACGCAGACGGTTTCCTCTACATCCGTGGTCGCTCTAAGAACATGCTTCTCGGTGCAAGTGGTCAGAATATCTATCCCGAAGAAATCGAAGATAAACTCAACACACTCCCCTACATTGCTGAAAGTATCGTGATTCAGAAGGGCGAAAAGCTTTATGCCCTTATCTATCCTGACTTCGACGAAGCAACGAAGGCTGGTCTTGATGACGATGGCATCCGTCAGGCAATGGAGCAAAATCGAAAGGACCTTAATGCAATGGTTGCTTCTTACGAACAGATTTCAGGCGTACGCATCTACAACGAAGAATTTGAAAAGACGCCCAAGCGTTCTATCAAGCGCTTCCTCTATGCAGATGCTGAAGTATAAGACATCATCTCTACAATAGTCGTTGACTCATGCCTCGTGCGTCCATCTTGGTAGCTTGCGGCATGAGTCAATGCTTTTTTGAGGGCATACCGTTGCCCTTTTCATATAATTGTTGTAATTTTGCAAGTGTTCGTTAAGTGCTGTCACTAAGCGTGCTCTAACTCAAATTTATCTCCTCACATGGATACATTCACCGTTCCAACTCCAGAAATACAAGTTCCCGAACCACTCGTTTTACGTACCGAGGGGCTTATTAAGCAATACGGTAAGCGCACCGTTGTAAATGGTGTGTCCTTCGAAGTGAAACAAGGCGAGATTGTTGGACTTTTAGGACCTAATGGGGCAGGTAAGACGACGTCGTTTTACATGACCACAGGTCTTGTTGTGCCTAACGGAGGTCGCATCTTCCTGGGAGAAGAGGAAATTACCAAGTATCCAGTATTTAAGCGTGCAAAGGCTGGAATAGGTTATCTTGCTCAAGAAGCATCTGTCTTCCGTAAACTTTCTGTAGAAGATAACATTGCATCAGTGCTTGAAATGACAGGAAAATCAAAAGAATATCAGCGCGAAAAGTTAGAGAGTCTTATCAATGAGTTTCGCCTTCAGAAAGTGCGCAAAAACCTAGGTGACCAACTTTCAGGGGGTGAGCGACGCCGATGTGAAATCGCACGTTGTCTTGCGATTGACCCTAAATTTATCATGCTTGACGAACCCTTTGCAGGAGTTGACCCCATTGCTGTTGAGGATATTCAATACATTGTCTGGAAACTTAAAGACCTCAATATTGGCATCCTTATTACCGACCACAACGTAGAAGAAACGCTCTGTATCACAGACCGTGCTTACCTCCTTTTTGAAGGGCGCATTCTTTTCCAGGGCACACCCGAGGAACTTGCCGAAAATCAGGTTGTACGTGATAAATACCTCACCAACTCATTCAAACTCCGCAAGAAAGATTTCCAACTCCTTGGACAACAACGCGAACAGGCGGCGGCAGACCAGGCGGTGAAGATTTAAGGTGTGATGCTCTCAAAGATATTTTACCCGCAAAACGAACCTCAATACTTCGTTTTGCGGGTATTTTTATATGACTGATACTATGCTAATGTCCATAAAGTAATCAGATTCAGATAAAAAAGTCCAAGATGAGGTTGCTTACCTATTCTATGTAACACTCATGTTTTTTAGAATTTATTTTCAGAACCTCATTCTGAAGTAAATATTAAAATCACCTTTTGAAGAACTATTGATTGTCTGTAGTTCACTGCCGATACTATTTTTCTCAAAGTAATGTATTAAACCATAACGTAGTCCTATAGTATAATTTTCCTTATAATTATATTTTGCTTGTAGGGCAACTCGTATACCTTTATCATATAATGTTCCAAAAGAATACATTCCTGGCAGTAAAGGTTCGTATGCGTAAACGGATGATGCGTAGTTATCAGTATAGAATACAGACGTAAATATGTCAGCAGAAAACACAGGAGTAGGTGTATAATGTCCTCTAATTGCCAATAGGACGCCCCAGTAGGAGGGTGCTGTTTGTGAATGTGTCATGCAACCTTCTGTTAGTCCTGTGATTTTAAATTTATCAAAATTCAACATATATTGCAGGCGCAATCGATGCTTACCTTCATAAGCAAGTTGTGACTTCTTAACATTATTGTTCTCTTGCCATAGATTATACGTATATCTAATAGACGTTGTATTGCCACGTTTTGAAGTATGTGTAGTTTGTACGTACGATTTTATGCCATGAGAAGAACCTTTCGCTCTTGAGGTAGTAAAGGGAAATCTAAATGCATCTATGTATGATTCAATATCCCATGACTTTGGTCCTCGCCATTTTACCCCCAACGTGATGCCTTGTTCATTTGCTACTTTTGAGGCTTGACTTATGGTTTTTGCAAATGGTGATGTATATCTCTTAGAAAACAGTCGTAGTTGTAAGGTAAAGCATAGGTCATCTGTAAATTTATGATGAGTGCGATGACTGTATGCCATGTGAAATTGCTTGTCGGCAGACAATTCACCAGAAAAACTGAACTTTTTCTTTGCCTTATAGTTGTAAACGAATGTACCTCCTGCAGCAAGGTTGCCCCGAAAGGCGTATTTGTTATAATTTCTAGGCTGTGGTAAAATGTCTTTGTCATAGTGAGTAGCGTATCCTGCGAACCCAAACTTGAGATTTTTAATATATAACTCTATAAATGCACCAAAAGTGGTGTTAATCAAGTTGTTCTTGTGTTTCAGTTCTTTATAGGTACGGTGTGTACCGCTTGTATATAACGTGACGGCCTTATTATTCTCAATCTTTGCATCCAAGGTGCGATAGGAGGCAAATGACGCAAACTTTATATATTTGTTTGTATATGAATATGCCAATCCTCTAAAGTAATTATGTTCATCTGTACCTGTATGTGGTTTAAGTTGTAGTGTTGGCTTTACTGAATTTCTCAGCAAACTGAGATGTCCTCCAAATATACTTTTACCCATCATTAGTCCTTCACCTATATGTAGCGTGAAGTCACCTACAATGTAATTATGCCTTTTATTCGTTGTCCTGTATGCGAAATAAAACGAATGATGGTCAAAGGGATTGTTGCCTTGAGTTGCAAATGGTTCGCCATCATCTTTTTCACAGGTAATTCCATATTTGACATTGTTCTTGTAGTTGTATCGATAGCGTGTGACGTTTTTCAATCCATCTCCTAAGTATCCCCCTTTGCTTAATTTATTCCCTTTGCGTTCGTAGGTGGGAATATCTAAACGTGATTCTATTTGATGATTACCTTTAAGTAATTTGTCTTTAAGTGAAACAGAAGCACAGAACGTGTCGCCTATATATGTAAAAAGTGAAGTATAACGTCTGACTTGAATATCCCATCCCGAAATAAACTGTAGTTCGCCCATAGTCAAAAAGCGCTTCTTCATGGTGCGGTATTGGAGGAGTGAGTCAATCTGTTCTTCAGTCAAAAAAGGTAATTGTGAAAGTGTTTCCTTGTCAACAGTGTTAAGATTAAGGGGGTGCTCCTTTAATTGTTGTAGAAAGTCAACAACATCATCATCAATAGTCTCCTCTTCAGTGAAAGAGTCTAGAAAATCTTCCCATGTCGTGTATACTTCTCTATAGGGTACTTGTGATAAAGTGTTCAACAGTATTGAGAAAGAGATAAACAGTAGAGTTATATATTATTACTGTCCGCTAAAACTTATCGAATCAGAAAAAAGAAAGGGCTGATCTCCGATTTTGGAGTTCAGCCCTTTTTGGTTATCTTTGAGTTACCACACTTAAAGGTTAACCATGAGCAAAAGTACACATTT
>JAZTYI010000008.1:0-33926 GCA_045636885.1 Alloprevotella sp.
CAAAAAATAAGTTACCTAGTTTTTTCAAGGTTAAACAACCGGTTTTTAATGTTACTTATTCTGGCGCCGAAAATAGATATTGTTGCGAGGATGTGTAGGTTGAATGTTAATGTATGTTAAAGTTTTCCGCGAAAAATGACGAAAAATGAAGAGGAAAAGTGTCACAATTTTTCGCCAAGATGATTGCAGTTGCATGCCTTGTGGAATGAATAATTCCAAGTGGGCATTGACTTGGGCGACCTTCGGTTGCTTACGTCATTTTTCTGGGAGAAACGTTTATTGATTCATAGGAATTTCTTACGCAAAGGCGCGTAAAGTCGCAAAGAGATTTTCAAGAGATTTTATCTATCACGAAGTCGCTCAACAATTTCCTGCGCTGCACGCTCAGGAGCACCTGGTTGACCGAGTGTTGATGCCATTTCTTCATACCCCTTGAGTTGCTCCTCGCGCGCCGAACCACCCGGAAGGATAGCGGTGAGATGGCGACTCAAGTTGGGCACTGTCATGGTGTCGGCCACAAGTTCAGGCACCACTTCGCGGTTGGCAACGAGGTTGACGAGCGAAATGTATTTCACCTTCAATAGGTGACGACGCAGGAAGGAGATGAGTTTGCCTACAGGCGTGTAGTAACAAACGACTTGAGGTACGCGGAAGAGTGCTGTTTCGAGTGCAGCCGTGCCCGAGGTGACGAGTGCCGCAGTAGCATGAGAGAGTAGGGGATAGGTTTGCCCACGCACAATGCGGGGAAGTCGGTCGGCCGACCATTCAAGACGGGCGAGGGTGTGCTCGTAATACTCTTGCGTGATGGAGGGTGCACCGGCAAGAACCAGTTGATACCCCTGTTCCACATAAGTAGTGGCGGCCTTGCACATCATGCAGAGATTGTCCTTGATTTCCTGCTTTCGACTGCCCGCAAGCAGGGCGATGATGGGGCGCTCTGGGTCAAGGGAGTTGCGCGTGCAGAAGTCGCGGAATGTTTCAGCATACTCCGCCTTGAAAGCACTGATTTCATCAACGGTGGGGTTCCCTACGTAAGAAATGGGATAGTTGTGCTTTCCCTCAAAGAATTCTATTTCAAAGGGAAGAATGGAGAAGAGGCGGTCGACATAGGCACGAATGTCCTTGATGCGGTGCTCCTTCCACGCCCAAATCTTGGGCGATATGTAATAGTAGACGGGGCAAAGATTTTGCGTCTTTACGTATTTCGCTATCTTGAGATTAAATCCAGGATAGTCCACCAAGATGACGCAATCGGGGCGCCATGCGGAAATCTCCTGCTTGCAACGTGCCATCCCCTTGAGGATGGTGCGCAAGTGGAGCAGAACGGGGATAAAACCCATGTAAGCAAGATGCTTGTAATGACACAAGAGTGTACCGCCCACACGCTGCATTTCGTCGCCGCCATAGTAGCGGAATTCAGCTTGGGGGTCGTTATGCTTTATGGCCTGCATCAGATGGGCGGCATGGAGGTCGCCACTGGCTTCGCCTACGATGAGAAAATACTTCATGGGAAATGAGAAAGGAGAAATGAGAAAGATCTTGCGAGACGGGTTATATTGTTTATCTCACAAACTTTCTTGACTACTCATGCCTTGTTAACTCGTTAACTAAACTAAAAAGACAAGTGCTCCAGCAACTTGTAATTCGTGACATCGAGCGTGACGGGGGTTACGGCAACGTAACCATTTTCGAGCGCCCAGATGTCGGTGTCGGTCGCTGCTGGTTCCAGATTTTCACGATAACCTACGAGCCAGAGATAAGGCTGATTTGTAGTAGGATGTGTGCACTTGTGCGTCTCCTTTACCCAGCGACTCTTACCCATGCGACATACCTTAACGCCCTTGAATTCAGGGAGGTTGGGGAAGTTTACATTGAGGCATGAGAAGTCGGGAAGTCCCTCCTTGAGCACTTTCAGCGTGATGTCAACAAGGTAGGGGCGGAGTGGGGTGAAGTCGGCTTCCGAACTGTGATTATCCAAAGAATAAGCAATGGAGGGGAATCCCGCCATGGCACCTTCGTAACACACGCCCATCGTGCCAGAATAGTGGGCGTTGACGGCGGAATTGTCACCGTGGTTGATGCCACCCAAGACGAGGTCGGGGCGACGTGTGAGGCATTCGTTGAGCGCCACCTTTATGCAGTCGGCAGGAGTGCCAGTGCAAGCGTAGATGGTAAGTCCCTCCTCTTCGCGGATTTTGCGGTAGCGCAAGGGGGACGCTGAAGTGATGGCGCAACTACCGCCCGAGCGAGGACCGTCGGGGGCCATTACGAAAATATCCGCATGGGGGCGGAGGGTTTCGATGAGAAAATTGATGCCTTTAGCGGTGTAACCGTCGTCGTTGGAAATGAGGATAAGCGGACGCATTGTTGTGAGGATTGAGGTTCTGAAGTTAAGAAGTTAAGAGGTTCTGAAGTTATTCGGAATATCTTACGACCTAAGGTGTAACAACCTATGGATTATTTTTCGACAAAAGTAGTAATTTATTCTTTAAGCAGGATGCGCAATAAGAAAAAATAAGTATCTTTGCAAAATCCGTAAGAGTGCCTTTGGCACAATATTTTCAGGCATTCCTAAATTGAATAGAATGGGAAAAATTATTGCATTAGTAAACCAGAAAGGCGGTGTGGGCAAAACGACCACATCGATGAACCTTGCTGCTTCCTTGGCTACACTTGAAAAGAAAGTTTTACTCATTGATGCCGACCCACAAGCAAATGCTTCGTCGGGGTTAGGAGTGGATTTGAGTCAAATTGATGCGTCAATATACCAATGCCTTGTCAACAAAATTGATGTGCGCGAGGCAATTTATACCACTGATATTGAAAACTTGGATATCATCCCTTCGCACATTGACCTTGTCGGGGCGGAAATTGAAATGTTGAACTTCAAGAACCGTGAACGCGTGTTCAAGAATGTGTTGGAACCCATTAAGGCGGAGTACGATTACATTCTTATTGACTGCTCGCCCTCGCTCGGATTGATGGTAGTGAACGCCTTGACGGCGGCTGATTCGGTGATTATTCCTGTGCAATGTGAGTACTTCGCATTGGAGGGAATCTCCAAGTTGCTTGATACCATCCGTATCATCAAGCGCAAAACCAATCCTTCACTCTCAATTGAAGGTTTCTTGCTGACGATGTATGATTCACGCTTGCGCCTCGCTAACCAGATCTATGACGAAGTGAAGCGTCACTTCCAGGAACTCGTGTTTAAGACGGTCATCCAGCGTAACGTAAAACTCTCGGAAGCACCCTCTCATGGTTTGCCCGTAATCCTTTACGATGCAGACTCAACGGGTGCAAAGAACCACTTGGCTTTGGCAAAGGAAATTATCAGTAAGAATCAAGGGTAAAGGTGAACGTTTAACGATGAACGTTTAAAGTTTAACGTTTAAAGTTTAAGGGTTAAAGGCACTTCAGAACTTCAGAACCTCAGAACTTCAGACCCTCAAAACTTCAAAACCTCAGACCCTCACTCCCCCTCAAAACTCTACTCATGGCAATCAAGAAAAAATATACCGCCCTTGGTCGCGGATTGGATGCACTCATCTCTACGCATGAAGAAGTGGAAACGAGTGGATCGTCATCCATCAGCGAAGTGGCGCTCTCACAAATAGAGGCAAACCCCAATCAACCACGACGCGAATTTGACGAAAAGGCATTGGAAGAATTGGCCGACTCTATCCGCAACTTTGGTATTATTCAACCCATTACGTTGCGCAAATTGAGTGACGATCGTTATCAAATCATCGCTGGGGAACGTCGTTGGCGTGCTTCGCAGATGGCGGGATTGCAGCGCGTGCCTGCCTACATCCGCACTGCCGATGATGAGAACATGATGCAGATGGCGCTGGTTGAAAATATTCAACGCGAAGAACTCAATCCTATAGAAGTCGCATTGGCTTATCAGCATCTGATTGAACGCTACAACCTCAAGCAGGAAGAGTTGAGCGAAAAGATTGGTAAGAACCGTGCGACGATTGCCAATACGCTCCGCCTCCTTAAACTTCCCGCGCAAGTGCAGATGGCCATTAAGAATCGCCAGATTGACAAAGGACATGCACGTGCTTTGCTTTCGCTCGCAGATCCTGCCATGCAGGTGAAGTTCTTCAAGGAAGTGCTGGATAAGGGGTACTCCGTGAGACAAATAGAGGAGATGGTGGCACAGATTAACGCAGGCGAGGCGGTGAAGAGCGGTAAGAAGACCTTGCAGGATAAGAAGGTCTTGCTGCCTGAAGAATTTAAAGTGCTGAAGACACAACTGTCTGACTTCTTTAAGACCAAGGTGCAGATGACCTGTTCGCAACAAGGAAAAGGTAAGATCAGTATACCTTTCGAGAATGAAGAAGAACTTACCCGTATTATCGAACTCTTCGACAGAATGAAGGGTTGATTACTGCGTAGAACAATAAGATATGAAACGACTATTAACGCTTATAACCCTCATCGTATTCTGCGTCGGCGCTCTCAAGGTGTCGGCGCAAGCGCGTCTTTTTGATGTTCAAGCACGTCCTGTGGTTGTGAGCGATACGGTCGCTCAAAAGGCACAACCTATTTCGCTTGACGAAACTGCGATGCAGCAACTCCCTCAAACGGATTCGGTAACGGTTGATACGATAAATTTGTTGTTTCCTGTTAATAACAAGGAACTGAAGAAACAACAGCGCGACTTGATGCGTGCACAGTTTATTCCCGATCCGCAGCGTGCGCTTTGGTTGGCATTGGTTATCCCTGGAGCAGGGCAAATCTACAACCGTAAGTATTGGAAATTGCCCCTGGTGTATGGGGGATTCTTGGGTTGTACGTATGCCTTCATGTGGAATCAGCAGATGTACAGCGACTATTCGCAGGCGTATCTTGATATCATGGATGATAATCCCGCGACGAAAAGTTATGAAGACTTCTTGCCTCCTAATTACGACATCACAGGACGCGAAGATCGCTACAAGGAGATCTTCAAGAATCGTAAGAATCGCTATCGCCGTTGGCGCGACCTCTCTATATTCTGCTTTGCAGGAGTATACATCTTGTCGGTGATCGATGCATACGTGGATGCGCAACTTTCAGAGTTTGACATTACGCCCGACCTCTCTATGCGCATAGAACCCACGACTATTAACACCAACCCATTAGACAAGCGCATGCAACAACAATCCTATGGTCTAGGATGCACGCTTAATTTCTAAAAACAGTTTTACTACGCTCTCTAAAATGTACTTGAATAATCGATTGCTCGCTTTGTTTTTAACAGTTACGCTTTGTTGTGCTACTGCCGTGGCACAACAGGACGATGTTATTACTGTTCATGACGATGCAATTGGTGCTGACGAACAAATTGGTCTTCCTGAGGGGATGTTGCTGAGTGTTGACTCCTTGATGATGCAGTGGAATGCACGCCAGTATCTCTTTCCTGAAGTACCCACAAACGCTTCTGCCTATCTTTCTAACTTGACGGCTGATGATTACGAGGAGCGCCTCAGTCGCATCCCTGCTGTGATGGAACTCCCGTACAACAATGTGGTGCAGGAGTTTATTCAGCGTTATGTGGGAAGTAATCGTCGCACAATCAGTTTTTGTCTTGCGGCTGGTAATTTTTACATTCCGTTGTTTGAAGAAGCACTTGAAGCGTATGGACTACCGCTTGAACTGAAATACCTTCCCATTATAGAATCGGCATTAAACCCTACGGCGCGCAGTAGGGCGGGCGCTGTGGGACTTTGGCAGTTCATGCTCGCTACGGGAAAACGTTACGACCTTGAGGTCAACAGTCTTGTTGATGAACGTCAAGACCCAGTGAAATCTACTTGGGCTGCTGTACGTTACCTTAAGGACCTTCATGATATTTACAAGGATTGGAACCTTGTAATCGCTGCTTACAACTGCGGTCCGGGAAATCTCAACAAGGCGATACATCGCGCAAATGGCGAAACGGATTATTGGAAAATCTATCCGTATCTTCCCACCGAAACTCGTGGATATGTACCCGCTTTCATTGCTGCTAATTATGCAATGCATTATTATTGCCAGCATCAAATAGAACCCTTGCGCACGGCTTATCCCGAAGTGACGGACACGGTGATGATTGCAAAGAGTTTGCATTTTGATCAGATAGCGGAACTCTGTGATATGGACAAAGAGGCGGTTCGTGCACTCAACCCGCAGTTTAGGAAAGACGTTATCCCTGGTAATGTTAAACCCTATGCGCTTCGCTTACCGCAAGATAAATTGTTGACGTTTATCGACCTCGGGGATAGTGTGTTCAATCATCGTTCTACAGAACTTTTTAAGCGTCGCTCAACCGTGGCCATTGATGAAAAGGCTGTAAAGGCGGCGCAGAAGGCAAAGGCGGTTTACGTTAAAGTAAAGAAGGGGGATAACCTTGGTTCTATCGCAAAGCGCAACCGCACAACCGTGGCGAAGATAAAGCGCCTTAACGGGTTGAAGAATAACAATATTCGCGCAGGGCAACGTCTGCGTGTGAAGTAAACAGGTGTAGGGGGACGATATTGTCTACTCTCCCAATGTTTCAATTTTAAAGAAATTTCAAAGCTATGTCCGAAAAGAACCTTACTCCACAAGAAATTCAGGATGAGCTCCTTATAAATGCTGCTTTCCAAAAGTTGATAGACACCTATCTTGCTTCCAATCATCGTGGCAAGGTTGACATTATTACAAAAGCATTTAACTTTGCAAAGCAGGCACACAAAGGTGTGCGTCGCCTCTCGGGCGAACCTTACATTCTTCACCCCATTGCGGTAGCGCAAGTGGCGTGTGAAGAAATTGGATTGGGGTCAACCTCAATCTGTGCTGCTTTGTTGCACGACGTGGAGGAGGATACGGACTATACGAATGAAGACCTTTGCAACTTGTTTGGTCCTAAGGTGGCAAATATAGTTGAGGGAGTGACAAAAATATCTGGAGGTATCTTTGGCGAAAGAGCTTCGCTTCAGGCAGAGACGTTTAAGAAACTCTTGCTCACAATGAGCGATGATATTCGCGTGATTCTGATTAAGATTTCAGACCGTGTGCACAACATGCGCACCCTCGAGTCAATGTTGCCCTCAAAACAGTATAAAATTGCGGGCGAAACGCAATATATCTTTGCGCCACTTGCTGACCGCCTGGGACTTAATAAAATTAAGACTGAACTTGAAAATCTCAGTTTTAAGTACGAACATCCCGAAGCGTATCAGGATATTGTGAAGAAACTTGAGGATTCGCAGATGGAGCGTGATGACAACTTCAATAGTTTCATTCCTCCCATTCGTGAGGCGCTGGATAAGATGGGATGTAAGTACTCTATCAAGGCGCGCATCAAGAGTCCGTATTCCATCTGGAAGAAGATGCAGGCGAAGAAGGTTTCTTTTGAAGAAGTCTTTGACATTATGGCCATACGTATCGTGTTTGAACCGCAACATCGTGAGGAAGAAATTAACGAGTGTTTCCGCATCTATGCTGCGCTTACAGGCATCTATCGCCCGCACCCCACACGCTTCCGCGATTGGCTCTCTTCGCCCAAAGCAAATGGTTATCAGGCGCTCCACAATACCTTTATGAGCAGTAATGGGAAGTGGATTGAGGTGCAAATTCGTTCCGACCGCATGGACGATATTGCTGAGCAAGGTTTTGCTGCACACTGGAAGTATAAAGCGCCAGGTTCGGAATATGATGCTACAGAACTTGATGGTTGGCTCAACTCTATTAAGGAAATTCTTGACGATCCTCAACCCGATACACTCGACTTGCTGGATACCATCAAGTTAAACCTTTATGCCCGCGAAATCCTTGTGTTTACACCGAAGGGTGAGATTAAGACGATGCCCGCGGGTAGTACGGTGCTTGACTTCGCCTTCTCTATCCACTCTTTCTTGGGTAGTCACTGTTTTGGGGCAAAGGTGAATCACAAACTGGAACCCCTTAGTTATCAACTTAAGAGTGGGGATCAGATTGAAATCCTTACGTCCAACACCCAGCATGTTCAACCTGAATGGCTTAACTTTGCGACATCTGCAAAGGCGCGTGGCAAGATACAGGCCATCCTGCGCCGTGAGCGCCGTGAGAAGGAAGCAAAGGGCGAACAAATGCTGAAGGACTTCCTTGAAAAACATGATTTGGTGTATGCTTCCAATGTGGTGGAAAAACTCTGCAAGCATCATGCGTTGAAACAGCGTGATGAACTCTTCTTAGCGATTGCTGATAAGCAGTTCCAACTGACTGACGCTGATGTGGATCTCCTCACGGGAAAGAGTTCTAATAATAATGGATGGCGTAAGTTCTTGACGTTCCTTAATAAAACAAAGGACCATGAGCAATCAACCGTTACAGAGGATATTGCAACCCTTGAAACGCGTGAGTTTGTGAAGGGACTTAATAAGAAGAAGATACTCTCGCTCGATGAGGATGTACTCGACCACTGCACCTTCTCTCCATGTTGCAACATTGTTCCTGGAGATGATGTACTCGGATACATCACCGAAAATGGTATGCTTGAGCTCCACCGACGTCAGTGTGAAACGGCGACAAAGTATAAGACGCGCCACGGAAATAATATTATTGCGTGCTCATGGAATACAGGGCGCCAGCGCTACTTTGACACGCGTATCTTCGTGCGTGGTGTAGATGCCAAGGGGGTACTCCACAGCATTGCTGACTGCTTTGAAACCCTCCAGCAGTTCCTCGTAAAGGAAATTACGTTGAAGACTAACGACGGAATCTTTGAAGGCATGCTTCTCGTTAGTGTATACCATGTGGATGACATACACATGGTGTGTGACGCCTTACGTAAGATTGAAAACGTGACGAAGGCAGTGCGCATGGATTAGCATAGAGAAGAACATACATAGAGAACACAAAAATGGGTGTCCTACGGTTAAAAGTTCGTAGGACACCCATTTTAATAGGATAAAGTAAAACGCTATCATTATAGATCGTTCTCTCCAACTTACTCAAAGTAAAGTGTCAGCGTGACCATGTTCATCGTGCCCTTGTTTACGCTTTGCGTGTAAATGAGTTGTGAGGAGTCGAGTAGGTCACTACGGTCTTTTTCCAAAATATCGTTGAGACCAAAACTAAATTTGAGTTCTGGAATCATTTTGAAGAAGGGGAGGTAGAAGTCACATCCGAAACCCGCTTCAAGGCAGATAGCGAGGGGAGTGGCGCGCAGGAATGTATGCTTCTTGGCGGTAAGGTCATAGTTCGCACTAATACCTCCGACGACATAAGGACGATAATTGTTGAAGCGTGGACCTGCCACCTTTGCTAAAACGGGAAGGGATATTAATGCAGACTTCATATCCTGCGACTCCTTTTTGCCAGAATTGTGGTCGAAGAAACTGAGGTGCTTACTACCAAAATGTAATGAAGGTTGTAAACGTAGCGATACGTAACGATTGATGCGCCAATCTCCCAGCACACCTACGCTAAAACCAAGATTTATCTTATCGTTCTCTACGCTCCACTGTGCACCAGTAGCTGGGTCTATATATCCATTGTTTTCAAACTCAATGCCTTGATCATGGATGCCAAAGAAGAATCCATAGTGAAAGCGACGCTCGTCTATAAAAGGTTTGTTCTGCACCTTACGTTCTTGAGCTGTAATACCAAGCGTGACGAAGGTGAGGAGTATGAATAGGTAACGCATAAGAGTGATATTTTTTTAATGATCCTCTTCAGAGGTTCATCACAAGGGAAGTGTCTTTTCCGTCTAGTACTTTAGGACCTTCCTTCTTTCTCTGCAAAATTAACTCAATTCTTGGAGATGGCAAGAAAAACTTTCTGTAAGATAACGAAAAAAAACTTGTTTTAGTTTGTTTATTGAGCGGGTCGGTGTATCTTTGCATAAACAAAAGACAAGACAACAATAAACATCATAAATAACTCATTTTAAAACTTACAATTATGGCTTACGTAATTACAGACGATTGTATCGCTTGCGGTACTTGTATCGACGAATGTCCCTCTGGCGCAATTTCTGAAGGCGAAAAGTATTCTATCGACCCCAATTCTTGTGTTGATTGTGGTACTTGTGCTGACGTTTGTCCCTCTGGTGCAATTGTTCCTGGAGAATAAGACTTGAGTCACAAGAAAAACTAAAGTCCCTAAGCGGTTCTCAATAGAGACACCACTTAGGGACTTTTCTTTGTATTAAACGTTGCCTCACTCAAAGGTTACTTAGAAAACAACTTAAATGTCTTTGAACCTTCAGCAGTAGTAACCTTTACGAGGTAAATGCCACGCTGTGCGTTAACGTTTACGTTGCAGTTATTGCCAGAGAGTGCTCCTTCCGCAACAAGTTCGCCACTGATAGAGTACATCTGGTAGTTCTTAAGAACTGATTGACTCTCAATTTGGAGCATGCCGTTATTTAACTTGCAAACCACATTGTTAGATGACGTAAGCGACTTGATGTCAGTTGCGAAATCACCATATACAAAGTTTACATATACTGTTTGTGACTGTCCGCCTGCAGTAACTGTGAGTTTTGTCTTTGCAATACCTTCGTTGCCATAAGTGAAACTTACGTCCAAACCCGTTTGTGCTTCACCGTTTGCAGGAACTACACCAGGTTTAGTTGCATATCCGCCAGTAACGGAAGTACAATTGCCAAAAGAACAGAGTGAATAAGCGGTTCCCTCAACATCCTCAAGAACTTCAACCTTAACGGTTGCACTAAGTTCGTCGCTTGTAAGATTATGGATGTTGAGCGCATTGTCCTTATCATTCGTCTTGGCTTCAACAATATAGTAGTCGGGGATAAATTCTGTGAGGTCCTCAATCGTAGCCTTAATATTTAATGTTTCACCATCAGCTACTGTTCTGCCATTGTAAACCAATTCAAAGTTTTGTGCAGAGAGTGAAACGATGCTCAATAACATTGAGCAGAGAATAGAAGTAAAATGCTTCATGTGTTTCGTGTGTGGGTTTGTAACAAAAAACGAGTAGACAAGACCATGCGGAAAATTCTTGTCCGAAAGTGCTTGTCTACTCGCGTATAGAGTTTACTTAGTTACTCTGTTGATTACTGAACCTTAACTGTTACACGACGGTTGTAGCTGTAAGGAGCGATAGCGTCAACACCACCTTCTGCCTTAACAACGATCTTGTCTTCAGCAACACCCATCTTAACGAGTTCTTCAGCAACTGTGTTAGCACGCTTTTCAGAGAGCTTCTGGTTGTAGTCAGCTGCACCAGTTCTGCTGTCTGCGAAACCTGTAACAACGATAGTCTTGCCGTTAGCCTTAGCGTATTCAGCGAGTTCCTTAACGTTTACGAGGTCCTTACGTGAAGCGATGCGAGAAGATTCTGTGTTGAAGAATACAGATGCTGTAGTACCGATAAATTCAACTTCCTTAACGATGCGAACTTCGGGTTCCTTAGCTTCAGCAGCAGCGAGGAGTGCACGGAGGCGTTCTGCTTCCTTCTGTTCAGCAGAAAGCTGTTCGTTCATAGCGTCGAGCTGTTCCTGGTTCATAGCCATGATAGCAGCGAGGTCGGGAGTCTTTTCCCAAGTGCAAGTCTTGCTGAGCTGGTAAGTCAAACCTACCTTTACGCTAGCAACCTTGTCCCAAGTGCGGATTGAAGTACGGCTACTGTGGTTGTTGCCACGAGCACCAATCATGTTGGGGTCAGCACCGAGAATCTGGAGGTCAACAAATGCAGAGAAACGCTTGCTGAGGCGGAAGTCGTTGATGAAACCTACCTGAGCTGCAAAGTTGTCATAACCTTCAGAGCAGTTACGCATGTAACCAAAACCTACGTAGGGGATGAAGCTCCATACACGTTCTGCATCGTAACCACCGATAAGGTTGTGGAGGTTGAACATAACATCTTCGTGGATGTTTACGAACTTAACTGTGCTGTGTTGGGGGTGCCAGTCAGTGTAAACGTTTCTCAAAGCACCAGCGTCAACAGTTGTACGCAAACCGAGACCAGGAGTAAACCACTTACCGAGTGAGAGTGAACCGCTGAATGAACCACGGATGTGACCGAAAGGATTAGCAGTTACGTCCTTTTCCTGTGATGTGTAAGTTGCGTTGTAAGAACCACCAACACTAACAAACCAGTTTGACCAGAAACTGTTAGTAGCAACACTGTGCTTCTTAGTAGGTACATTTTCCTGTGCAGTTGTAGCTGTTGCAAAACCTACAAAAGCAAGGGCCAACATTAACTTTTTCATAGTTGTAATGTAAATTGTGATATTAAAAAATTGTTTGGTTTCAATAACTATACCGATGCTCCAAGTCGTTAGTTGACGTAGTTGCACACGATATTTGGTGCAAATATAAGCATTTCCTTATAACTCCAATACTATTTGAAGAAAAAACTTTGTCTTAAACATTAAATTTGAGGCAATAAAGTCCACTTTTGCACGTTCGACCTTGAAAAAATGGTGCTTATTGACCAAAAATGCTCCAAATGGGGAGTTGTGGATAAGGAGCGGAAATGCAGATCTCTTGTTTAGATACAGGATGAATAAAAGTTACCTTCCGCGCATGCAGACAAATACTACCGTCTGGATTAGAACGAGGTGCCCCATACTTTAAATCTCCCTTAATAGGAGCCAACGCGGAAGAGAGTTGACATCGTATTTGATGGTGCCTACCAGTGTGAAGATTTACCTGCAATAAAGCATATCGGTCGCTCGTCTGCAGGACTTGATAGTCCAACGTTGCCTTTTTGCTTCCTTGTACCTCTTTATTGAATGCGTATGCCTTGTTTTGCTTCTCGTTTCGGGTGAGGTAATGGGTGAGTAAAACCGGATTTTCTGTGTTTCGGAGGGTGGGAGTCTTGGTGATTATTGCATGGTACGTTTTGTGTACTTCTCCCTTACGAAACATGTCATTTAGGCGTGTGAGTGCTTTGCTCGTTTTGGCGAATACCACAACTCCGCTGACGGGGCGATCCAGACGATGAACTACTCCTAAAAAGACTTCACCTGGTTTATTGTATTTTTCCTTTAGATAATCCTTTACGATGTCGCTCAATGGTTTGTCGCCAGTCTTATCGCCCTGAACGATTTCGCCCGGGGCTTTGTTGACAATTATAATATGGTTGTCTTCGTAAAGTGGAGTCATGAATAAATCTTTTCTATACTATTGATAGTGATGTGACGCTATAGGATTCAGCACACCATCCGGTGCCATCCATTACCATACGATGGTGACGCCTATAAATAAAGAGAAAGAACCGGAGTACTATAGGGTGCCCGGTTCTTTTCTTGTTATAGCACACTGCAATAGAGGTATGCGTGTAGGTATTACATGTTCATACCGCCATCTACCTGGATTACCTGACCTGTTACATAGCTTGAAAGGTCGGAAGCAAGGAAGGTTGCAACGTTGGCAATATCTTCAACTTGACCACCACGGCGGAGAGGAATCTTAGCACACCATTCCTTACGCACTTCTTCGGGAAGTGCACCTGTCATTGCTGTTTCGATGAAACCAGGAGCGATTGCGTTTGCGCGGATGCCACGTGAACCGAGTTCCTGAGCAATACTCTTTGCAAGAGCGATAAGACCAGCCTTAGAAGCGGCATAGTTGCTCTGCCCAGCATTACCGTGTACGCCCACAACAGACGCCATGTTAATAATGTTACCGCTACGTTGGCGCATCATGATAGGCGTGCAAGCATGGATGAAATTGAAGGCAGACTTCAAGTTAACTGCAATAACAGCATCCCACTGCGCTTCTGACATGCGCATCATAAGTCCGTCCTTAGTGATACCAGCATTATTAACGAGAATGTCGATCTGTCCGAATTCTTCCTTTACCGCATTAACCACTTCTTCAGTTTGAGCGAAGTCTGCAGCATTGCTGGCATAACCTACGCACTTCACACCGAGCGCAGCGATTTCTGCTTCAGTTTGCTTGCCGTTTTCATCGATTACGAGGTCTGTGAAGGCAATGTTTGCACCTTCTTGAGCAAATTTAATCGCGATAGCCTTGCCGATACCGCGTGCTGCACCTGTTATGAGGGCAGTCTTACCTGTTAAAAGTCCCATTTTGTTGCTTTTTATTCTTTAGGGTTATATAGTACTTTTAATTGATTGTCACTCGAAATTATTGCTTGAGCACTTTGTTGAGGATGTCACAAACGATTCGCTTACTGTCGTCGCTTGAAAGTCCTTTGGCCACTCTGTCGTAGATGTAAGGCACTTCCATGCCTTTGATTGCGTAATGAATGATGTCCGCAACAAGCGGAATACTTTCAATCTTAAAATGATTGCGGTCCACTCCTTCTTGAAGCACCTGGCGCAGTACGTTACGCTCTTCTTCGTCAAAAGCTCTGCGCACGCGTTCTACCATTCTGATGTCGCGGAAGAATTCGGCGCGTAAAGACCCATTTCTTGTGACTACTTCTTTGATGACCGAGAGGTGTGTGTAAATGATGCCAATGATTTTCTCTTCTGGCGAGATGATTTTGTTTGCAGTCTCGTCTAATCGCTCTGATAGCAGTTCGAGTTCTGACGTGATTACGGCCTCATAGAGTTCCTCCTTGTTTTTAAAGTAGGTATAGAGGGTGCGTCTACCTTTCCCCGACGCCGCAGCGATGTCATTCATGGTTGTGGCTTCAAATCCCTGGCGCGCGAAAAGTTCGCGAGCACATTCTACAAGGCGGTTTCGGGTTTTAGAAATAGACATGGCAGAAAGTAGTAGTGAATGAACTTGATATTTGTTGCGTATCAGAATTACGCACACTTTAAATCTATGTGCAAAGTTACAAGTAATTTACCGAAACGACCAAACTATCTGTCGCTTTTTTTGCACAAAAAAAGGTAGAATGAGTAATGTGTCGGTTGCTGCTGACTTAGTCAATGTATACCCTCAATTAAGTATTGGCAATAACATAGAAGTTGACTTAAGAATTTTAACAGTCCCCCTCCGCAATGTAACCGACGACTACGCTAGTCAACATTCATCTGAATTTAATCGTTCCGCAAAGCGAAAAATTGTGACAGTTTCAATCTTCATTTTTCGTCATTTTTCCACTAAAACTTTAACATAGATTAACATTCAGTGTGCTCGCCCTCGCGACAATATCTATTTGCGGCGCCAGAATAAGTAACATAGAAAACCGGTTGTTTAACCTTGAAAAAACTAGGTAACTTATTTTTTACCCCTGAAAATGGTTTTTTTGAGACAAAAAAAGTGGAGATACCCCCGATTCCAAGGGGCATCTCCACTTCCGTAGCACAAAGATACAAAATTTCAAAGCGAAATGCAAATCCGTTAACACTTGTTAACACCAATATTATTTCTCATTTTTCGTCATTTTTCAGGTGCAAAATGGAACCCTATTTGACAGGTGTTTCCGACATAGTAATACATTGCTCTTTGCACCCTTTGCGTCTTTGCGTGAAAACTGAAACAAATCTGTAAATCACTTTCATAATGCCCTCCTACGGGGGTAAAGTCTTGTAAAGGGCGAGTGTGAGTAGGTGAGTGGGGGTATACGCAAATAGGCAACCCTCGTTTTGAGGATTGCCTATTGTAAACATTAAAGTTGGTGATTAAGCCTTGGGCTCAACACTAACTACGCTACGGTCACGCTGACCGCGCTTGAAAGTTACTACACCGTCTGTGAGTGCGAAGAGTGTGTGGTCGCTACCCATACCTACGTTCTTACCGGGGTAGTGTACTGTACCGCGCTGACGCACGATGATGTTACCTGCGATGCAAGTCTGACCACCCCAGATCTTAACACCTAATCTTTGTGAAGCTGATTCACGGCCGTTCTTAGAACTACCAACACCTTTTTTATGTGCCATTTCTTCTAAACTGTTTTAAGGGGTTAAGCAATTACGTTTTTGATTGTTACCTGAGTGTACTGATGGCGATAACCATTCAACTTGCGGTAACCCTTGCGACGCTTCTTGTGGAAAACGAGCACCTTGTCACCCTTTACGAGGGGATCGATTACTTCGCATACTACCTTAGCGCCTTCTACTACGGGAGCACCTACAGTTACTTGACCGTCGTTGTCAACCAACAACACCTTTTCAAATTCAACAGCCTGACCGCTTTCTGCGTTCTGAATGTGGTTTACGAAGAGCTTCTTGCCTTCTTCTACCTTGAACTGCTGACCGTTAATCTCTACGATTGCGTACATTATTTATAATATGTTAAACGGATTTTTCCAGGAGGCGTAGTCGTTCTGACTCTCTTGTTTTGCCCCGTTGGACTCTAATCGGGTGCAAAATTACGACTTTATTTTTTACCCCGCAAGGGTTCAAGTGCTTTTTTTACCTTATTATCAGCACTAATGCTTGCTTCGGGCGCGACAAATGTTATGTCAATGCTTGAAAGTGGGGATTCGTTTCCGTAAGCATCAACGGCGCTGACTGCATACTGGGAGTGCATGAAGATGGGGAGTGGGGGAGTGTAAGTGCACGAGGTGGTTTGCAATCTGTGTCCTAAGAGTTTGGGTGTTGCCTGAGGATTGTCAATGCGGTACACATTATAATATACGGGTGTGTCTTCGTTGATGGCATCCCAGGTGATGTGCACGGTTCGCTCCGTGTGGGTGATGTTCGCCAGTGGAGTCATAGGCGGAATGCTGTCCACCCATGTCATGGCGGGAGTCATAACCGGAGTTTCGTAAAAATCGCGTTGCAACCATTGGTAGAGTCCCTTTTCGTTGTTTAGTAGAAATTCAGAACGGAAAAAGGCTTGTCCGCCCATACCCAACTCACGCGCCACGTTCATCTGTCGCTGAATGACCTGTAGGTCCCAATTGCGTTGCTTCGGATTGAGAAAGTAGATGCCCAAACCAGGAACAACGGGGCGCCCGTAACAGTTCTCCTGCCAATCTACGGCAAAGGGGTAAAAATGCTTGCCGTCGAAGTACATCATGGGGAAGAGCGCGTCCATGAGTCCTGTGCGCAACCACTCCTGTGCCTCTTGGTTGACGGCGCTGTAGGCATTCCATCCATAACTGCTCTGACGGGGAAGGTCGGCATGCTTACCGATAGGCGCGCAGGTGAGTTTCACCCACGGGCGTACGGACTTAATAGCAGTGTGGATCGCTGTGACGCAACGTGTCACGTTCGCGCGTCGCCAACTGCTCTTGTTCTGCCCCTTTCCGTAGCGCTTGTAAGTTTTGGAGTCGTTAAAGCGAATGCCTTTTTCGGGATAGCGAATGTAGTCAAGGTGTATGCCGTCTACGTTATAGTTCTCAACGATTTCTTTGCAGATGTTTGCTAAGTAATCCGCCGTCTCTGGTATACCGGGGTCCATCATCCACAAATCGCCGCAACGTTGGCAAAGATCAGGGCGCAGCTTGGGTAAAGAACGCTTGCCCAACTTCTTCTCGGTGGGCACTTTACAGATGGGGAACGCTACGACCCACGCATGGCATTCTAGTCCACGCTTGTGACATTCCTCTACGGCAAAGGCGAGGGGGTCAAAAAGGGGCGCCTTTCCGGGAGTTCCAGTGAAGGCTTCATCCCAAGGTTCGTATACTGAGCGGTAGGATGTGCTAGAGCGCATGCGTGCTTGTACGAACACGGTGTTGAGATTGGCCGCTACATATTGGTCGAGCATCTGTCGCAACTCTTCCTTTTGGCGTTCTGCGCCTTCAAGGGTAGTGGCAGGTGATTGGGGCCAATCGAGTCCTAAATAGGTGGTGAGCCAAACGGCACGGTATTCGCGTGATAAGGCTTGGGATGGAGTACTCCAACAGCAGAGTACAACACCAATGATAATGTGTGATAGTAAGTGGAGGTATTTCACTGAGAACAGGTGATTCAGGGTTGTTTCGTTCTTAATTTGCGCGCCATCAGGAGGTCCTTTTCAGCGGCGCTTTTCTTGCCCAATTTTTCCAAACAACTTGCGCGTTCGGTGTAAAGGTCGGCATTGTCGGGGGCCAAGCGGATGGCTTCATCGTAATCTATGAGTGCAAGGTCGCATAGGTTCAGCGCTTCAAGAATTGAGGCACGGAGCGTAATGGCATCAACATTTTCAGGGTTGAGTCTTAAGTGGATGTTCAGTCGTTCCAAGGCCTCTTGCGACCGCCCGTCGTCGTGAAGCGAGAGGGCAAGCATAAGAATTGCATTTTCGTTTTTGGGGTCAAGAAGGCAAACCGTCTCTAAATCCTTTCGTGCTTCATGGTTTATGCGTAGTCCCATGAGTGCCGTGGCGCGAATGAACAGCAGTTTGCAACGCTCCTCTTTGGTAGGAGAGAGGTTGAGAAGTTGGTCACAGTCGGCCTTTGCTTCATTGAAGTGATGCACTTGTACCGCTACGGCGGCGCGCGAATACCTGATATGATGCTGGTCAGGTCTTTGTTTCAACGCCTTAGAATAATGTGCTTCAGCCTCGAGCAGGTCACCTTCCACTTCCGCTATTTCGCCAAGGTGCTGTTCGATGATGTAGTTGCCTTCCGCTTTAGGGCGCAGGATGAGAGCTTCCTGAAAAAACTTTTTTGCTTCAGTCAGGGAGTCGCAATGTAGCGCACTGAATGCGCGCTTCAAGCAATCGGCGTACTTAATCGAATCTTTACGCGCTATTTTTATCTCCACTTCTCTGTCATAGTCGCGCAACGTTTTGTTGCGCACTTTCCCTCCGTTGTTGAGGTCAATAACGGTCTGTGCTTTAGCTGTCAACGTGGAGAGCATGAGCAATATGATGATGAAGCGAAGGGTGCGCATGGTGGTAAGGGCTATTGTTCTTTCAAGAGAGGTTCGGGCAAGTCAAAGTAGATTTCAAATCCAGTTTTCCATGTGTTTGTGATGAGTGCATATCCCTTTTCTATACGATAGGGTGTTTCATGTCCATTGCAGTATATGGGGAGGGTGGCACTGTTCCATTCCCCTTGTGGCAGGCGAAGGGCGATTGTCAAGGGATGTCCTTGGGGGGAGGTCATACGTGAGAAGCGGAATTTCACACGCTCGTGAAAGGGCATTCCCGTAATTTGGTCAAGTTGGAATTCTCCAGTCTTGTCGTTGATGACAGTTGTAGCGTTAGCGTAATAATTGACATACAACGTGTCGCCCATCATGCCCATCATCGTGCCAAGCGCATTCAGCAATGTTTGTGCGGCAGTAATTTTTTCAGAAGTCAATGTCGGCTGAAGTGCCGTTTGCATCAACGGACCATAAATGAGTCGCTCTATCTCAAGTGCATACCGTGCATCCGACGTGAGGGATAGCAGGCGTGCCGCCTGTGTGAAGCGATTGGTAACAACGTAGGGATTGTTGAGAGGGTTATCCTTGTTCTGCTGCCATGCTGTTAGTAAAGCTTTGAGTTGGGCGTGTTGCGCTACGATCCTTTGCGGACGTAGTTGCTCACTTGCTTGCAGGGCCGTGTTGCGCAAGTTCATAGCGTCGTTATCCCAAGTAATAATGCTGTCGGCATGAATAAAGTGCATTTGTGCATTGCTGAAGAGAGCAATGCTAAAGCAGGTGAATATGAGAAATAGTTTTCGCATGTCGTAATCTGAATTTCCGCAAAGGTAGCAATATTATTTAAGATGAGCGCCTGAAGCAGGGAGGAATAACATTTGTTAGTAATTCAATTATGGGAGTTCGGAGTCAGTAAGTGAATCTACACTAATGTGCAGAAAAAGCGGGTGAGAAGTAAGTCGTGCCTTTGAATTTATACCTAACTTTGCAGTTCAATTTAGACGGATGCTTCATGCAATTACTTAGTTACAGAGTGCACAGCTGTGCTTTATTAAAATTAGGCGCTCCCATCGTGGTAGGGCAATTAGGCATTATCGTGTTGAGTTTGGCCGACACGCTGATGGTGGGGCGCTACGGCACTAATGAACTTGCCGCGGCAAGTTTTGTGAACAATATGTTCAACCTCGTCATCATGTTTGCTACAGGATTCTCCTACGGATTAACGCCCATTGTGGGACGCTTGTTTGGCAGAAATGAACTTTCGGCAATCGGAGGATGTCTGAAAAACGGATTATCAGCCAATCTGTTGATGGCAATTTTGTTGACCTTGGGGATGGGGGTA
Organism: Alloprevotella sp.; assembly: GCA_045636885.1. Lineage (GTDB taxonomy): Bacteria > Bacteroidota > Bacteroidia > Bacteroidales > Bacteroidaceae > Alloprevotella. The sequence continues at coordinate 19,965 of JAZTYI010000008.1, forward strand.
CTTTACCTGAATCTCCACCGTTTAGGACAACCCGAAGAATTGTTGCCCTTGATGCGTCCTTATTATCTCACACTGCTCATTTCCATTGTGTTCGTGATGCTCTTCAATGCTTTCAAGCAGTTTGCTGATGGTATTACCGACACGCGCATTGCCATGTGGATGCTCTTAGGGGGTAATCTCCTGAATATCGTGGGAAACTGGTTGCTAATTTACGGTAAGTGTGGTTTTCCAGAAATGGGACTTCTCGGTGCAGGTGTTGCGACGCTCGTATCACGCATCGTGATGGTCGCAAGTTTTGCACTCTACTTTTTCTGTTCGTCGCGTTATCGCGTGTATCGTCAGGGTTTTATGTTGGCAAATGTAAACCGTGCCAGTTTTAAGGAAGTGAACACGTTGGGTCTCCCTATCGCTTTGCAAATCACGTTGGAGACGGCTTCGTTTAGTTTAACAACGGTTATGGTAGGATGGTTAGGGACGTTGGCACTTGCTGCTCACCAAGTGATGCTTACTGTGGGGCAATTTGGTTTTATGCTTTATTACGGAATGGCGGCTGCAATAACCGTGAGAGTGAGCAATTTTCATGGTGTTCACGACCTGATGAACTTGCGACGTGCCGTAGCAACGGGACTGCGTATCATTCTTGCAATGGCAGTGTGCGTGACAATCTTAATGCTTGTTTTCCGTTGGAATATTGGAATGTGGTTTACCAACAGTCAAGACGTAGCGCTCATGGTCGCCTCGCTTGTTATTCCCTTCTGTGTCTATCAGTTTGGCGATGGTTTGCAGTGCGCCTTTTCCAATGCCCTCCGTGGCATTTCAGAGGTGAAACAGATGGTCTTCATCTCCTTTGTGGCTTACGTGCTCATCTCTTTACCTGCGGCTTATGTGCTTGCCTTTGTGTGTGATATGGGATTGATAGGAATCTGGTGGTCGTTCCCCCTCGGACTTACCAGCGCTGGAATCCTATTTAGGCAGAATTTTAGGTCGAAGATGCGTAAGATAGAGCAGTTGTGAATTAGAAATGAGGGTAAATAAAAAGTGTGTGAACCGACGGTCCACACACTTTTCATTCTCTTATTAAAATTCCAATTCGCCGAGTTTGATTTCTTCACTTTCTTCTACTCCGCTTTCTTCGACAACTTCAGTTGTGTTCTCTTCGCTTACTACGGGTGCTTCCTCATAGCGAGCGTAGCGAGGCTGTGCGGGTTGCTTTTCAATAGCAAACTGTGCTGCGTCAGTGAACGCCTCAAGGAACTTCTCAAGATCCTCACGGTAGAGGAAAATCTTATGCTTTTCAAACACGGGGCGCAACTCCTCTGTGCCTTCCTTTACTCGCTTGCTCTCAGTGAGTGAGAGGTAGAGTTCTTCGTGGCGGTCACGCTTAACGTCAATGTAATAAATACGCTTGCCAGCCTTCACTGACTTGCTGAAGAGAATGTCATTTTCAACTTTTCCGTTCATCTGTTCTATCTGTTTCAAAAGTGAATTTAATTTTGCGATGGCGAATTTGCAACGTTTTTTTCTAACTGCCAAGTGCAATAACCATATTTTTTACAAAAATCTTTCTCGACACTCATTTTCGCCTTTTGTAAAATAGAATTTGGGGTGCATGGGCGGAGATATTCCATATTTATTTGTATCTTTGCCGAGATTATAAAAATGAATAGACAATGATTAATCGTGAACTTATCAGAACGAAGGTGGTGCAGCTTGTGTATGCCTATGTTCAGAACGAAGATAAATCCCTTGATGCGGCTGAAAAGGAACTTGATTTTAGTCTGATGAAGGCTTACGAACTTTACAAGTTCTTGTTGTCGCTGTTAGTGCAAGTAAAGCACGTGGCAGACCGTCGTGAAGAAGCACGCTTGGCGCGCGAAGCACGTTTGGGAGTATCGTCTGACGACCTTCTGCTTGACAAGTATTTATCGGCCAACAAACTCTTGGTAAAGATGTCTCAAAATGAGGCGTTGCTCGACTACATAGAGCGTGAAAAACAAGAGTGGATGGAAGAAGATGCGTTGATGAAAAACATCTACAAGTCTTTCGTTGAAAGTCCTACATACCATGAGTACATCCGTAAGGGAGAGTTTACCATTAAGACCGATCGCGAACTGATTCGTAGTTTGTATAAGCAGTTCCTCTTGGATAACGAACTGCTTGAAAGCACCCTCGAGGATCATAGCATCTATTGGAATGATGATAAGGCGCTTATTGATCAGTTTGTAATCAAGACCCTGGGGATTTTTAACGGCGAGTCACAACCCGACATGCTTTTGTTGCCCGAATTCTCTGTTGAAGAGGACCGTGAATTTGCCTTCCAACTTTTCCGCCAGACCCTTGAGCGTGGCGAAGAAATGTTGGGTCACCTCCGCACCAACAGTTTGAAGTGGGACTTCGACCGCATCGCGCTCATGGATAAGGTCATCATTCAGACGGCTCTTGCTGAAATCTTTACGTTCAACGATATCCCCTTGAATGTGAGCATCAATGAGTATGTTGAGATTGCCAAGAATTACAGCACTCCTAAAAGTGGCGCTTTCGTCAATGGTCAACTGGATTCCATTTGCCGCAAACTTTACAAAGATCGCGTGTTGATGAAGGTGTCAAGCAAGCGTAAGTAAGAATTTTCTAAATACTAAAACTCATAAATTTTACGACTACTATGTTATTTACAATGTTACAAGCAGCTCCTGCACAGCAAGGTAGCGGTTGGAGCATGATCATCATGCTCGTAGCAATGTTCGCAATCATGTATTTCTTCATGATTCGTCCGCAGCAGAAGAAGCAGAAGGAAGCACAGAATTTCCGCAATTCGCTTACTGTAGGTCAGGAAGTCATCACAATCGGTGGTATTTACGGCACTGTGCGCAATGTTGATATGGACGGTGTGGTAACTCTTGAAGTTGCTTCAGGCGTGAAGATTCGCGTGCACAAGGACGGTATCAACCCTGTTGCTACTCCCGTAGGCCAAAATAAGTAAACCTCTATTCTCCATGATGAAGTTTATTGCCTTCATTCGTGAACAAGTCAAGACTGTCTTGGTTCTTTTAAGGAGCAAGTCATTCTTGACTTTTTTGTTTTTCCTGACGCTCTCAACGGCCTTCTGGTGCTTCGAAGCGTTCAAGGAAACCAACACCGTAGAGATTGACGTTCCCCTACGACTGACCAATGTGCCCGACAATGTGGTGGTGTCAACGGAACTTCCCGAAAACGTGCGTGTGACGCTTCGCGATCGCAATTCTTCGCTCTTCTCTTATCGCTACTTCCGTCGCCCGCGTCCTGCTATCGTTGATTTTTCTGCGTATGCGAATCCCAGTTGTTACGTGCGCATTCCTCAAGAGGATGTGAAGCGTAGCGTGATGCGCAATTTTGAATCGACTACAGAACTCATCTCCTTGCTCCCCGACACGTTGGAGTATTTCTATAATTATGGCACTAAGAAGGTAGTGCCTACCCGACTTTTGGGAGATGTTGCGCCCGCTGAGGGGTATTATATTGTGCGACAGGAAATTTCGCCTGCAGAAACTACTGTTTTTGCCACGGCTCGCCAGTTGGATACCATCACCGCCGCATATTCCGTGCCCAATTATCTGGTTGGCATTACCGAAAGTTTCACGATGCCCCTTAAGGTGAATGAATTAAAAGGTGCGAAGTTTCTGCCCGACACGTTGTTGCTCTCTGTCGAGGTGGATCGCCTTGTTGAGAAGACGCTTTCGCTTCCTGTCCAACCCTTAAACTTTCCTGAAGACGTGCGCCTGCGCACCTTCCCAATGAAAGTAAATGTCACCTTTCAGGTGGGCATGAAGGAATTTCGTAATGTGACGGAGCAGGATTTCACGCTTGTACTTGATGCTAAAGATTTGGAGGGGGCGACAGACAACACGGGCACAGTGCGCATTGCGCGTCAACCTGAGTCGGTCTTTCGCTTGCGTTTGAGTCAAAGTGAAGTGGAGTATCTCATCGAAAAAACGAGTGTACAATGATTTATGCAATAACTGGAGGCATTGGTTCTGGTAAGAGTTTTTACTGTAAGCAATTGGAACGATTGGGATATCCCATCTTTTATTGCGATGACGAGGCCAAACGCATTATTCGTACGTCTGAAGAGGTGCGTCGCGACCTCTGTGCGCTTGTGGGTAACGATCTGTATGATGCTGATGGACGCCTGCAAAAACCTGTCCTTGCGGCCTTTCTATGTCAAGGCAAGGCATTTGCCTCACAGGTCGACGCAATCGTTCATCCTCGTGTGGCGCAGGCGTTTCGTGAGTGGGCAAATGTGCAGTCGCAGGTTCACGAAAACGTATTTATGGAATGTGCCCTCCTCTACGAATCAGGATTTGAACACCTCGTGGATCAAGTGATACTCGTTACGGCTTCTCAAGAAACTCGTGTGCGCCGCGTGATGGCGCGTGACGGTGTGACGCGTGAGAAGGCATTGGCATGGATGGCGTTGCAAATGCCTGAGGAAGAGAAGATGAAGCGTGCCGACCATATCGTTTTAAGTGAACAAGATGGAAAGTTGGAGCATACGTTGTTCTTCTGAATAGACTGGACAAGATCTCCTTTGCCGCTTTTATAGAATAATAAACTTAAGAGGGTGTGCCAATTACAAATTGACACACCCTCTTAAGTTTAGAGTGCACTATTAAGTTGTTTATAAAAGGTTGTTGCAAAAATAAGAGTCGGGTTTCTTACTTCTCGCCGCTATTCTCCCATTGCTCCAAAATGCGTTCTCTCAACAGGAAAAACAAGCGGATGTGTGCGCCATAGGACTTCTTCTCACCCACACTCGCCGCAATTTTATGAAAGTGTGATGCTGTAAAGCGCACGTCCTTAACGAACGTACCATCGTTTATATATATTGAGTCGGGGAGTTTGTCGTGGTTCACGCGAAACCACTCAATGAGTTCCTGAATTTCCTCCGGAGAGTACACCTTCTTATATTCCATATCTAAAGTTCAATTTGTTGACTGCAAAAGTAGCACACATTTGTCAAAGAGGCAAATTCGGCGGACTTTTATTTTGATTATCAAATGAATTACCTTAATTTTGCACCCCGAAAGCGAGTGCAGATAACTTCAGTGTTTCGTTCGCTTCTCTGCGACACCGTCGCAGAGTTATCCTCTTAATATTCAAATAACAACACAATAACGACTATGATTAAACTCGACATTTCAAAGGCTACTCCCTTCCTCTCTGCTGAAGCAGTAGCATCTCTCGAACCCCAAGTAAAGGCAGCGCAACAGGCGCTCGAAGCTGGTACTTGTGCTGGCAATGACTTCCTCGGTTGGCTTCACCTTCCCTCTTCAATCACTGCAGAACACCTCGCTGATATTAAGCTGACGGCTCAGGTGTTGCGCGAAAACTGCGACACGATTGTTGTGGCTGGTATCGGTGGTAGTTACCTCGGTGCGCGTGCCATTATCGAAGCCCTCGGCAACAGTTTTGAATGGCTTGCTAACGACGGCAAGAACCCTGTAATCCTCTTCGCAGGTAACAACATCGGTGAAGACTACCTTTACGAACTCACTGAATACCTCAAGAACCGCAAGTTCGGTGTCATCAATATCTCAAAGTCAGGCACAACTACCGAAACTGCTCTCGCTTTCCGCCTCCTCAAGAAGCAGTGTGAAGAACAGCGCGGTAAGGAAGTGGCAAAGAAGGTTATCGTTGCCATCACCGATGCTAAGAAGGGCGCAGCACGCGTTACGGCTGATAAGGAAGGTTACAAGAGTTTCATCATCCCCGACAACGTAGGCGGTCGCTTCTCTGTACTTACTCCCGTAGGTCTTCTTCCCATCGCTTGCGCTGGTTTTGACATTGACGCCCTCGTTCAGGGTGCTGCAGACATGGAAAAGCAGTGTGGCGCAGACGTTCCCATGATGGAAAATCCCGCGGCGCTTTATGCGGCTGTGCGCAATGCCATCTACCAGAGCGGTAAGAAGATTGAAATCCTCGTAAACTATCAGCCCAAACTCCACTACATGAACGAATGGTGGAAGCAACTCTACGGCGAAAGTGAAGGTAAGCAGCACAAGGGCATCTTCCCCGCAGCAGTTGATTTCTCTACCGACCTCCACTCCATGGGTCAGTGGATTCAGGACGGCGAACGCACTGTGTTTGAAACAGTAATCTCTGTAGAAGAACAGTGCCACAAACTCCTCTTCCCCCACGATGATGAAAACCTCGACGGTCTCAACTTCCTCGAAGGCAAGCGTGTGGATGAAGTCAACAAGATGGCAGAACTCGGTACGCTTCTCGCTCACGTTGACGGCGGTGTGCCCAACATCCGCATTTCAATGTCAAAGTTGGATGCTTACAACATCGGTCAGCTCATTTACTTCTTCGAAATCGGTTGTGGCATCAGCGGTCTCGTGCTCGGTGTAAATCCTTTCGACCAGCCCGGCGTAGAAGACTACAAGCGCAACATGTTTGCCCTCCTCGGCAAACCCGGTTATGAAGCGCAGACGGAAGCGATTAAGGCACGCATTTAATAAATGAGAAATGAGAAATGAGAAAGGAGAAATTTCCATGCGGCACATTTAGCACCTGCATTTTCTCCTTTCCCCTTTCTCCTTTCTTTTTTATTTAACAAGTTCCTAATTACAAGTTATAATTGGGTGATAGAGAGTAGCCTATTCGGATAACGTCCCGCATGGTCTTTCTCCTTTCTCCTTTAATCCCGCTTCGCGGTCTTTACCTCCTTCGCACCTCGGCAATTCAAGCAAGCTTGATTGCACTCGGTTTGGCGTCGGTTCTCCTTTCTCCTTTCTCCTTTCTCCTTTCTCCTTTCCCTTATGTCCTCCCCCCGCGCAGTATTTTTCGATATGGACGGTGTGCTCTTCGACAGCATGCCCGCTCACGCTAAGTCATGGGAAACCGTGGCGAAGCAGTTTGGTTTTGACCTTCCTTACGAGGAGGTATTTATGAACGAAGGTCGCACAGGTTTCTCTACCATCAACATGCTTATGCAACGCACCCACGGGCGCGACGCTACGCAACAAGAGATTGATGACATCTACGAAGCCAAGTGCCAGGAGTTCAATAAATATCCTGAAGCCCCCCAAATGCCAGGCGCTATGGAACTCCTCACGAAACTTCAACGTAAGGGACTCGCCCTTTACGTCGTCACAGGTAGCGGACAGCCCTCGCTCTTAGAGCGCTTGCGTCTGAATTTTCCTGGAATATTCCGCCCCGAGCGCATCATCTCCAGCAAAGACGTGAAGCACGGCAAACCTCACCCCGAACCTTATCTCATGGCGCTCGACCGCGCTGGCGTTGAGGCAAACGAAGCCGTCGTTGTAGAAAACGCCCCCCTCGGCGTGCGCTCCGCCCGTGCCGCCGGCATCTTCACCATTGCCGTAAACACTGGTCCCCTCCCCAATATCGCCCTCGAAGCAGAAGGCGCCAACGTCGTCCTCTCCACCCTCCACGAACTCTGTGAGCAGTGGGAAACCATCGTTGGGGAATAGTTCCCTCCCAGTTCCCTTCCGTTCTCTTCGCAGCGACGTCGCTGTGCTACCACAAGTAAACAACCCTTCCGTTCTCTTCGCAGCGACAGTGTCGTTGCGCCTCATAATCAAACACGCCTCCCTTTTCCCGCATCGCAGGAAAAGGGAGGCGTGTTTTACGCTTTTATTCTCCCACCCCCAAATCCGTATTATTCATCAAAATCTCTATGCCCGGTTCGTGAGCAAGAGTGGGGGCGATTTCTGTGGCAAACCAACGGGCGAGTTCGGGATTCGCCCTGACGCTCGTTGTGTTGTTGCAGAAGAAGTTAATGCTGAAATATTCAAAGTAACGGCGCGCCGTTTCAATATCTTGAAGGATGCGCTCTCGCGTGTCGCCCTCCGTTCCGCAGAGCAGACAAACGCCCTGAAAATAGCGGGCAACATCCTCCGCCGTGACGCTCTCGGCAACCCCCTTGTTCCATTGGCTTCGAAGGGTGGGGGAGAAGGTCTCAATGCCGCATCTGAACTTCACCGTAGCGGGCGCGAAACGCTTTGCAAACTCCGCAAGGCGGTGGCGGTACATGTAGTGCATCTCAAACCAAAGGGTGTGAATCTGCTTTTCCCGAACGACGCGCGAAATATGTTCTAACGTCTGCTCATCCAGTTCTATGCCCGACCCCGAATTGATAATGTCCAACACACCCATCTCTCCCGTAATCATTTCCAGGATAGGGGCATTCGTAGCGTAAGGATTCTCGCTCGTGTCCGTGTGGTAATCGCAGAAGGTGCAACGTTTCCAACGGCAACCCGTGCCTTGAAGCAATACAAATTCACGGGGCAGATGCGTGTGGATTAGTGCGTAGCGTTCCATTGTTCCCTCTTTTTAATAGAACGCTTCACCCAAGCAATGACGGCATACGCCATAGGAGTGCCGAAGAAGGCTTCTATGCCTAACTTCATCACATATTGCGTGGCAAGCATCAAGAGTAGGTCGCGCGTAGAGACAATGCCCACAAAGGCGATAAGTACAAAGGGAACGGTGTCGAAGAAATAACCCACGATGGAACTACCGATAGTGCGCAACCACAGGAATTTCCCTTCCGTCTTGCGCTTCATCCAGTCCATAATCCAGGCGTTGGAGAGTTCGCCAAGCAAGAACCCCACGAGCGACCCCACCACAATGCGCGGAACGTAAGTAAAGAGGTGATTGTAGGCATTTGCCGTTTCCTGTAAATAATCAGGAGAGGGCAACCACACCCCAATCTGTGTGCACGCTACAAGAATAATGTTACAAAGAAACGTAATCCAAATGACCTTCTTCGCCGTGCGGTACCCCCAAATTTCGGTAAGTACGTCGCCCAGCATATAAGCAAAGGGGAAGGTGATAGTGCCTGCATCGAAGGTGGGATAATCCAAAATGCAGATTACCTTCACGGCCATAACATTGGATACGAGATAGAGCGTGGCAAACACTGCCGTCACTAACATCAAAGGTGTGTTAGAAGTTGCTCGGTTTTTGAAAGGGTTTTCCGATACCTTGTTCATGTTGAAATGAGAATTAAATGCGGGACTTCATTGTCCGTAGTCCGTAGTCTGTTGTCCGTAGTCTGTTGTCCGTAGTCTGTTGACTGTCGTCCGTTGTCCGTTGTCCGTTGTCCGTTGTCCGTTGTCCGTTGTCCGTTGTCCGTTGTCCGTTGTCCGTTGTCCGTTGTCCGTTGTCCGTTGTCAACAAAACTCCCGCAAAATTACCCAGAAATCTTTTTCCGACCCTCACAAGACGGGAAAAACCAGTTTTTCGGCACTTTAAATTATACTTTTTTGACATTTTAGTTTTGCAATTCAACAGTAGTTCTTAACTTTGCTACTTGAAAAGGACCGCACCATAAGAGCCTTTCCCCGCGAAAGCATCTTTTTTCGTGTTCGCTCCTCCGCGATCGCGGAGTCCAGTCCTTCCTCCTCATCAGAGACACAACTTTATTTCTATACAATTATGACACTTATTAAATCCATCTCAGGTTTCCGTGGTACCATCGGTGGTCGTCCCGGAGACACCTTGAACCCCATTGAAATTGCAAAGTCAGTTTCGGCTTATGCAAGTCTTCGTGAAAAGCATGTTGGTACTTACCGCAAGAAGATCGTCGTTGGTCGTGACGCACGTATTTCTGGTGAAATGGTAAGCCAGACTGTTTGTGGTACGCTTATGGGTATGGGCTTCGATGTTGTGAACATCGGTCTTGCTTCTACGCCTACTACAGAACTTGCTGTAACTATGGAAAAGGCTGTAGGTGGTATCATCATCACTGCGAGCCACAACCCCCGTCAGTGGAACGCACTTAAGTTCCTCAACGAAAAGGGCGAATTCCTTCCCCCCGAAGAAGCTGCTGAAGTAGTGCGCCTCGCTAATAACTGTAACTTTGACTTCGCTGATGTAGACAACCTCGGTCACTACACACAGAACTTCTACTATGACCAGCGTCACATCGACCACGTTAAGGAACTCGAACTCGTTGACGTTGAAGCCATCCGTCGCGCTCACTTCTCTGTAGCATTCGACGCTGTAAACTCTGTGGGTGGTGTAATCATTCCCAAACTCCTCGGTCAGCTCGGTGTAACACAGGTAACACACCTCAATGCAGAGCCCACTGGTGACTTTGCTCACAATCCCGAACCTTTGAAGGAACACCTCACAGAAATCCGCAACCTTATGCGTAAGGGTCGTCACGACATCGGTTTCGTTGTTGACCCCGATGTTGACCGCCTTGCTATGGTTTGTGAAGATGGTTCTATGTTCGGTGAAGAATACACTCTCGTAGCTGTTGCTGACTACATCCTCCAGCACACTCCCGGTAACACGGTTTCTAACCTCTCTTCAACTCGTGCCCTCCGCGACGTTACTGAAAAGTACGGTTGCACATATACTCCCGCTGCCGTTGGTGAAGTAAACGTTGTTACAAAGATGAAGGCTACAGGTGCTGTAATCGGTGGTGAAGGTAACGGTGGTGTGATCTATCCCACTTCACACAGCGGTCGTGACGCTCTCGTAGGTATCGCCCTCATCCTTACTTACCTTGCTAAGACAGGTATGAAGGCTACAGAACTTCGCGACTCATTCCCCAAGTACTACATTGCGAAGAACCGTATCGACCTCGATCCTACTACTGACATCTACGCAGTACTCCAGAAGGTGAAGGAAATGTACAAGGACGAACAGGTTACTGACATCGACGGTGTTAAGATTGACTTCCCCGACAAGTGGGTACACCTCCGTAAGTCTAACACAGAACCCATCATCCGCGTTTACTCTGAAGCGAAGTCTATGGAAGAAGCTGACGCTCTCGGTAAGCAAATCATGGACGTTGTGTATCAGATGACGCAGAAGTAATTCACTTTGTGAAATGAGAAAGGAGAAATGAGAAATGAGAAATATGCTGGCGCATTATGTCCCGCATGGTCTTTCTCCTTTCTCCTTTCTCCTTTCTCCTTTCTCCTTTCTCCTTTCTCCTTTAATCCCGCTTCGCGGTCTTTTCCTCCTTATTCGCTGACGCTCATCAAGCTTCGCAAGTCGCACCTCGGCAATTCAAGCAAGCTTGATTGCCCTCGGTTTGGCGTCGGTTCTCCTTTCTCCTTTTTCATTCCTCCCCGTTCGCTCCACAGCGACAGTGTCGCTGTGCCCCCCTATCTATAAATCATGAGAAAAACCTATCTCCCCCTTTCCCTCCTCGCCCTCTCCGCAGCAGCGCAGGAGAAGTATAACGTGGTCTACATCATGACCGACGACCACACGGCACAAATGATGTCGTGCTACGACAACCGCTACGTAGAAACCCCTAACCTCGACCGCATCGCCAACGACGGTGTGCGCTTCGTAAATAGTTTTGTGGCAAACTCCCTTTCGGGTCCCTCACGTGCTTGTATGCTTACGGGTAAGCACAGCCACGCCAACGGTTTCACGAGCAATGTGTACGATGTCTTTGACGGTTCACAACAGACGATGCCCAAACTCTTCCAGGCTGCAGGTTACCAAACGGCAATGATTGGTAAGTGGCACCTCATCAGTGACCCCACTGGTTTCGACTTCTGGAACATCGTTCCCGGTCAGGGCGACTACTACAACCCCGAGTTTATCAACATGGACGGTTCACGCACCCAGCACAAGGGCTACATGACCAATATCGTGACCGACAAGGCGATTGACTGGATGGAAAATAAGCGCGACAAGAATCGTCCCTTCCTCCTTTTCATCCACCACAAGGCGTGCCACCGCAACTGGCTTCCCGAACTCAAGTACCTCAGCCTCTACGAAGACAAGGAATTCTCCATCCCCGAAACCTTCTACGACGATTATGAAGGTCGCCCCGCAGCCAAGGCACAGGAAATGAGCATCGCCAGCAACCACGATATGGACCTTGCCTACGACGTCAAGGTGATGGATGCAAACGTGACCACGCGCCTCACGCCCAACTACCTCTCCATGATTGGTCGCCTCGATTCGCGCGAACGTGCCATCTACGACCAGTTCTACGATTCTATCGCCATCGACTTCCGTGCACGCAAACTCTCGGACAAGGCACTTACCGAGTACAAGTACCAGCGCTACATGCGCGATTACGCTAAGGTGCTCAAGACTTTGGATGACAACGTAGGACGCACGCTCGACTACCTCCGCGATGCAGGACTCTTGGAAAACACCCTCGTGGTCTATACTTCTGACCAAGGTTTCTACATGGGCGAACACGGATGGTTTGACAAGCGCTTCATGTACGAAGAATCCTTCCGCACTCCCCTCGTGATGCGACTTCCCAACGGACTCTCCAAGCGCGGTGATATTCCCCAGATTGTGCAGAATATCGACTACGCTCCCACCTTCCTCGACCTCTGTGGCATTCCTGTTCCCAAGGATATGCACGGTGTGAGCATGCTTCCCCTCCTTCGTGGTGAGCAACCCAAGAACTGGCGCGATGCGCTCTACTATCACTTCCACGAATTCCCCGCAGAGCATGCCGTGAAGCGCCACTACGGTGTACGCACCGACCGCTACACGCTCATCCACTTCTATGAAGACATCGACGTGTGGGAACTCTACGACCTTCAAACCGACCCTCAGCAGCTTCATAACATCTACGGACAACCCGGCACTGAGAAGATTACCAAGCGCCTCAAGAAGCGCCTCGTAAAACTTCAGGAAGAATATGCCGACCCCGCTATTGAGCATACGAAGTAGGGATTCTAAATCTATTTAAGGAAAATACACTTGGACACAAAGGACAAGCACCATGATGACTTCCGCCCCCGGGCGGAAGTCATTCCGTCTATGACGCGCCGTCGTGTAGGTCACGACTACGAGTCCCGACGGATTTACCTAATAACAATGACCGTCGAAGGGCGTCGCCCCCTCTTGGGAGAGGTCGTGGGCAATCCCAACGCCCCGGAGGATAGTCCCGATGCTCCACGCATCGAACTTAATGCCTTGGGAAAAGAAGTAGAGCGCCTTTGGCGTGCCATCCCCAACTACTATCCCGAAGTAGAGGTCATCGCCCTGCAACTCATGCCCGACCATCTCCACGGCATCCTGTTTGTGAAATCACGCACCGACTACCACCTTGGTCGCGTAATCAATGGTTTCAAAATCGCCAGCAACCGCGCCTACCGCGCCGCCCTGGGAGCGCAAGGAGCCACCGCGCCCGCTTCCCCAGTAATCCGCTCCGCCGCGCCGTCATCTTCCCCGTCATCCTCCCCGTCCCCTTCACAGCGTCGCTGTGGAGCAAACAACCATGCCCCCGCCTCAAAAGCGCCCCTCAAACAGGGCCTCCTCTGGAGCAAGGGCTATACCGACGGCATCCTCGACCGCAAGGGGCAACTGGAAACGTGGAAAAATTACCTGCGCGACAATCCCAAGCGCCTTTTGATAAAGCGCCTGTTCCCCGATTACTTCCGCGTGCAGCGCCATGTGAAGGTTGGCACTTACGAATGTTCCGCCATTGGAAACCGCTTCCTGTTGTCCAAACCATTGCGCCTACAAGTGCAATGCTCCAGAAGCATGACGCCCGAAAAGATAGCGGAAGCCTGCGACTATTACCTGCAACAAGCACGGGCGGGTGCCGTCCTGGTGTCTCCCTGCATATCCCCAGGAGAAAAGCACATCATGCGCACCGCCTTCGAAGCGGGCTATCCCCTCATCCTCCTGCAAGAAAATGGATTTTCCGATTTAGCGAAACCCAATGGTTCAAAGTTTGAGGCCTGCGCCAAAGGTCAACTGCTTATTCTCGCACCGTGGGAGCACCATAATTATCATACGACAATCAGTCGCGCCCAATGTCTTGCGCTAAACGATCTCGCCCGTGAGATTTGCTGTTGAGATTAGAAACAAGAAAAGAGGGTGTGTCAAAACTGGCACACCCTCTTTGTATATATTCCCCATTCAGCAAGCGAGTCATAAACCCTCTTTTTTTTGTATCCCGTTTTTTGAAGGCTTTATAACCCTTAAAAAGGCATTATAAGGCTATTTTATGCA
>JAZTYI010000009.1:0-20273 GCA_045636885.1 Alloprevotella sp.
GATTCGTGTTCTCTAAAATAAAGAGACAAATTTTACCGGACAGCAATATTTATTTTTAGAGACACTAAGGTACTTATGCTGTGAGAAAAGGTCCCAAGCAGACACCCACTTAAATGGTACTGACGCACTTATAGTGCATCCTCATCAATGAGAATTCTCCCGTTCTAAATCCCGAATTCTTGCCTACATTTGGACACACTCTGTGCGTCCGTACCAATCAAGTGATTTCCTCCTGCAGAATGCTTATAACTGTACGCAAAATGGGCGACAAACTAAAAGTCTGTCGCCCATTGTTAATATGAGAATTAAGAGGGTGTATTACTTGATACCCAACTTCTTAGCAATCTTCTTGGGGAGTGCATCCTTGTGGATAACGATGTTCATAGTCTTGTAAGCAACGAATGCCTTTGTAGCGTAGAACTTACCCTTGTAAGGACCGTATTCACCCCATGAGTTCTTCACCATGAAGTATTCCTTACCATTCTGGTCCTTTGCAAGACCATAAACCTGCATACCGTGGTCATCAGTAGTTTCCCAGTTATCGTAAGCCACCTGACGCATTTCCTGAGTGATAGTCATTTCATCGTCACCACCAGAGATTGTAGCACCCTTGAAGTTGTCACCTGTCCAACGAGCAGCGTCAGAACCAGTCTTGTCGTTAGCCTTACCGTTAGAGGGAACACTTGCAACACCTGTACGAGCGTTGAAGCCCTTTTCACTTACGTCAGAACCCCAAGCGAAAGTGTAACCATTGCGAACTGCTTCGTCCATCACCTGCATGAATTCGTCGAGGGGAAGGTTGTAACTTTCAGCCCAACGCCAGTTGTCCTGAATTTCGAGAACGAACTTTGTGTAGAAGGGGTGGTGAGTGTAACTTGTAAGAGAAACATAATCATCGGGATTCAAACCAAGTTCTTCAGCATAAGACTTGGGAGTGAACTTCTTACCGTCTACTTCAAACTCAGTGGGGAGTGCACCAAAGTAGTTAGTGTAGATAGCGTTCAAATCCTTGCGCCAAACGGGATTGATCTTCTTAAGCTTACCCTTTGCGAGTGCTTCAACATACGCAGTTGTTACAGCGTCAAGTTGGTTGGCATTGAAGAGTGAGTCGCCGTAAGGAGTACCAGGAGCAGGCATTGCTGACTGGGGAACAAGACCATAGTTCTTCAAGCAATAGATAGCATCGTAGAAAGAACCGCCCTGTGAGAAAGAAGCGTCACCATGCGTACGGATAGCCTTGTCTGCACGATCCATGTAAGTGTTGAAAACAAGGAATGATTCGCAAAGGTCTACTTCACCCTTCCCCATACGGAGGATTTCAGATTCAAAGAATGCAAAAGCTGAATATGACCAACAAGTACCACTCTGATTCTGGTCCTTGATAGGAGTAATTGCATTTTCCTTAATCACTTCGTACACAAGAGTGTCCTTCTTCTCCTGTGCAGTAGCGCCCATCGCCAAAACTGCGAGCGCGAGAGTTAAAAATTTCTTCATTAAAAAAATTATTTAGTTAGGTTTTGAGTTTTGAGTTTTTAAGGTTGAAGACATTAAAGGGTTTGCGATTCCAAGAATGCTTCTACTTCTGCCGTGTGGTAAGGAATGCGCTCGTCACCAAGGAAGCGGCAACCATCGGCAGTAATCAGCACATCATCTTCGATGCGGATACCTCCAAAGTCCTTATAGGTGTCAATAACATCGAAGTTGAGGAAGTCCTTGTTAATACCTTCCTTACGCCAAAGGTCGATGAGGTCAGGGATGAAGTAGATACCGGGTTCGTCGGTCACTACAAAACCTTCTTCCAAGCGGCGCCCGAAGCGCAGACTGGCAGTACCGAACAGACTGCTGGGGCGTGTTTCAGCATCGTAACCTACGTGGATTTGTCCGAGTCCTTCCATATCATGCACGTCCATACCCATCATGTGACCCAAACCGTGGGGCAAGAAAAGGGCGTGAGCACCTGCCTGAACAGCGTCTTCTGTATTGCCCTTCATAAGACCAAGCGCCTTCAAGCGTTCTGTCATCAAGCGGCATACATCCATGTGCACATCATAGTAACGCACACCGGGACGACAATGCGTGAGTGCCAAGTCGTGGCAATCTACTACGATGTCGTAAATATCCTTTTGGCGAGGCGTGAACTTACCTGAGATAGGAGTGGTACGCGTATGGTCTGAGCAATAATGGTTCACAGTTTCGGCGCCAGCATCTACGAGGAGCAAGCGCCCCGCTTCCAACTGGCGGTTGGAGGGATAACCGTGGAGCACTTCACCGTGCATGGAAACAATGCTCTGGAACGAGCAAATGGCCCCGTGTGAAGCAGCAATGCCGTCGAGTACACCACCAATGTAGCGCTCTGTAACGCCAGGTTTTGCCAAGGTCATCGCCGCCGTATGCATCAAATAACCGATGTGACTTGCACGCTCCATTTCAGCAATTTCTTCTGCCGACTTCTTAGAGCGCAACTTCACTACGGCATTGATCAACGCCAACGATGCTTCTGCCTTCTGCTGCGAGGGATGAATGCCCGTGAGATCCATCAACTGAATCATCGTGTCGTGACGGTAAGGGGGCAAGAAGTGTACCTTTCTGCCCTGCGCCTTTGCTGCAGAAACAAGTTCTGCCAACTTTGCCATGGGCGCCGTTTCGGCAACACCGCTCTGCTGTGCCATTTCCACAACAGAGGTTACGCTACCGTACCAAACGATGTCGTCAATATCAATTTCATCGCCCACAAGGGTTTCCACACCGCTCTCGCTGTCAATCACACCGACAAGACCGTCGCGGTGTTGACCGAAGAAGTAAAGGAAACTACTGTCTTGACGAAACTTGTAAGCATTGGCAGGATAATTCATCGGCGCATCATTATTACCGAAAAGGAGAATCAACCCCTCACCTACCAACTGGCGTAACGCTGCACGGCGTTCAACGTATGTTTCTCTTGAAAAAAGCATAGTAACTTAAAGGCTTTGCCTCATAAAACACCCGTATCAATGGGGCATAGAAAGGCATTTTATAAACTCCTTGCAAAGTTACATAAAATTACTGAATTACGGGAACGCGTCGCTCGTATTTACCCAAAAATCTTTAACTTTGCCTTGCATAAATAACTCTTCTTATTTGCAATGGGAAATAACATCAACCATAATAAAGAATTACTGCGCAATGCCGGACTCGTATTAGAGGGCGGTGGTATGCGTGGTGTATTCACAGCAGGCGTGTTAGACTACATGCTTGACGCGAAGATTTACCTACCCTATGGGGTGGGCGTTTCGGCGGGTGCGTGCCACGGTCTCTCCTACATGAGCCGCCAGCGCGAGCGTGCTCGTAAGTCTACGCTTGACATTATGTACACTCGCTCCTACGTGGGACTCAAATACTGGCGCAAGCAGCGTAGCATACTCGATATGGACTTCCTTTACAACACGTTGCCGCGTGAAATCTATCCTTACGATTACGACACCTATTTCGCTAATCCCGCCATCTATGAGATTGTGACGACCAACTGCTTGACGGGCGAACCCAACTACTTCACGGACAAGGAGAGCGAAGACCGCATTCTCACTCTTGCCCGCGCTACGAGCAGTCTGCCCTACATCAGTCCGATGGTGGAAGTTGATGGTGTCCCCATGCTCGACGGGGGTATTTCCGACAGTATTCCCTTGCAGCGCGCCATAGATTGCGGACACGACTTCAATGTGGTTGTACTCACCCGCAACGCTGGTTTCCGTTTCAACTCCGGTTTCTACCGTCGCACCGCCTTTATCTATCGCAAATATCCCAACCTGCGCAAAACCCTCGCTCGCCGCAATGAGATGTACAATGCACAGATGGAGTTAGTAGAGAGATTGGAGCGCGAAGGCAAGATTCTTGTCATCCGTCCCGAGCGCCCCTTGGAAGTTGGTCGCCTTTGTAAAGACCCCGAGAAGATGCGTCGCCTTTATGATGAAGGGTATGAGGTGGCGAAGCGCACGTTTGAGCAATTTTTGAAGGGATAACTGAACGCTGCGACGCTGTCGCAGCGAAGGGAACAAGATTCTTTCTCAACCTCCCCCTTTCTCCTTTCCCCTTTCTCCTCTAATCCTGCTACGCAGTCTTGACCTCCTCCCTTTCCCCAGATGGTTCTTCACATCTTTAATCCCTCCCACGACGAGGCCCTTGGTTTTGGTTCTCCGTATTACGTTCCCACGAAAGCAGCGATGTTGCTTGCGCGGGAACGTTGTACGTTGCCCGAACTGTGGGCAAAACCAGGGGATGCTATTCTTTTAACGGATGATCGGGAGCGCCCTGTTGCCAATGACACGGAAAAGCCCTTTCTCTATGTATATAAGCGCGAACTCACCCCAAAGTTTATCCGTCAAATTACACGCATCGAACCCTGGGGATGGAATGCTTACCTACGCCACACCCTACGCCGACTCGGCATTCCTAACACGCTTCTCCCCACCGATGAGGAATTGGAGCACCGCCGCCGCTTGAGTAGCCGAGAAACTGCTATCACCCTACTCCACCGCCTAACTGTGGAGGATGAAACACTTGCCGGGCGCGCCACCTGGTGCACCACGATTGATGCAGCTTGGCAAGCGGTTCGCACTTACGGCAGGGCTATGGCGAAGTCACCCTGGTCAAGTAGCGGACGTGGTGTTTTTCGCGTTGAAGCGGAGGATAATGTAATTCCCGCAGACGCCCGTATGCGCAATATTATTAAGCAGTATGGTGGCATTGCCATTGAGGAATTTTGCGACCGCGTGCAAGACTTCGCCCTTGAGTTTTACGCACAACAAGACGGTACTATTACTTATGCCGGACTCTCCGTGTTCAACACTTCCGTGGGCGGTAATTATTTAGGAAACATTGAGGGCACGCAATCGGAATTACAGGAACTCATCAATCGCCTCCTTCCTTGGGAGGAGGTAGAAAAGTGCATTAACCGCCTCATCCACCACCTTCAAGTGCTTATCAATGGTCACTACTGCGGACCGCTTGGTGTTGACCTTATGGTTGTAAAAAAAGATGGAACCACAAAACTCCATCCCTGTGTAGAAATCAACCTGCGCAACACAATGGGGCACATTGCATTGCTGCTTAACCAACAAAAGTGAGAGATGGAAAGTTCCACCTCTCACTTTTGTTTTATTTTACACTATTGCTACGTCTGATCTCACTGGGCGATTTTCCAAAGTGAGCACGCACATACTTTCCGAAGAAACTCGAATTGGGGAACTGCAATTGGAACACGATTTCCTTGATGGACAAATCCGTGTGGAGTAAATAATAACGTATGTCGTTGTCGATAAACTCAGTGATCCATTGTAAGGCAGTTTTACCCGACACCTTTTTGCACACCTCCGACAAATGTTTTGCCGTCACACACAGTTCTGAAGCATAATGATTGATAAAGCGCGGGCGCGGACGCGTTGTTTCCAATATATTGATAAAGCGCAGGAAGAGTTTTTCACTCTGCCCCACCTCAAACTGCTTTGCAGCCAATTCCTCGAACATGTGCGCTCCGATGATTTCGCAAAGCATGCCCTTCACCAACAAATACACCACTTCATCCCGGAAGGGGTGAGTAGTATCTTCAACCTTCATTCTTAAGAGTTCGCCATAATGCTTGAATATCGACAAATCCTTCTCGGACAGACGTAGGATGTGGTAAGAACGGTCAAGATTGAGCAATGCCCCAATAATCATCTGCGTATTGGAAATCAATCCCATAAGCATCCGGCGGGACACAACGATAAAACTACCGCGCAAACTATTATCAACCTCCAGTTCTCGACGGAATGTTGAATTAGGTTTGCACACCACAATATCCCCTGCTTTTACGGGAGTCTTCACACCATTTATTTCAAGCGCTCCTTCTCCTTCGCGTACAAAGAGGAAAATGGCATCCATCATTTGTGCAAACTCACCATTTCCAGCCTGCACACCTGTTTTCACCTTTTCTGCCTCACTCACAATGATAAAGTCCTCGCAAGCATAAGTGTACTGACTGGACAAAGCGAGCATATCCTTAATCGTAATTTCGTCAATCATTCTCATGAGCGTTTTTAGTTTCGAATGCAAAGTTAAAACTTTACTTAATACTAAGAGTTTTGTAAAAGATAACTTTTATGTTCTCTTTTACGGATTATCTTTTCACCGCCAAAACAGGAATCAATGTCTCACTAAAATTTCGAGAAGCAGAGGGAGATGGTCGCTAAATCCTCCTTTATAAAAGGTTCCTAAATAATTGCGGGAGGGGCGAAATGTCTGAGCAAATTCTGATTCTGACGCGTCAAGTAGGAAAGGATATGCCAGGATGCGACACGTTCTAGGCGCTTGTAATGCTGCACTAGTCTGAAAGAAACTTCCCGACACAATGATGTGGTCAATGCAGTTCCACTCCTGTTGATAATAATAAGTGCCTGTAATCTCTGGATGTTCTGCACAACGTGGAGCAAGGTCATACAACGAATGGTCTTCATACCCCTCACTGTCGCCCACCTTTACATGCAGCACCTCCCGCAAGGAAGTATCATGCGCCTCATCATTCATATCCCCCATAACCACAATCAAAGCCTTTGGGCGTTGGCGTTGAATGCTGTCCACCGTCTGCCGAATGACTCTTGCTGCGCGACAACGATGGGCTTCCGTTTCACCTTTTCCCCCACGCCTACTGGGAAAATGCACCACGAAAACAGAGAGCGTATCTAATGTCGGAAGGAGACCTTCTACTAGTAACACGTTGCGCGTGGGGCGCTGCCCTTCAACTATGGGCACACGAAATTCTTGATGTCGCAGGAGGCGAAACCGCCCGGGTTGGTAAAGCAGTCCCACATTGATGCCGCGAAGGTCTGGTCCATCCGTGACAATGTATTCATACCCCAGTCGTGCCAACGAAGTGCGGTGCGTTAAGTGAGCAAGCACCGTATCATTTTCCACTTCCACAAGGCCAACAAGTTCCACTGGAGCATCTCCGCCAGCCGCCGCAATCACGCGCGCCAGCCTTCCCTGCTTTGCCCAATAACGTTGAGAAGTCCATTGCTGTTTTCCTTCAGGTAAAAAGTCTCGGTCATCGTGATAGGGCGAAGGAATGGTGTCAAACAAATTCTCCACATTATATTCCATAATGCGAAAGCGCTCCTGAGCAGCAGTCGGCATTACGACCGCTATGCACAGGAGCGCTATTATGAGTATGCGAATTGCAACATTATTCATGATGATAAGGTTCACCTTTAATAATAGTCATGGCGCGGTAATATTGTTCCACGAAAAAGAGGCGCACCATTTGATGAGAGAACGTCATGCGTGAGAGCGACACCTTTTCGCGTGCCAGGGCGTAAATATCGGGTGAGAAACCGTAGGGCCCGCCTACGATAAACACGAGTCTGCGTGAAACGGTCTGCTGCTTCTGCTCCAAATATCGGGCGAAGTCAACGCTACGAAACTCCTTACCTCCCTCATCCAAAAGCACAACATAATCACCCTCCTTCAAACTCTTCTTCAGGAGTTCCGCCTCGCGCTCTTTCTGCTGTTCGGGAGTAAGCGCCTTAGTATTCTTGAGTTCAGGAATCACCTCAAGGTCGAAGGGTTGATAATGCTTCACGCGGTTGACATACTCATCAATGAGTGCCACGAGATGCTTATCAATAGTCTTGCCAATAACAAGAAAAAGGGTTTTCATAAGTGGGAGAGTCTTAAAATTAGAGGGACTTAATTTTCTGTAGAATGCCACATTTTCCACGCCGCTTCGGCTTGCAGGTGCAACATTTCGAGTCCGTTTTTTACCACTGCACCTTGCGCACTCGCCTTTTTCATAAATGCCGTTTCAAGAGGGTTGTAAACGAGGTCGTAACAGAGGTGGAGGGGGGTAAGCAAATGGTAAGGCAAATTAGGTGCCTCATCCACGTGCGGATACATTCCTACGGGCGAACAGTTTACGATGACGTGGTGGTCGGCTAAGACTTCTGCCGTCAGCTCTTCGTAAGTCAAGCGCCCTTCTGCCTTTGTGCGACTCACATAAGTGGGGGAGATGCCCAACTTTCGCAATCCGTAAACAATGGCTCTTGAGGCGCCTCCACAACCTAAGACTAAAGCGCGACGCTGGTGGGGTTGCAACAAGGGGCGCAAGGATTCGGTGAAACCAATTACGTCGGAATTAAAACCCTTTGTGCGAACCGTCCCGTCGGCGTATCGCGTAATGCGCACGACATTTACAGCGCCGATTTCGCGCGCCTCATCGCTGAGCGCGTCAAGCAGGGGAATGACCGCTTGCTTGTGGGGGATGGTCACGTTCACCCCACGCAGTTGGGGCTGCTCGGCAATGAGCGTCGTGAGTTGAGCGATGTCGGGAAAGTCAAAGTTGGTATAAGTGGCAGCAATCTCTTCGCGGGAAAATTTCTCGGCGAAGTAACCGGCCGAAAAGCTGTGTCCGAGGGGATGGCCAACGAGTCCGTATGCGTCCATTTTGATGGGGTGAGGGGATAGAAGATATAGAGGGTATAGATTCTACAGAACGTGCGGATGCCCGTTATTTTGCAGCCGTGTAAAGGGTGCTGAGGCCGAACGTGAAGCGCTTGAAGTTCACCTCCTGGAACCCTGCCTTCTTCAAGATTTCTTGCATCACCTCTCCTTGAGGGAAGGCCTCCATGGTGGCAGGAAGATACGTATAGGCTTGCTTATCCTTTGAAATCAACTTCCCCACAAAGGGCATCCACACACGAGAATAGAAGCGGAAGAGTTGCTTCATGGGGAATTTCTGGGGCGTAGTGAGTTCGATAATCACCAGTCTGCCCCCTGGGCGCAACACACGGAGCATTTCTCGAAGTCCACGGTCAAGGTCCTGGAAATTGCGCACTCCGTAGGCGACGGTAACGGCATCAAATGTGTTATCGGGAAAACTCAATGCCATGCAATCTTCCTTTTGGAACGTCAGCACAGTGCGGTACTCATTGCGCAGCGCCTTTTCGCGTGCCACCTTGAGCATACCTTCCGAAAGGTCGGCCCCCACCAGTGTTTCGGGGCGCAACATCTTGGCGGAGAGCATGGCAAAGTCGCCCGTACCTGTGGCGATATCCAACATGTGTTGAGGTGCATAAGGACGCAAAGAAGCGATTGCCTCCTTGCGCCAGTGCTTGTCAATACCCAACGAAAGGGCATGATTGAGAAGGTCATAACTGTGAGCGATGTTGTCAAACATCTGCTCCACCTGCTTCCCCTTCTCGCCTTCTTGACTATAGGGTTTTATGGTTTCTTGCTTATAAGTCATAACTCCTGCAAAGTTAAGACTTTTGCCCTATTTATAAGGTAGCAAACGACTATTTTCTTATCCAATGCCAATCCTTTCAGTGTGCAACAAATAGGTTTCCAAATCCTTATCTCCTCTGCCTGAAAGCGTGAGAATCACAATATCGGTAGGTTTGAAATCCAACTTATGGAGTGCCGCCAAAGCGTGGGCAGATTCAAGGGCGGGAAGAATACCGTCCAAGCGGTTGAGTTCGAAAGCCGCATCAAGCGCTTGCTCGTCGGTGATGGGAACTACCATCGCACGCCCTGTGTCTACAAGATGTGCAGGAAGCGGTCCTACGCCTGGATAATCCAATCCTGCGGAGATACTGTAAGGTCCTCCAGCCAGTTCATCTTCGTGCGTAAGCACCATGGTGTTCGCACCGTGAAGCACGCGCGTTTCTCCACAAGTTAAGGAAGCGGCATGCTTACCCGTAATCAGTCCCTTTCCGCCTGCTTCAGCCAATACGAGCGTAACCTCCAAATCATCGAGGAAGTTAAAGAAACTTCCCGTTGCGTTACTGCCGCCGCCGATACATGCCACCACATAATCGGGTAACTCACGACCTTCCTGGCGCAAGAGTTGGGCACGCATTTCTTCGCTGATCACGCTTTGCAGGCGAGCCACCATGTCGGGGAAAGGGTGTGGTCCTACGGCAGAACCTAACAGATAATAGATGTTTTCAGGATCCTCACACCATGCACGAAGTGCGGCGTCGACGGCGTTTTCCAAAGTTCTGCTACCCTCTGTCACCGCCTCAACTTTAGCACCCAGAAGGCGCATTTTCTGCACATTGGAATGCTGGCGCACGATGTCTTCAGCCCCCATGTAAATGACGCATTCGAGATTGAGAAGCGCGCAAGCCGTAGCCGTAGCCACGCCGTGCTGTCCGGCACCTGTTTCTGCCACAATGCGCTTTGCGCCCATACGTTTCGCAAGCAACGCCTGCCCGAGGGCATTGTTTATTTTATGCGCACCGGTGTGGCACAAGTCTTCGCGCTTCAAATAGATGGAACACCCATGCAGTTTGCTCAATTTATCAGAGCGATACAACGGTGTGGGACGCCCTACATAATCTTTGAGCAGAGCGCGATACTCTGCTTGAAAGTCAGGATCATCTATGTAACGGCGGTAGTTTTCCGCCAAGTTCTGTGTGCACTTCAACAATGCTTCGGGTACATGTGCGCCACCAAATTGTCCGTAATATCCTTCGGGGGATACAGTAAAGTTTTGTGTCATAGGTGAGGGGTTAAGATTTTGAGGTTGTAAGGTTTTAAGGGGAGTGAGGAGTTTTCTTTAGTGAGGAGTGAGGAGTTTTTTTTAGTGAGAAGTGAGGAGTGAGTAACACCGTGCGTCCATACCTTTCAAGTGAAACTCCGCTCGTTTAACTCGGTAATCTTCTCGACTATTCGTACCTCGTCAACTTGTTAACTAAAGAGGCACTCACGTTAACTAAAAAAGGGCACTCACGTCGCAAGTCCGACGGAGTGCCCTTTCGTATTCCTAAATATACATATAGAGGTTCCTGCTTACGACTGTTTGAGTTGTAAGATGCGCCACCAACCATTATGTATAGCAAATGTTCTCATATTTCATTCTTTTCACTGGCAAATGTAATAGCATTATTGAATATAGCAAAGCATTTTGCTAATAATTTTCACATTCACCTTGCAAAAAGTCATTTTTTACGCTCAAAACCTTACTCGAGAGTAGAAAAATCCACGTTGGGCACTTCAATCACTTTATCAGTGCGTTCAAACATAGTGCCTGTAGTGAGGTATTCATCGAAGAAACCTCCCATAGAGAGGAAGTAACCGTCTTCAGCAGTACCGCCCGTGTAGTCAAGACGCATCTTTGTGCGACCGGTTTCGTCACAAGTGAAACGTGCTTTCTTTAAGGGAATCCACTTTCCATCAACGGTGCGCGCCCATTGATTTTGGTAGTACGCCTTGCGGTTAATGTATCCCATCACAGGGTTGAAGTTTTCCAAGAAAGAGTGTGCATTGGTGTACCAAGTGTTGGTCTGCGGACGACGCCAAGAAGCTACGAGCACCCACTTGCTCTCATGATTGTCATAGAAATAAGCGGTGTAAACAGTAGTATTGTTTTCATCAGGATGAACACCGATAAGGAAGCGGCAACGTTCGCCCGCCTTCCATTCGTAGTGCATGTAACTTTGACCGCCTGAACCTTCGTTACCAAACTCTCCTACCTTTGTTCTTTCACCCTTCTTAATAAGTTGCACGCGCAAAGAATCGGGAATTTCCGCAGGATTATCAGTTGAGAAAGGACTCCATACAGAGAAGAGGATGCGGCGGGGATGAGGACTGTTGTTCTGCATACCGAAATAACCTTCGCCAAAACCACATGCCATGTAGTAACTGCTGGGGATGTCGCCTTCTTCGGGAACGACTACTTCGTTATAGAACCACTCAATCTTTTCTCCGCGGGGGAAGGGATAACCTAAGTGCACCGAAGGACCACGGCGACCGAAGTGCGTGCTAAACTTTTCGTTTACACATACTACGGGACCAACTTCACCACCTACGAGAAGTGCTGATACGTTGCCGAACTTTTCGCCTTTAAGAATCTTCTTACCGCGAATATCAACCTTCACATATTGTGCCTTCTTCACCGAGAAAGTGCCGACTTTGACATCAGTAAGTTCGTCACTATTGAGTTTCACTTTCTTTGTTTTACCCAACAATGTCACTTCAATTTGCGAATGTCCATTAGCCTTAAGCGTAAGATCAAACTTACCTGCTTTTTCAGTTTTGAAGTAGAAACTGATTACCGAATTGGAAGTATCCCAATTACGAATCGCCGAACGACCTTCGTCAATCTGTGCCTTACCTTGTGTAACGTAGGCATTACCAGCCAAGGTTACCACCGTTTCGTTTTGCGCTACTGCGGGAAGCGCAAGGAGCGCACCAAGAGCGAATGATACGAGACTAAAAAAACTTTTCTTCATAATTATAAGTATTGAAAATGATCTTGAGCACCGAGCACTTAGCGTGTACCCCCTGGGCATCAAGAATTAATATTTACAAGATTTCGATTTCATCAATAAAAAGGAAGGCGGGATACCCCTTACCTCCGTGCCATTCAGGAAGCGAATGTTCAGGCACAGCAATCACTTTCACATAACGCGCCGTAACGGGTGTGAAGTTCATTTCATGGTCGTAAATACCGTTGGCATTTTCAAGCGTCAACACGGGGAAATCGCCGGTTGCCACTTCCGTAAAATTCTTACCATCTGAGGAAACCTCTACGGCAAAGTGACGCACGTCAAACACCCAGTCGCCTTTTTCTACGCAAGTGCTGATGCCCACCTTGCTAATCTCCATTTCCTTTTGAAGGTCAATCACTGCCTCCATGTCGTTACGGTAAAAAGCAATCCAACGTCCGGTTTTGTAATTACCATTACCCTTCAAACCGTCCACCAAAGTGGGAGCACCCCCAAATTCATACTGCTTATTGATGGGTTGGAGCATGGTGATGGGTTTCATACTTGCCTTGTTGAACGTAATCTTCTCGCTCATCACGCGACCCAACTTTTCGCCACGAACGGCACGCGCCTTAAAGGTGCAAGAATCCGTAATAGCAATGGGTTCCTTATAAAGCGGAGAAGCCGAAGTGGGTTCAGTGCCATCAAGGGTGTAATGAACGTCAGCGTTGTCAATCGTCTTGAGCGTAATCATCAAGGCATTCTTCACGGTGTCAGGATTAAATGCAGCAGTCACGTCAAACACGTGTGTCGCATAGTTATATCCCTTCATGTCGTAAGTCTTCACCATCTGGGGAATGCGCTGGAGGAAGTTGTCGTAGTTCTTCACATCGGGTGAACTCCACTGCACTTCTGCAAGCGCCGCCATTCGGGGAAGTTCCATGTATTCCACATGGCTGTAGGTGGGGATGTATTCCGTCCAAAGATTTGCCTGTGCACCGATAATGTGCTTTGCTTCTTCTGCAGTCAACACTTCAGGAACGGGTTCGAGTTCGTATACCTTTTGCAAGGGGAGGTAACCACCTATAGCGAGAGGTTCGCCCTCGGTATCCTTCGTTTGATAGTAGTCGAAGTACATGAATGTTGTGGGCGACATAATTACATCGTGACCCTGGCGCGCTGCTTCAATGGCTTCACCGAATCCGCGCCATGCGTGCACTGTTGCATTGGGCGCCAATCCACCTTCAAGAATTTCATCCCAACCAATAATCTGGCGCCCCTTGCTGTTGAGGAACTTTTCGGCATGGTTGATTACGAAACTCTGGAGGTATTCTTCCTTTGTATGCTTTGCATCACCCTTAATGCCGAGTTGCTTGATGCGCTTCTGACATTTGGGACATGACGCCCAACGTACTTTTGGACATTCGTCCCCCCCGACGTGAATGTACTCAGAAGGGAAGATGTCAATGATTTCTGTGAACACATCTTCAATAAAGCGGAGCGTTTCATCGTTACCTGCGCAAAGCACATTTTCTGATACACCCCACATTTTCCAAACTTCATACGGACCGCCCGTACATCCGAGATGGGGATAAGCGGTAAGCGCTGCCTGCATGTGACCGGGAAGGTCTATTTCGGGAATTACGGTGATATGTCGCTCTGCGGCATAGGCCACAATCTCTCGCGCTTCCTCCTGTGTGTAATGTCCATCGTGGGGAGTGCCGTCGTACTCACCGCTGTTGCGACCAATTACCGTTTCAGGGCGGTAGGCTGCCACCGTAGTGAGTTCGGGATACTTCTTAATCTCAATACGCCAGCCCTGGTCATCGGTAAGGTGCCAGTGGAAGCGGTTGATATTGTGAAGCGCAAGCATATCGATGAAGCGCTTTACGGAATCTACGGGGAAGAAGTGGCGTGATACGTCCAAGTGCGCACCACGGTAAGAGAAGCGGGGGTAATCGTAGATGTTTGCTGCGGGAAGTTCTACAGCCTTTACAAGTCCCTTTGGCAACGACTTACGAAGTGTTTGAATTCCATAGAACACACCTGCTTCCGAAGCACCGGTTATGCCCACCAACCCCTCTCTGATCGTCATTAAATAGGTCTCTTTATTTTCTTCATCAATTCCCAGAGCAAGACGAATGGCGGGACTAACGGTCTCATCCGTAGTAATCGGCAACTCAATCCCCGTTGCTTCATTCACATACTCCGCAAGCAATTCGGCATTGCGCATCATCTGCGGGTTTTCTTCGGGAACAATGATGCGAACCTTCTCATCAAGTATAAAGTTCTCATCTTCCGTTAAGTTAATTTCTTGAGGAAGCGGAATAACTTGATAATTTGCCTTTTCCCGCTGTTGAGTACACGACAAGAGCACCCCGCAACAAAGGAAAGCATAAATATATCTTAAAGTCATATAGGGTGAGAGGTTAAGGGGTTAAGTTATGAGGTTTTAAGGTTATGAGGTTATGAAGCGCCATTGGGTCTGTACAGTCCTTAACACCTCATAACCTCAAGACCTCATAACCTCACTTACAACAAACTCCAAGCTACCGTAAGACCTGCCATTACGATGCTTACCATGCTCATCAACTTAATCAAGATGTTGAGCGAAGGACCTGATGTATCCTTGAAGGGGTCACCTACGGTGTCGCCAACGATCGTTGCCTTGTGGGCATCACTACCCTTGCCGCCGAAGTTGCCTTCTTCAACATACTTCTTGGCATTGTCCCACGCACCACCGGCATTTGCCATGAATACGGCGAGTACAAAACCTGAACTCAAGCTACCGATGAGCAAACCGAGCACACCTGATACGCCGAAGATGACGCCTGTCAAGATGGGCACGGCAATCGCGATGAGCGAAGGAACAATCATTTCCTGCTGCGCCGCACGTGTGGAAATCATTACGCAACGTTCGTAGTCGGGTTCGGCTTCGCCCGTGAGAATACCCTTAATCGTGCGGAACTGACGGCGCACTTCTTCCACCATCTTGGCAGCAGCGCGACCCACAGCGTTCATCGTGAGACCGCAGAAGAGGAAGGACATCATTGCGCCGATAAACATACCAGCCAACACCTTGGGGTTCATCAACGTTACTTCGTAGTACCGCATGAAGTCGGCAAAGGTGGCCTGCTGCAATTCTACAATTCTGCCGTCAATATTTAATTGTGTAGTGCCAATGCGTTCAAGTCCGATGCGCACTTCTTCAATGTATGAAGCCAAGAGGGCAAGACCTGTCAAAGCGGCAGAACCAATCGCAAAGCCCTTACCTGTAGCAGCCGTTGTGTTACCGAGTGAGTCGAGGGCGTCAGTACGCTTGCGCACTTCAGCACCAAGTCCGCTCATTTCGGCATTACCACCAGCATTGTCGGCAATAGGTCCGTAGGCGTCGGTAGCAAGAGTGATACCCAAGGTTGAGAGCATACCTACAGCGGCAGTTCCGATACCATAAAGCCCCATGGAGATGTTGCTCATGTCACCACCTGTTGCGAGAAGGTAAGAAGCGATGATACCAATCACTACGGCAATCACGGGAATGGCAGTTGAGAGCATACCTACGCCAATACCGGAGATGATTACGGTAGCCGAACCCGTCAAACCGTTTTCAGAGATGCGCTGGGTGGGTTTGTAAGATTGTGAAGTGTAGTATTCCGTTGCCTGACCGATAGTTATACCTACGGCAAGACCGACTGCTACGGTGCAACCCATCTGCCACCAGTTTTCCATACCGAGCAAATAAAGCACACCAAACGAAGCGATGACAATAAGCACGGAACTCAAGTTGGTACCTACCGCCAAAGCGCGAAGGAGGTCCTTCATCTTCGCACCTTCATGCGTGCGTACCGCAAAGATACCCACCAATGAGAGCACAATACCCACCGCCGCAATCAACATCGGCGCAATCACCGCCTTGTATTGCATTTCTACATTGCCACTTGCCATATAAGCCGCAGCACCAAGCGCAGCAGTTGCCAAGATCGAACCGCAATATCTTTCATAAAGGTCAGCGCCCATACCAGCTACGTCACCCACGTTATCACCTACGTTATCGGCGATGGTTGCAGGGTTGCGGGGGTCGTCTTCAGGAATATTTGCTTCTACCTTACCCACAAGGTCGGCACCCACGTCGGCAGCCTTGGTGTAAATACCCCCACCGACACGCGCAAAGAGCGCCTGTGTGGAAGCACCCATACCAAAGGTGAGCATCGTAGTGGTAATCATGCACAACTTAGCCGTGGGTGTTGCACCTTCGGGCACAAAGGCATCAAGGAGCAAGTACCAGAAAGAAATGTCGAGCAAACCAAGGCCGACAACCACAAGACCCATCACCGCACCACTACGGAAGGCAATGCGCAATCCGCCGTTGAGCGATTCGCGAGCGGCATTCGCCGTGCGCGCAGAGGCTGCAGTTGCTGTCTTCATGCCCAAGAAACCAGCCAACCCCGAGAAGAAACCACCCGTCAAGAAGGCTACGGGCACCCAAGCATTCTGAAGGTTGAAACCATACGCCATAATGGCAAACAACAAAGCGAGGCAGATAAACACAACGCCTACAACTTTATACTGTTGCTTCAGATAAGACATTGCTCCTGAGCGAACCGCAGCAGCGATATACGCCATGCGTTCCGTACCTTCAGAAGTCTTTTTCATTTGTGCGTAGAAGAACCACGCGAAGCACAATGCCAACAATGACGCTGCTGGAATGAGCCAAAACAATGTGTGTTCCATAGTATAAAAAGATTAGTTAATCGTAAATTCGCAACGAAGTTAACGAAAATATCGGGGATAAAAGGTATCTTAATATAGAATTTTGACACTTCTATAGAACAACACCTTTTGTCGATTTGTTATATCACAGTTTTGTTAGCATTTAAGTCACTGAAATAATTAGCAAATCACGTTCGTAATGCCCCCGTAGGAGGGCACACTTACATAACTACCAGTTGTTATATCCTATTTTTGTTTGCCATAGGCAATGGGAACTGTCCGGTGAAAAAATCTCACGCGGATTACGCAAAGTTCGCAAAGACTATGCAGAGTATTTACCCTTTATCCATAAACAGGAATAAATCACAAGGCATCCGTTTCATTGTAAAACAGAAATAGGATGTAGTTTCATACACCAGCAACGGGCAGACCATGATATTGGTCTGCCCGTTGTTGTCATATTGTTATTTCAGTTTCTTACTTCACCCACACCTTCTTGCCATTGAGGATATAAATACCCTTCGTGGGGTTCATTACGATTCGACCATTAAGATCGTAATATACCTTGGGAGTCTTCGCATCCGTAATTACATCATTGATACCAGTGAAGTCCATTTCAGTGATGAAGAACTTATTCCATGGCGTAGTCTCTTCATAAGCAGATTTGTACCCGTTAGGAACATACAGACAAGCATTATTATATGCCGCTTCATTGAAGATATTTTCGCTTGCAGTAATAGCTCTAATTGAAGCTACATAAATGTCTATGAGTTTAGCACAACCATAGAAAGCGTAATCACTTATCGATTGTATTTCGCTACTGATGTAAAGTTTTTTAATTTCTTGACAACCAGAGAAAGCATAATAACCAATGTGGGTCACACTGTTA
Source organism: Alloprevotella sp. (assembly GCA_045636885.1). Taxonomy (GTDB): domain Bacteria; phylum Bacteroidota; class Bacteroidia; order Bacteroidales; family Bacteroidaceae; genus Alloprevotella. The sequence continues at coordinate 17,815 of JAZTYI010000009.1, forward strand.
GGAATAACCACGGAAGTCAAACTTGAGCAATTGTAGAAAGCATAAGAATCAATGCTGATTATACCATCTGGAATAACAAGTTCCGTTACTTTTTCACCATTCAAATAGAGATTCTTGGCATAGTACAATGGATTCGAATAATCATTATGAAAATCAATTTTACACCATGCCGCTAAATCGTCAATATTCACGGAAGTCAAACCTCTGCAATTCTCGAAAGCAGAATATCCTATGCTGGTCACACTATTAGGAATCTCGACGGAAGCCAAATCTGAGCAATTGTAGAAAGCATAGCGTCCAATGCTGAAAGCATAGCGTCCAATGCTGGTCACACTATTAGGAAACACAATGGATGTCAAAGCTGAGCAATCCGCGAAAGCAAAATCCCCAATGCTGGTCACACTATTAGGAAGCACAATGGAAGTCAAACCTGAGCAAGATGCGAAAGTGTACTCCCCAATGCTGGTCACACCTTTAGAAATCACCACGGAAGTTAAACTTGAGCAAGATGCGAAAGCGTACTCCCCAATGCTGGTCACACCTTTAGAAATCACCACGGAAGTTAAACTTGAACAATGTTCGAAAGCTGTTGCCCCAATGGCATAATTGCTATCCTTATAATTTTCAGGCAACACCAATTCAGTTTCATCACCAACGTAACCCTGGAGATAGTAGGTGGCATTATCTTTTTCAAAAATAAAGTCACCAATACGTCCATCATACTTGTTTAAAACCTTGTTGGCAAACCATGCGATACATCCATTATCTCTCCCCTTTGTAAAAGTAAGATCTGAACGGTTTAATACTGTCTTAAGATTATAACAACCATCGAAAGCTTGTTTCCCAATGCTGGTCACACTATTAGGTATCTCCACAGAAGTCAATGCTGAGCAATTGTAAAAAGCATACTCTCCAATGCTGGTCACACCATCTGGGATAACAAGTTCCGTTACTTTTTCACCATTCAAATAGAGATTTTTTGCATAGGACAATGGGTTCGCTTGAGAATCGTTGAAACCTATTTTACACCATGCAGCTACATCTTCTATGTTCACGGAAGTCAAACCTGAGCAATCTTTGAAAGCTGAGATATCAATTCTGGTCACACTATTAGGAATCTCCACGGAAGTCAAACTGGAGCAACCATTGAAAGCTATACGACCAATGTAGGTTACACTATTAGGAATCTCTACGGAAGTCAAACGGGAGCAACCTTTGAAAACCCCTTGATCTATGCTGGTCACATTGTTAGGAATAACCACGGAAATCAACCAGGAACAACCCTCAAAAGCATACTCCCCAATGCGGGTCACACTGTTAGGAATCTCCACGGAAGTCAAATCTGAGCAATCAGAGAAAGCACCATACCCAATGCTGGTCACACTGTTAGGAATCTCTACGGAAGTCAAACGGGAGAATTCTCCAATGTAGTTTTCTCCAAACGCAAATTCCCCAATGCTGGTCACAATGTAGGTGCTCCCATTATAGGTTACAGAGTCGGGAATACTCACTGTACCTGAATATTCATCATAACTATCGCAGTACCGTCCACGATAAGTTACCGCCACCGTCTTTTCAGATTCTGAAGTAATGCTGTAATAAATACCATCGACCTCAAAACTGTAGGCACTCACGCTCATACTGCACAGCAATTCTATTACTGCCAGTGCTAAAAATTTAAGTTTGTACATAATTGTATATTAAGTGGTGAACATTATTAGCTTACCGTATGAACACAAAAAGCGTGGAACCAACGATTGTCCGTTCCACTCTCTGAGGCTCTAGCAATTGCCTATCATCGTTGAACAGACAACGCTAGAGTCCACGCCGAATATGATTTATTTGAAACCACCTAATACACCGCATACATGCATCCAAAGGGATACACTTATGGCAGTTACAGAATAGTTGATAAAACCACACCCAATGGACATCTACCGTTGCAAAGTTCAAGACGATGACACTGTAAATTTGCTAGATTTCAGAGAGTCTAAAACTATGCGTAAGTAAACGCCTTTTATATGTTCGCCTTCCCCTTCCCACCCATTCTCCGCCAGCACCTTAACCTTTCCCAAAGGTCTTGACACAGACTTCGGCGTGGACGATCTGCACACGCTTGTGCATATATACGGGAAGACAATGCAAATATAAGTATAAAATATGAACTACTTGCAGTGTATGTTAATATTTGTTACGCAACTTTTGCAAGCTTAAGTTGAGTCAGGTTATGAGATCGCTATGCTTTAAGGTTTTGAAGACTATCCAGACTGTTTATAGGAATGAATGGGAATTATTGGTGTCCGGTAAACTTTTGAGGGAGGAATAGGTCTGTAGGACCTATAAGCCAACAGCCCAGGGCAACGCCCTGGGTAGATTGATTGGGTGGGGACTCGCCCTGAAGGGGCAAAAGCATTAAATTACAATGTGTTATCTCTGCTTTTGCCCCATCAGGGCGTAAT
>JAZTYI010000010.1:0-7818 GCA_045636885.1 Alloprevotella sp.
CTAAATTTATTTCCGGTGGTTATAGCGTCGGGGTTCCACCTCTTCCCATTCCGAACAGAGAAGTTAAGCCCGTCCGCGCCGATGGTACTGCGTATAGCGGGAGAGTAGGTCGCCGCCACTTTTCAGAGAGGTTCTTCAAGATTTTGAAGGACCTCTTTTTTTTATTTTGGGGATAATATAGCAGTTGACCCTAGTTGAAGTTTCATGACGCTGAAGGCGTCACCGCTCAATAACTTAAAAAATTTCACTCGCTTAATGACGCTGAAGGCGTCACCGCTCGGTAACCGGGTGGTTTGAGCGAAGCGAATACCCCCGGAACTGGACAGTAATAGATTGCACCCTGAATGGGTGCCCTAACAACTAGAATGCTGGGTATTGGGGCACCCATTCAGGGTGCATAATACGACTATCACTTCCGGGGGTGCGCTTTTAGCGTACCCCGCGGTTATTGAGCGGAGACGCCTTCAGCGTCTATAGCATGCTTGGGTCAACTGCTATATTATTGCTTTTTTTTAAGAGCGAATTTTTTTGTAGGTAGTTATAAATTATCTATATTTGCAAGTGTAATGCCCAATTACTTGATAGTGCAGTATGCTGGCGCAAAATTCTGTTGCTTGAATAATGAACAAAGTAAGTTTACATACAGCGAATGTTTTTGTAAAAGAAATGGTCGATGGATTTGGCCATTCCAATTATTTTGTTAGCAAGCAAGCAAGCAAGCAAGCAAGCAAGTTCTAAGTATTTGCATAATAGATAATTGAAATGCGTCTGTTGGTATGGAATATATTCCATGCCGACAGACGCATTTTATATTTGACACTTTACCTTATGGCTGAAAATATTAGAAAAGTTTATCCCCCTGCCAAGAATTCTTCTGCGGGCAGTTGGTATCATGACACAGACAAGGAACGTTATGAAAGAGTCATTCACATCTTAGAACGGTGGTTAGTTACAAAGGAATATGATGAAAATGATGTAAAATGGTTTGTCAAGTGCGCTATACTCAATAACATTTACATTTCTGAGGGCGTATATGCTATGGGAGAACAAGCTTGGAAGCGTTCCAATTCTGCGCGTCGAAAAGAAATTCTCCAGATAATAGAAAATGAGGGATATGCAACGCATAAAGAGATAGATCTGGAAAAATGTCGCAAAGGAATTCGTTTTGAACACATGGTTCCGTTTAATGTAGTCCTCCCGGTTTTAAAAGAGATGTTCGAACAGCAGCAACTGACTTTTGAGGTGTTTCAGAAAATTCGTTCAAAACTCAATATTTGCTTCGTTACACCTGATGAGGATTGTGTCCTGAACAAAGCATTTCGTCAGGAAATGCCTAATGGAACAGATTGGCTTAACACTCCTAATGATGAATTTGCGAGGTACGACAAGGTAGGAGTGAAGATTTATAAGCGGGTACATTCATGAAATCATTTTTAGTCCCCTAAGATTTGACACGATACATTTACCTATTAAATATATATTTCAATGGCAATAACAAATAATCAATTAGGTGCTACTGTTTCAGGGATTTACAACACTAAGGTGGGCGTCTTTGAGACTGGTAAGAAGGACTCGCAAGGTGGCGCCTATGAAGGTGTTCGCTTTTTGGCATTACGCGACCGTAAGTTGGAGCAGTATCAGGTGCAGGACGGTGTGATTATTATTGGCGACCGTGCTTTCTTTGATGCGAAAGTAAAAACCGTGGTACTTCCAGAAAGTTTGAAGGCTATAGGTTGCTACGCCTTTTCCGGATGCAAGAACCTGACCGGCATTGTTCTTCCCGAAGGTTTGGAGGTTATCAAAGAAACTGCTTTCCGTGATTGCGAGTCACTCTCTGAACTCACATTGCCAGCTACGCTATTATATGTAGGAAAGCGTGCTTTTGGTCCTGCCTTAAAGCGTCTGGTTATTCTCTCTGAGAATGTTACGTTTGACTCAGGAGCCTTCGCTCAGGTCAAAGCATTGGAAGAAATTCTTGTTCCTTTGTCTGCATTGGAGAAATATATTTCCATGTTCAAAGAAATGGGCATAACGGCACAGGTTTTTGCACTGGCAGAAGAACCTGAAATAGAAACATGCACCGTGATTGAAGATTATACTGTTGATAATCTATCAGTGCTTGATGAAGTTGACGACGAAGATCAGGACGTGTTTGAAGATTATGAAGAGGAAGATACAGAGGAGGAATCGCAGTCTGATATTAGTGAAGATTGTGTTGTGAAGGCTGTAATCAAATATGATGTAGAAGGTGAAGTCTTTGGCAAAGTTGTATTTGTTTATGATGGTCAATATTGTGTAGATGTTGATAACAATGGCGATATTGATTTTGAAAAAGTAAAGAATTACACTTTAGAGAACTTTGATCTAAGCATGTGTTATGAACTTGGTTTGGATGCTGATATTCCTGTCGAAGATTGCGAGCAGAAAATTATTGATGCTTTTTTGAGTGCGCTTGATGATGAAGGTGAACTTGAATATTTGGATGATCCAAACTCAACGTACTTGGAATATTAAATTCTAAGAAAAATAACTATAGGGAGTTAGTGTGTTGAGCAATCAAGACATTGACTGTAGTATAGTCATACCAAACTTGTGATACTTTGGAAACGTATCTTACAATGTTCTGCTAAATGGTACGTTTTGAAAGTGATAAAAAATGAGCATTTTTTACTCATATAACTATATTATTATTAGAACCTGGCGAAGTATAGGTAATCGCTTTGTAGATTATGTCTAACGTAAAAATTGTTGCTAAGATTAGGTATTCTGTTGAAGGAGACTTGTATGGTAAAATTATATTTATACAAGACGGTGAGTTTTGGGCTGATGATCAGAACTATGGAGATGATCCTTTAGAAAAAATGACAGAAAAATCTCTGGATATAGACACCAGTTTCAGTCTTGGCATTGCTGCAGATAAACCCATTGAAGATTGTGAGCAGGAAATTATTGATGCTTATTTGGAAGCGCTTGCGGAAATGGATGAACTTCAGTATTTGGATGATCCAAGTGAAACTTATTTGGAATATAAATAGTAGGAGTTTTCTTCATTAAATTTATAAGGATATTCTGTGTGCCACTTGCTTTATTGTAAGTGGCACACTGTGTTTTGCGGGGGATACGTGAATTATCATGTAGAGGAATGAATGTTGAGAGCGTCGCTGTGGTTTATGTTTGTCATATTTTGCTGCGTCGTAATGGTGTATTTGCTGAAAACTGAGTAACTTCGTGGACTGAAAGTAATATGAGGGTTGACGTTTGAGACCTGGAGTTGCGCCATTGCCTTAAACTTTGGATTTTGTTATGCTTGGAACAATCGTAAATACCGCTACGATAATTTTAGGAACTTCCCTTGGGGCGTTGCTAAAGAAAGGTGTGAAACCTCAGTATCAGGAAGGGCTTTATAATGCGATGGGCTTTTGCGCTGTGGCTTTGGGACTTCATGCTTTTGTGCAACACTTGCCGAAGTCAGAATGCTCCGTATTGTTCATTGTCTGCTTAGCAGTCGGTTCTTTGATAGGTTATGCCTTCAGATTAACAGATCGTTTTAATAGTTTGGTATCGCGTAGCGGGGGGAACGGTTCGGCAGATTCAGAAGTGCAGGTAAAGCGCCTTGGTGAAGGACTTTCCACAGGGATATTGCTTTATTGCGTAGGCACACTCTCGATGCTGGGTCCCGTAGTGAGTGCGTTGCAAGGTGATAACACGTATCTCTTCACGAATGCGACCTTGGATTTTGTTACCTCCATGGTGTTGGCCTCTACTTACGGTTGGGGAATGCTCTGGGCAGCTCCCGTGTTATTCCTTTGGCAAGGAGCGTTTTATGCAGTAGCTACGATGTCGGAAGATGTGATTCAGCAGTCGTTGATTACGGAACTTTCAATCGTCGGTGGCATCTTGATTTTTGCTTCAGGTTTGTCCATCCTTGGCATTAAGGAAAGCAAGACGCTGAACATGTTGCCCGCTCTTTTCTTGCCAATTCTTTATTTCCTGGTGAAAGGAATGTTTTAAGAACACGTATTTATACACAACTTTCAGAGAGGTCTTTCAAATTGGAGGACCTCTCTTTTTTTATAACTGCCCAGAAATACGTAACTTTGCAGGTGGAAAATATGTTATAACTAATCATTCGCAGCGCGTATTATGCAAGAGATTATTCTTTGGGTGTTGGATCACCTTAATTATTGGACGGTCACTATCTTCATGGCCATTGAGAGTTCGTTTATCCCCTTCCCTTCGGAAGTAGTGGTACCTCCTGCTGCTTGGAAGACGGGTTCTTCGGCGGAAATGACGCTTTTGGGCGTGGTGATTTTTGCTACGATTGGCGCCAATATTGGTGCGCTGGTGAATTACTACTTGGCAAAATTCTTGGGTCGCCCTGTGGTGTATTCTTTTGCGCGCAGTCGCTGGGGCCGCTATTGCTTGATTGACGAAGCGAAGGTGAAATATGCCGAAGAGTACTTTGTGAAAAACGGTGCCATGTCTACCTTCGTCGGCCGCTTGGTACCCGCCGTGCGCCAACTTATTTCCATTCCCGCAGGTTTGGCAGGGATGAACATTTGGAAGTTCTTGTTCTACACCACCCTCGGTGCGGGAACTTGGAACCTTGTTTTGGCGGGCATTGGTTACGCTATTTATAAGATGTTCCCCGCTATTGATACGCCCCAAAAGGTGGCAGATAAGGCGGCGGAGTACAGTCACGTAATTGGTTACGCCATTCTTGCCATCGTAGCTATTGTTGCTATCTATTTCTTGGTGAAACACCTTAAGAAGAAGTAAGTCCTGTGATAGAACTTCAAGGAATACATAAGTCCTTTGGCACGCTCGAGGTGCTGAAAGGTATCGACCTCCATATTGAGAAGAAGGAGGTGGTGAGCATTGTCGGTCCCAGTGGTGCCGGCAAGACCACCTTATTGCAGGTGCTGGGCACGCTCCATAAGCCCGACTCGGGTTCGCTTTTCATCAACGGTATAGATGTGCTTTCCCTTAAAGGAGATAGTCTTGCCCGCTTCCGCAACCGCCACTTGGGATTCGTGTTTCAGTTTCACCAACTCCTGCCCGAATTTACGGCACTTGAGAATGTGATGATTCCCGGACTTTTGGCGGGCGAGAAGGAAAGCGCCTTGCGTCAGCGTGCGGCAGAACTCCTCGACTACCTGAAACTCTCTACGCGCCTTGAGCACAAACCTTCGGAACTTTCGGGCGGCGAGAAGCAGCGTGTAGCCGTGGCGCGCGCCTTGATGAACCGCCCCGACGTCATCCTTGCCGATGAACCCTCGGGAAGTTTGGACACGCACAACAAGCAGGAACTCCACAACCTCTTCTTCGAACTGCGCGACACGATGGATCAAACCTTTGTCATCGTGACCCACGACGAAGAACTCTCTCGCCTTACCGACCGCACCATCCACATGAAGGACGGCGTGATTGTTGATGCTTAGGCGAGGTGATAATTTTATAGGGCTCAGGCCTAACAGGCTGTAACAGGCCTTAACATGCCTTAACAAATAATACTCCTATGTTAAAAATTGGTCAATATAACACCCTCACCATTACGCGCTTCACGGACCACGGCGCCTACCTTGACGCCGGAAAGGAGTTGGGCGACATCCTCCTGCCCAAGCAATATGTGAAACCAGAGATGCGTCTGGGTACAGAAGTTGAAGTCATCGTTTACCTCGACCAGCAGGACCGCCTCGTAGCCACTACGGAGCAGGCGCTTGCCGTTGTGGGCGACTTTGCCCACCTTCGCGTGGCGTGGGTGAACGAATATGGCGCCTTCCTTGATTGGGGCTTGATGAAAGACCTCTTTGTACCCTTCCGCGAGCAGAAACTCCGCATGGTGAAGGACCACAGTTATACCGTACATATTCATGTAGACCCCGAAACTGCCCGCATCGTAGCGTCGGCAAAGGTGGAGCGCTACATCGAACCTGCCAAGTTTACCGACTACCACAAGGGCGAGGAAGTGGATATGCTCATTTGGCAAAAGACCGACCTCGGTTTTAAGGTCATTGTCAACAACAAGCACCAGGGACAGATTTACGACAATCAGATTTACGAGAACCTCCGTAGCGGCATGCGCGTGCGCGGTACGATAGTAAATGTGCGCCCCGATGGTAAGTTGGATTTGAGCGTGCAGAAGATTGGTAAGGGTCGCTTTAAGGACTTCGCCGACGAACTTCTTGAAGCACTTCAGCAGGCGCCCAATGGTTTCCTTCCCTTCACCGACAAATCTCCCTCAGAGGAAATTGCCGAGCGCTTTGGCGTTAGCAAGAAGACCTTTAAGAAGGCGCTGGGCAACCTCTACCGCGAGCGCAAGGTAGAATTGCTCGCTGATGGAGTGCGACTTTGTTGATGATTGATCGTCATGCGAAATATACATATAATATAATTATTACTGTCCGCTAAACATAACATTGCTCTCCCAACTATCTCAAAAAGAGTAGTTGGGAGTCTTTTTATCTTGGACAAGCCCCCTCTATTAGTTTGAACCCTCCTTTGGCGGTGATTCTGCAGCCTCGATGAGCATTTGTCTGAGGTCTTCTTCAGGTTTGTTGAAGAATGTATAAATGTTTAGGTAATACATTAGGGATATCCTAACCATTGTGGCGAGACCAGAGAAACTCCAGCTCCGCTCAAGGCTACTTTGAAGCAATGAGAGGAGCAGATTCGCTATTAAAGTCACCCATATTTGAATCTTGATGGCGTTTGAACTTTCTCCATAGAAGTATCTCAGTGGGAAATTCTGCTTTATCTGCTTGAAAAGCGATTCTATTTGCCAACGACGACGATAAATCTCCACAATTGTCTCCGGACGCATATCAAAGTCATTGGTAAGTAACGATACTAGTTTGGGTTGCTTCCCTTTTTTGATGTCCACATAGGTTACGATTCTTGCGATATGCCTGGTTTCTCCCTTGCTGAATACAACAACCTGTTCTCGATATTCCATCTTACCCTCTGGTGTCATCTCCATAAAGTCAAAGAGGATCTCATAGTTGAGGTTCTTCTTCATCTTAGTGACATACACCACATTGCGACTCGTAAGTTCCTCAAACTTTTCATAATTGATGTAGGCTCGATCCATTGCTGCTATCTCCTTTTCGGAAAACCTTGAAGGGACAAGCATGAAAGAGTCGTTGGTGGCAGCAGAGGTAAACTCTACATCACACGGAACTCCCTCATTGGCATGTATAACAGCATGTACCTTAATACCGCCTTTCTTCTTACCTGTCTTAGGATGACGCCCAACACCTTTGAAGATCAAATTGGAGAACAGGGAGATTGTAGTAGAATCTATGATTCTCAAACGTTTCATCCATTCCTCTGCACCTCCTCGACGGCTGTCCGAGGTAAGTTTGGACTTATTAGTTTCATAAAGGTCATGATAGACCTCCTCAAAGAGTTTTTCAGATCGTCTTGCATTGGCGTCGGACAAAGTACTGCGTTTAGGAACTGTGTCTATGCCTATATGACGAAGCTTGCGGACCTCTGCAGTCATAGAAGTCTCTATTTCACGCAATGAATCGAAGCGCATGATTACTGCATATAGCATAGTCAGTAGATGCGTGAAGCCATCGAAACTCTTTACATACCGCTCACCACCCAAATTGCGGCTGGTTTGAAGAATTTTGTCCTTGTCCAAAAACTTTATTAACTGCCCATAAATCGGCTGTCCGAAGAAATGTGTACTTTTGCCCATGGTTAAATCTTTTAATCAGCAAATTCAAAGATAACCAAAAAGGGCTGAACTCCGGTTAGGAAGTTCAGCCCATTCTTTTTTCTGATTCGATAAGTTTTAGCGGACAGTAATAT
>JAZTYI010000011.1:0-29550 GCA_045636885.1 Alloprevotella sp.
CTGTCCGGTAAATATTTCTCACGCAGACTACGCAGATTTACGCAGAAGCCATGCGGGGCCTTGTATATTATGGAGACTTTCGCAGAACGCGCACACTCCGCTTGCGCTCCCCGTCCGGACGGCAAAGCACAAGCGTCAGCGTGTGCGCCTCTGCGTATTCTCTCATGACGAAAGGGTAATCACTCTGCATAGTTCTGCGTAAATCTGCGGTGTCTGCGTGAGAAAAATAATCACTCTGATTTATAAAACTCAACAGATTTAACAGATTTAACAGAAGCCCTGCGACGTGCTCTAAAAAAGTGTAATCCGCGTGAGATTCTAAGGGGGTGGCTTATACACTTAAAATTACTTCATTGATTGAGAGTTATATGCGTTTACCGGACTGCAATAATTCTTAAAATTACCGAGCGGAGACGCCTTCAGCGTCATTACCACGATATATTAAGATGGATTGGTGTCCAGTAAATATAGATAACTCTTTGTTTGATGGATTTACCGGACACCAACATTTTTTTTACAATTTTGAGCTCCCCAGCTTTAGGATCTCTAAGGTCGATAGGGTCTCTAAAGTCGTTATGGGGGATTAGCTGTGCAAAATTACCTTAAAAGCAGGAAACTACTATCCTCAGTCGAGATTATTTAGTAATTTTGCGGGCAAGGTTAAGCGGTTGGAACCTCTTAACCTCAGAACCTCAAAACCTCAAACCTCAAATGACACTATACCCTAAACTCATTACTGACGCACTGCTGAATGTGCGCTACCCCGGAACTGGGAAGAATATTGTAGAAGCAGAGATGTTGGAAGACGACCTCCGCATTGACGGCATGAACGTCTCCTTCTCCATTATATTTGAAAAGAGCACTGACCCCTTCATCAAGTCGGTTGTGAAAGCTGCTGAGGCTGCCATTCACACCTATGTAAGTAAGGACGTGAATGTTGCCGTAAGCGTGAAGACCACTCAGGCGGCGCGCCCCGAACCGGGGAAGATGTTGCCACAGGTGAAGAACGTGATTGCCGTAAGTTCGGGCAAGGGCGGTGTGGGTAAGAGTACGGTGGCTGCCAACCTTGCGGTGTCGCTTGCGGCAATGGGATATAAGGTGGGACTTTTGGATGCCGACATCTTTGGTCCCTCGGTGCCCAAAATGTTCCAGTTGGAGCAGGTGGACATCTTCGCTGAAATGGTGGAAGGTCGCCAACTTGTGATTCCGGCTTATAAATATGGTGTTGAACTCCTCTCTATCGGTTTCTTTGTCAATCCCACGACTGCCACTCTTTGGCGCGGGGGTATGGCAAGCAATGCCCTGAAGCAACTCATTGCGGATGCGAAGTGGGGAGCACTTGATTACATGATTCTCGACACGCCTCCCGGCACGAGCGATATTCACCTGACGCTCCTGCAAAACCTTGCCATCACGGGTGCGGTGATTGTTTCTACGCCTCAGCAGGTGGCGCTTGCCGATGCGCGCAAGGGTATTGACATGTATCAGAATGAGAAGGTGAACGTGCCCATCCTCGGATTGGTGGAAAACATGGCGTGGTTCACTCCTGCGGAACTCCCCGAAAACAAGTACTACCTCTTTGGCAAGGAGGGCGTGAAGCGCTTGGCAGAAGAGATGAACGTGCCCCTGCTCGGTCAAATCCCCATTGTGCAGAGCATTTGCGAAAGCGGCGATGAGGGTGCACCCATTTCTATCAACACAGAAACGATGACGGCACAGGCATTCCGCGCGTTGGCCGAGAATGTGGTGCGCGAAACGGAGCGCCGCAATGCCGAACTTCCCGCTACGACAATTGTGGAGATGAAGAAGTAAAAGAAGGAGGGGGGACTGTTCTGAGGTTCTGAAAGTTCTGAAGTGACTATCCAGACCGCATGGACCTCAGAACTTCAGAACTTTCAGAACCTCAGAACTTTCAGACCTCAAAACCTCCCAACCTTATAACCTTATAACCCTATAACCTTATAACCTCAAAACTAAACTACTATGAAAAAAAACTCTATTGGCCACAATGCTGGTCTTGTGTGGAACTTGCTCAACTGTCATTGTGCCCACACGCGTGAAGAACTCGTCAAACTCTCCCAACTGTCGGAGATAGAACTTGCCGAAGCACTCGGCTGGTTGGCGCGAGAAGACAAACTCATCTTCCATAATGACGATGGCAATGAGAAAGTAATGCTTAATAATGCTCCTTATTTTTAGATGGAGAGCAGTTGATTAGAAAAGCAGTTAATATAAATGAGGGTGTGTCAAGCGAACTTGACACACCCTCATTTATTAGGGGATATTTCTAGGGGGACTAGGAGAACCTAGGGATTTCTAGGAGAACCTAGGAGTTTCTAGGAAGACCTAGGAGTTTCTAGGATTGCCTAGGATTACCTAGGAGTTCCTAGGGGAACCTAGGACCTACACCAAAATCACGCTACTCACATAGGCAGCAACGACCAGGATGGCAAAGGTGAGCATATTGCGTGAGGTAAACCCAAGGATGCGGTTGAGCTGGGGACCGCTGTTGATTTGCACCATCTTGCGCCACGTAAGGTAGTGGGGCAAGAGGTAGAAGGCGGGAAGGATGGCGAGCCACATATTGCCTCCGTATGCCAAGATTGCCACACATACGTAAGCGGCAATGCCCTGGAGCAGGTAGGCAAGACTGCCGAAGCGCTCTCCAAAGAGCACGACAATCGTGCGCTTCCCCGTGCGGCGGTCGGTTTCGCGGTCGCGGTAGTTGTTCAGCACCAATAAGATGTCAACACACAATCCACAGGCTGCTGAAAGTAACCACACGTCGGGGTGAAGTGCGCCCGCCTGCACGTAATAGGTGCCGATGACGGGTACGAAGCCGAAGAATATCCATACCAAGAGGTCGCCCAGGCCGTGGTAGCTCATCAACGTGGTATAGAGAAAGGCGAAGATGACGCAACTTGCGCCGAGTGCTACGAGCCACCAACCGCCGTAGAGCAACAGGCAGGCGCCCACCGAGCATGCTGCCACGAGCGTAAGGATAATGCCGTTGCGCATAGCGCGGGGCGTAATCCACCCTTGGGCACAGGCGCGCTTCGGACCAAGGCGGTCTTCGGCGTCTGTCCCTCTCTTATAATCGTAAAGGTCATTGATGAAGTTGGAAGCCACTTGCATGAGCATCGCAAAGAGGGCGCAGAGCAAGGCGGGCGTCCATTGCGCCACACCATTGGCATACGCCAGCGCCGTAGCCACTGCTACGGGGATCAATGCCGCTGATAGCGTCTTCGGACGGGCGGCAAGAAACCAGGCTTTGAGGGGAGACATAGTATAGTAGTTTTTGGGGGATAGTGACTATAGTATCTATAATGACTATAGTTCCTATAGAAAAACAATGCGGTTACTTCTGCATCTTGATGCAAGCCCAACCATCCTGACTGCGTACGTCAATGAGCGTTAAGCCAAGCGTTTCGGCATGCGCAACGAGTTTGGGCACGTCTTCATCGTAGAAACCGCTCATGAAGATAGACGCGCCGTCGTTCATGCGGGCTACATAGTGGTGCATGTCGGCGAGAAGGATGTTGCGGTTGATGTTGGCAATGACAAGATCGAAAGGACCGCAGTTGGCAAGCGTGTTGGCATCGCCTAAAAGCACGTCTATGCCGTCAACATTGTTGAGCGCCATGTTTTCGAGGGAGTTTTTCACACACCACTCGTCGATGTCAATCGCTACACAATGTTTAGCGCCACGCATACGGGCAAGAATGGCGAGAATGCTGGTGCCACAACCCATGTCGAGCACTTCTTTTCCCTCCATGTCGTCATCAAGAATGCGTCCCACCATTTGAGAAGTAGTGGCGTGGTGACCTGTGCCGAACGACATCTGGGGATTGATTTTTATAGCGTATTCTGCCGTGGGCACGTCCTTATGGAAGGTGCTTGAAATCACACAGCGGTCGGAGATAACGATAGGTTGGAAGTAATTCTTCTCCCACTCTTCGTTCCAGTCCTTATCCTCTGCTTCTACCATCTGATAGGAAATCTGCACATCGGGAAGGGGGAAGTATTCAATGAGCGAAGCGAGCGCCTCTTCATCGTAGAGTTGCGTTTGGATGTATGCTTGGAAGAGTCCCGTCTCAGCTTCTTCGGCAAAGATGGGAGCTTCGGGGAAATTATCCACACTGCCCACGCGGGGAAGGTCGAGCGAAGCGGTGCGTACGAAACTTTCAAAACCGATTTCGGCAAGCAAGGCGCTGAGCACGTCTTCTGCGGCTTCGCTTTGGGGAGTGAGGGTGAAGGTGAATTCGAGGTATTTCATTGGAGGAGGGGTTGAGGGGTTGAGGTTCTGAAAGGTTAAGAGGTTCTGAAGTTCTGAGGTTCTGAAGTTCTGAAGTCCATGCGGTCCGAATGGTTCCTCAGAACTTCAGAACATCAGAACAAACCGCAGGTTCCTCAGAACCTTATAACCTTAACAGTTACTTCATTCTAATGCGCCACTGTTGGGGGTACATGTTATTCGCTCGGTTGCCGAGGTTGTTGACAAAGCCCAAGGGCAGGTTTTTATAGGTTACGATGACATAACCTTTGGGGGCGTCGATGGTGATGGCCTCGCGGCGCAGATAGGAAAGGGCGGTGTCGAGACTGAGTTCGCAAGTGGGGAACGCATCGGAGTTGCGGTTGAGCGCAAGTGCGAGATCGTGAGCAGGGGCAAACTTCTTGCCTTTTTCTTCTGCCAAAGCAACGCCCACTTTGAGGCACTTGACCGTGGTCATAAGGCGCTGTGCCACGTCGGCATGCGATTGGCGGATGGCGGAGCGTTCGGCTTCGCCCGTAGAAAGGATTTTATACACTCCCGCATCCGAGAGCCATTTTACTACCGTACTTGCTCCAGCGGGCACTTGAGGTTTCGCACCCTTCGCCTTCTTCTCTTTCTTCGCCCGAGGTTCGGGAGTTTCCGCCGTCTTACGCATGAGGCAGAGGAAGAGTCCTTCGCCACGCGTCAGGTGGGGGAAGAAGTGGTACATGCCATTATTAAGAACCGACGCTTCGGATAGATTTTCGGGGGTGTCTAATGTGTGGACGTTCCAAGTAGACTGAACGTCAAGCGGCACAATCTCTGCCCCAAGTTCCTTACAGATGCGCGCCACCATCTCTTCGTTTTCAAGGCGGTTGTAGGTACAGGTGCTGTAAACAAGATACCCACCCGTGCGCAAGCAGGGCCAAATGTCGCAAAGAATACTCCACTGGCGGTCGGCACAAGTAACGACGTTGGCGGGTGACCATTCTGCAACAGCGCCTTCGTCCTTGCGGAACATGCCTTCGCCAGAACAGGGCACGTCGGTGGCTATGACATCGAACATGCCACAGCATTCGCTGAACTCATTGGGATAAGCATTCGTGACAATCACGTCGGGATGTCCCCATTTGGTTAGGTTTTCTGCCAATATCTCAGCACGTTGGCGCATAGGTTCGTTAGCAACGAGGAGTGCGCCATCGGGGAGCAGACTTCTCCAGAGTGTGCTTTTTCCACCAGGCGCGGCACAAAGGTCGAGAAGGCGTTCGGGCGTAAAGTCAGCGCTGATTTTACGGTACGCCTGCTCGATAAACATGGACGCCGCTTCCTGCACATAATATCCCCCAGCGTGGAGCACGGGATCGAGGGTAAACATAGGGCGCTCCTTGAGGTATTTGCCCGTAGAGCACCAGGGAACGTCGCAATCGAAATTTTCACAAAACGGTTCCAACTGTTCTGCCCCCAGTTTCCGGCTGTTGAGGCGCACACTCGTAGAAGGTTCTGATTCTGTCAGAACCTTGCAAAAGCGTTGGGTTTCTTCGCTGCCGAGCAACGCACTCATTTGTTGGAGAAAGGTTTCGGGAAGCATGAGGGGAAAGGAGAAAGACCTGGTGGGGAAAGGAGAAAGGAGAAAGGAGAAAGGAGAAAGGAGAAAGGAGAAAGACCGTGCGGAGTGAGATTATAGTATAGGGTGAAGAGGAAGGCGAAAGGAGATATGAGGTACATATTAGTCCGAATGGACTTTCTCCTTTTTCCTTTCTCATTTCTCCTTTCCTTTTATACCGCTACCACCCCCTTAATGTGAGGGTGTGGGTCGTAGTTAAGAAGTTCGAAGTCTTCGTACTTGAAGTCGAAGATGTTTTTCACTTCAGGGTTGAGACGCATTTGGGGAAGCGGACGGGGCTCGCGCGAAAGTTGCAAATCGGTCTGCTCCATGTGGTTGAGGTAAAGGTGTGTGTCGCCTGTAGTGTGGACAAATTCACCGGGTTCTAAACCACAAACCTGTGCCACCATGAGCAGGAGGAGCGAGTAAGAGGCAATGTTGAAGGGAACACCGAGGAAGCAGTCAGCAGAACGCTGATAGAGTTGCAGAGAAAGACGACCGTCTGCCACATAGAACTGGAAGAGCAGGTGGCAAGGGGGAAGTGCCATTTCATCTACCTCTGCCACGTTCCACGCAGAGACAAGGAGGCGACGCGAGTCGGGATTGTTCTTAATCTGCTCAATCACCTGAGAAATCTGGTCGATATGACCGCCTTTGTAATCGGGCCATGAGCGCCACTGATAGCCATAGACGTGGCCAAGGTCGCCATTCTCATCCGCCCATTCGTTCCAGATGCGCACACCATTCTCCTGAAGGTACTTTACATTGGTATCGCCCTTCAAGAACCAAAGGAGTTCGTGGATGATGGACTTCAAGTGGCACTTCTTTGTAGTCACCAAGGGGAAACCATCGGCAAGGTTGAAGCGCATTTGGTGACCAAACACAGACTTTGTGCCCGTGCCCGTTCTATCTGTCTTGATAACACCTTCTTCCTTGATGCGGCGGAGAAGGTCGAGGTATTGTTTCATAGGGAGTGAGGTTTTTAGGTTATATAGAAAGGATAGGGACTATAGGAACTATAGCGACTATAAATATTATAGAGACTACAAATTTAGTTTTTTTTGTTGAGTATAAAGATTCTCACGATGAAAAATAATGGTGCGCCACTGAGATAGGGCACAAAAAAAGATTGCCGTCCGGAAGTTTCTCTCTCATTTCTGAGAGCCGTTTCCGAACAGCAATCATTAAATATCTTTTATCTCAGAATTACCCCATGAAGAAGAGCAACACGAGCTGCGCGGTGAGGATGCGCAAGAACATGGTGAGGGGATAAACCGTTGAGTAACCTACAGCAGGAGCGTCGCTACCTACAGCTGTTTGGTTGGCAAATGCGAGTGCAGGGGGGTCGGTGTTAGAACCGGCGATAAGACCCATCAATGTGAAGTAGTTCAACTTCAACTTGAGGCGACCGATGAGACCGATGATCAAGATAGGTACAGTTGTGATTAAGAAACCAGCCCAAACATAGTTGTAACCACCTGCCATAATAGTCTGCCAGAAGGTTGCACCAGCCTGAAGACCTACGCTGGCGAGGAAGAGGATAAGACCCACTTCGCGGAGCATAAGGTTGGCAGAGGTAGTCATATACGACGCAATCTTATAACGGTAACCGAAAGCACCTACGAGGATTGCCACGATGAGCGGACCACCAGCGTAACCCAACTTCACAGGTACGTCAATACCGGGGAGGGGGATAGGCATCTGACCGAGGATGATACCCGCCATGATACCGAAGAAGATGGCACCCACGTTAGGATGGTCAAGATGCTTCACGTTAGCACCAACCACGCGAGAAAGGCGTTCTACGTTTTCTTCAGAACCTGTCACCAAGAGGCGGTCACCCACCTGAAGGCGCAAGTTGCGGTTAGCGAAAAGGTCCATACCGTTACGTGTCACGCGTGTTACGTTCACACCATATACAGATGAGAAGTGGAGCTGGCCGAAAGTCTTACCATTCATCGCTTCCTTCGTCACGATAAGACGGCGAGACACATAGTTGCGCTTGTCTGTATCAGCGTTCCAAGTCTTACCTTCTACGGCTTCACCCATGAGTTCTGTCATCGCCTGCGCTTCCGTTTCGGTACAAACGAGGTGGATTTCGTCGCCGATTTCCAACTTTGTTTCGCGGTTGGGGATGATCAATTCTTCGCCCTTAATGATGCGAGACACGATGAATTCGCGGTTGAGGAAGTTGCGGAGTTCTTCAAGAGTCTTGTTGATTACCGCATAGTTTGTCACCTTGAGCACAAGGTGCTTGGGTGTTGCGTGAGGATTGCTTTCCACTTCCTTACGGAGTTGTTCGCGTTCCTTATTGAGGTCTACCTTACAGATGTAGCGGATAGCAATTGTAGCGAGGATGATACCTACCACACCGAGGGGATATGCACACGCATAACCGCTGGCGATATCGGGAATTACGCTCCAACCTTGTTCTGCCGCCAATGTGTTCACCGTAGTTGTTGCAGCACCGAGACCAGGAGTGTTGGTTACGGCACCGAAGAGTACACCCACAAGCATGGGGAAGTCGGTGATGTTACCTTCGTTGAAGAACAAGAAATAGAGTGCAAATACCATCGCAATGTTGAGCGATACGATGCCCACAGCAAGCATGTTCATCTTCAAACCGCCCGACTTAAACGTAGCGAAGAAGCTAGGACCTACTTGCAAACCAATGCAATATACGAAGAGAATCAAACCCAACTCCATCACAAACTTGATAATCTGAGGAGTTCCGGCCATAGTGTCGCCAGTTGCAGCCTTGTAATCGATACCGAAACACGTGCTGCTGATGTGACCAACGAGGATACCCACGAAGAGCACGAAGGTTACACCCAAGGCGATGCCGCCAAATTTAATTTTGCCCAAACGTACTCCCAACGAAATTGCGAGTGCGTAAGCAATAACCAAGTGAGCAATGTAAGTGCCCGGGGTTAGGTTTGTAAGAATGTTAACTAACCATTCCATGGTGATTATAAAGATTAAGAGGTGAATAATTCAATTGCAAAATTACGTTAATTATTCTGACACACCCACCCCTACGCCTTATTTTTTAGCAAATTAGACGGATTCTGTAGTGATTGGTTGCGAATGTGAAAGTCGGAGTGACAAACTGAGGAATAAAGAGTTGCACGAGAGGATAGGGAGTATAGTTTTTATAGTGACTATAGTTCTAATAGAGACTATAGGGTCTCCCCTACCCTTCCGGGTAATTTTATCACCTTGATATAATCTTTCAGGTGGATGGGACCCTTCCCCATACGTGCTTGAGAGTCGTTGATCAGCAACAGCGTTTGTGTACCATCACACAGGCGACGACCGAGGCACATGCCTTCGTAGTTGGCAAAGGTGTGTTGCACGGCATTGAGGCGCGTTTTGAACGTAGCAACGAGTGTCTTAATCATAAAATGATTGGGATCAAGGTTGGAGAACTGTGTGTAACTATCAATTTGATGACTCTCAAGGGGATTGATTAAGAACATTTTACACTCCACATGCGAGGAGAGGTAATGAGGCGAAATACGCACTTCGCGCTCTAACACCAAGAGTCGACCATCGGGAAGGGCACACAGGGCAGGAACGCCGTGACAATGCGTGCGCCCGGGCTTCACGGATTTTGCAAGATCCATACGGTAGGCATATTGCGCCAAAGGTTGGAGGTCGTCGGTAAAGGACTGCAGGCGCAGGTAGTTTTGAACCTCTTGTTGGGCAGGACCATTGGGCACACCATCCGCACGCAATGGCGCTTCGGAGATGGTCCAGAAACGATGAGTTTCGGCACTGTAAGCGAGCGCCTCAAATCCCAGATTGGGATAGATACTGCCTACTGAAAACTCCTTAGGAACATTCAACCGTCTTCCTGTGGGCACTCCATTTAAGGAGTATTCCAAAATCTGCTGGTCGCCCTCGCCACTGATAAAGACAGTTTCTGCCTGGGGGAAGAAAGCAATCCCCTCACCATCACGCGTAGCAGTGCCTGAAGGGTTTGCACAATAACCTTCGGGAATGACATCCGTCACTTTTCCCGTCACGGAATCTTGCACGATTTGCATCGTGTAGAATCCGTCCGCGGGTTCCTTATCACTGACTACAGCATAGCGATTACCCCCAATAGGGGTGATACCACTGTAATTGGCAGGCGTAACGCCCCAGCGCTTCATACTACGCTGGCGCAGGGGTTGGGCAATCGCCACAAGGGGGATGAGCAGAAAGAGAAACGAAAGAAGGTTGCGCATAAGAAAAAAAGGGGAGACTAAAAGTGTGTGTAAGGTCTTTAAAGACTTTAAGGTCTCTAAGGTCGTTAAGAGGGAATCTTTATTTTCTTAACAATCCGAGCAAGTCCATGCGCCAGGTGAGCCCTGCTGTAAGCATAAGTTGCTTGGGTTGCTGAATGTAATCGGCAGCAGCTGTGCCTAACACATAGTCACCAGCAAGGTGAAGGCGAAGGTCGTTGCTGTCCGTGAGGGGGAAGAACTCTACACCTGCGCCAAAATGGGTAATCTCTGTACCGGGAGGAACACAGGCATCGGTGAGCGTAGCGCTCTTATTTACATCATAGGTACATTTACCGAAGAGGTTGACCTTTTCCGAAGGCATCCAGTCGATTTCACCCATCACTGAGAAGTCGCGTGCCAGGAAACGGTGTCCCTTGGAGGTGCGATTCATGAGGTCGAGCGTGAGCGTGACATTGTCAAACTTAAAGCGGTTGCCCAGGGCGATATAGTTGATAAAGTGCCCAGGAAGGGTTTCCACCATATTCACAGAGTAAATCGTTTGCCAACAACCGTGTTTCCCCGTCCACATAAGGTTGTAGGCGTAAACATCATTTTCAGGAATGCGGAAAGGACTTTCACACACCTGCAACGTCAGTTGATCATTAGAAGAAAGCGCGTACCCCACACTTGCTCCAAAGGCATACGACGAAATATTACTACAGAAACCTGAGAAGTAATAGACGTCAATGGGTGCCAAGTCGTACTCAAAACCACCGATGCCTATCACCTGCTTACCGCCAGAAATGCTCCAGCGGTCCTGGGTATACGTAAGGTGCAACCAGTCGGTAGCATCAAAAAAACTGGCATCCTTATGCGGTTTATTCAAACGCTGGCGGTAGGAGTAAGTAAGGTTTTCGCCAATCTGTCCGTCAAGGCGCACATTGAGGAATTTTCCCTTAAACCCGGTATTTTCTTTTACACTTGTGCCATCGACATAGAAGCGCTGGTAATCCCCACGCGCTTCAAGGCGCAGGGTGTTGAGTTGATGCGTTTGAGCTCCAGCATTACACGCAATTAGGAGGGAAAGGAGGAGGAATATTTTTTTCATAATTTCGAGGGAGTGAGGAGTGAGGAGTGAGAAGTGAGGAGAGAGAAGTGAGGAGAGAGGAGTATACTGGCAGGTAGGAACAAAAACAGATGGAGTGTACAATCTGTAGTTGCTACACATCTTGCACACTCCACCTTTTATTCATTTACATTTATATTCTTACCATACATCTTCGGGTTCACTACCATTATACACTTCAGTAGGTACAATTTCGATGTAGTCAATTTGAAGCTGCGCGTCAAATTTCTTAAGCGCTGACTTATAACGGAGATAGTAACTCTTACCTGGTTCTAAGCGTTCTACAGTCACAATACGACGGAGGTGACCACTATAACTGCGTGACATACGGTCTAAAGTTCCCTTACCGTCTGTCCATCCGAAGTACTGGGGACCCTTCATGTAACCTTGGTTACGCATATTCTTATCGTTTTCTGCGTTTGTAACCTCGTCGTCGTCAACGTCTTCCACCCAAGGAATGTTTACAGAAGGTGCACTCTGACGGAGGTCATAGGGAAGTCCGGCGGGTTTCAAGCGATCCATATCATCACCGAAGTAGAGCTGACACATACCACGCAATGAGTTGTGAGATACGCCCAATCGGATTTCGTAATTCTTCGCAATAGGCACGGGAGGAATGCGGAAGGTCACGTCGTAGAGACCAAGAATCATCATTTCATCGCCTTCAAAATTACACCAACCTGTTGAACTCAAGGGTGAATAAGCACAGAAGAGGTAGAGCACATTCGAACTTGAATTTTGACGGGGAAGGTTTTCAAAGTAACCTGCGGGGAACATCGAATACTTACCCAAGCGGAGGTTGTTAGAACTCAATTCGTGGATGATCGTGGCATAGTCTATACGCATACGCTCAAGCCCCATCAAATTGCGTTCCTTGTCGCCAAACACGAGCAAGTCGTCAATGGGATAAACATATCCATTTGCCGCACTGATGCTTTGATCTTCATGAACCAATACACCCTCGCCACCGGGTTTAACAGCAATCTGTTCGTACGTGCCCATAGGACCGTTGTCATATTCTGCAAAGCGATTGATAAAGATGGGGTTGCCCTCATAACTGCTCGCCATAGCGCCACGAGAACCTAACTGAAGAATTTTGATAGGTTCGCGTTCTTCCACCTTGCCTTCAGGATGGATTGTGGTGTAATAATCCCAAGCATCAGTGGGCAATACGCGGTTTTGGGGGTTCTTCTGGTCGGTACCATACTGATATTGGAACTCCGTATAGTGAACCACCAACTTACCTGGGGCGTACTTACCGTCAACAAAGTGGTACTTCACAAACTTGTAAAGAGGATTGTTCGGACTCTTAAGGTTGTCCATATCCTGTGTACCATAAGCTGTAGTAATCTTTGAACAGTTCTTGAGACCATTGAGCACCTCTGTCCAGTTGGTAATAACGCCTTCTTCGTTGGTCTCAGGGGCAGGTACACCGTATTTTTCGAAGATTTCATCCGGTTCTACAAAACCCGTAAATGCCCAGTAGCGCAATTCTGGAACTTCGAATGTACCAGGTTGAGCGACGAGATTTTCAGGAGTTTCCTTTTCTTCATATACCAAGTCGCGCTCCTTGTTCATCCACTCCCAAATACCTGTTTCCTGAAGCAAGCGTCCCATAATCTTCATGTTGGGGGCATCTTGCACAACCTGGAATACATAATCAGAAGTGGGAGCGATAACATCAGCCATGATGTGCAACCAACCATTTGACGCTTCCAGGTCGGTTCTCATCACGCTACAAGACTTTTCAACCTTATAGTAGATGGGATACTTCACTTTCACCGTATCGCCATTCTGCATTTCAGGCATAAGAGTGAAGGGATCAATCTTCGCACGCTCTACGGTGTCGGTAGCAGTGGGCGTTTCCGTGCACGTAAGCAAGCGGTCATAGAGGTTGGAGAGGTTGAACGTACCTGAATTGGGAAATTCTATAGATTGGTAAGCATCTTGTTCACCATTGTCTATCACACAACTAAAGACTATCAACTCCTTCTGCTCTTCTGTGAGTTCGTCAATACTATTGACTTCCAAAACTTTCAAGTAGTTTTCAATAGCCATATTGTCGGGCACGAAAACGGTGTAATTACCTCGTGCTGAAAGCACGCTGTAAATAGATGACAAATCACCTTTATTACTCTTCTTACCTAAGCGCACGGTTTTAAACAAATCGCGCGCCATGGAAAGAGTCGGTTCGCTATCCAAAATATCAGCAAGCGTCTTCTCTGTCTTGATGGCAAAATTAGAGTCATCGACCTCTTCCTTACAACTGCTAAAAGCAAGCGAAGAAACGATGAGGCTGAATGCAAGAACCTTGGTAAACAATTTATACATGATATATTTTGATTTAATTTTCAGAACATTCTGATTCGCATACTTATACGAATATCGGACAAAGTTAGCACTTTATATGTTAAGTACCAAAACTTAAGGTCTTTTTTAGAGCATAAATAGGACCGTTACCTGCGTCAACACAAGTAACGGTCCTCATCATTAACGAATTTATTGGCGAGCATCTGCCACTTCTTACTCTAAGTTCAAGTGGAACTCTACCACGGCCTCAATACCCTTGCGGAGCATGTCGAGGGGGAAGTTTTCGTTGGGCGAATGGATCGCGTTGCTTTCAAGCCCGAAGCCCATGAGTACGGTTTTGATACCCAGCACGCGCTCGAAGTCGCTGATAATGGGGATAGAACCACCGCGGCGCACAGCTAAGGGACGCTTGCCAAAGGCTTTTTCAAAACCTATTTCGGCAGCCTTATAGGCGGGCAGTGTGATGGGACATACGTAACCCTCGCCACCGTGCATGGGAGTTACCTTTACTTTTACGCTCTTGGGGGCAATAGCGGTGATGTAGTCGATGAAGAGCTGCGAAATCTTTTCGTGTTGCTGGTGGGGCACAAGGCGGGTTGAAACCTTGGCATACGCCTTAGAGGGGAGCACAGTTTTAGAACCCTGACCTGTGTAACCGCCCCAGATGCCACAGACATCAAACGAGGGGCGACAACTATTGCGCTCAATCGTAGAATAACCTGCCTCGCCGCTCACTTCGTCAATGTCGATGGCGCGCTTATACTTCTCAAGATCAAAGGGGATGTCGGCTATCATTGCGCGCTCTTCAGTTGAGAGTTCTTCTACATCGTCGTAGAAGTGGGGGATGGTAATCTTACCGTTTTCGTCTACCACCTGTGCCAACATCTGGCAGAGCACATTGATGGGGTTAGCAACAGCACCGCCGAAATGTCCCGAATGGAGATCGCGGTTGGGTCCTGTCACTTCAATTTCCCAGTATGCCAAACCGCGGAGTCCTGTAGTGAGCGAGGGGAGTTCGGCACTCAGCATGCTCGTATCACTGACAAGGATCACATCGGCCTTCAACAACTCCTTGTTAGCTTCAAGGAAACCACCGAGTGAAGGACTGCCGATTTCTTCTTCGCCCTCGAAGATGAACTTCACGTTATGACGTAAGAGGTTGTGCTTCACCAAGTATTCAAACGCCTTCGCCTGAATCATTGCCTGACCCTTGTCGTCGTCGGCACCGCGGGCGTAGATTTTACCGTCGCGCACTTCGGGTTCAAAGGGATTGCTGTGCCACAGGTCGAGGGGTTCAGCAGGCATCACGTCGTAGTGAGAGTAAATAAGTACGGTCTTGGTGGCGCCAGGAATCAGTTTTTCGGCATACACTAAGGGATTACCGGCAGAGGGCATCACCTCTGCTTTGTCCACCCCTGCTTCAAGCAGGAGTTGTTTCCAGCGTTCGGCACAGCGCAGCATGTCGTCCTTCCGTTCGGGCAAGGCACTGATACTGGGAATGCGGATGAGCGAGAAGAGTTCGCTGAGGAAGCGTTCTTCGTTTTGAGCAATGTAATTTTTGATAGTCATAGGGAGGAGTTGAGGGTTGAAAGTTGAGAGTTTAGTGAGGAGGTCACCACGCTACTGCCAGTTCATTTTGTGCCACTTCTTCCCCATTGAGGTGGAGGGCGTAATGTATGGTGAGCGTTCCGCCTGTGGAGGTGGGTGTGTAGCGAAGGAGCGTGGTGTGGATGCCGAGGTCAAAGGTTCCTCCAGGAGTGTGGTAAGCACTGTGTGTCGTAGCATTGGGGAGGAATACCATCTGTGTGGTAAATGTTCCTTTGCGCACCAAGCGCACACGGTCTTCGTTGATAAACAGTCGCGTCGCGCCCAATTCGGGGTCGTCGTACGTAAGGAGCGTAAGATTTCCTTGGTGCTGAAGGGTGCCTTGAAAGGTTTGAGTGATTTCTTCAGTCCCGTTGGTTGTTTCGGTAATAAGGGTGGTCGTGATTTGCATGTGACTTTAGTGTTTTAAAGGTGTGGAAACCTTTATACGCTTCCCCTCATGAATATAGATTCCTGATGAGGTGGGACGGCGCTGTAGACGGCGACCGTCAAGCAAGTACCAATCACTATGAGTAAGTGAAGTGACAGGTGTTGCAATGCCATCGGTGGAGGGCGTGGTAAAAGTTATCTCATGCGCTACAGTCCACTTGTATTTGACCTTAAAACTATAGGTTGTTGCTGGTTTGAGGTTGCTGAAGGTAACCGTGTCGGTAAGCGCAGCACCTGGATGGAGGTAGAGCACATGAGATTGCTGGTAAGCTCCTGTGTAATCGCGACACACGGAACCTTCATCCAAGAAATATTGTTGCAGCACTCCTGTTCGTGCGAGAGCGGAACGACTGTTTTGTGCTGTCACGACAAATTGCACCTCATGCGGTGAAGGGAAAGAGGGGGGACTAACCGTATAACTCAGGATGGAACCCACATAGGGAAGTACTTCCACATCTGTCGTTGCAAGCACCTGAATATCATCGGGCGAGATGCGCAACAGGCGGTTACCCGTTTCGTTGAATTGTGCATCAACAACTACTGTACGCGCTTCTCCTGGGGTTAAAGTAACACCTGTCAGTGCTATGTAATCGCCCTGTTCAAACACTAACGTGTCAGTGGGCGCATTGGTGAGGAGTTCGAAGGGGGTAGTGAGCGTCTTGTCTGAACTATTTCTAACACGTACCGCCACTGGAGTGTACATCCCTGAATAAGGTTGTGCTAAGGGATAGATGCTGTCTACGACAACTTCAACACCTGTACGCGAAAGCGTATCGGGAAGTTCGGGAGTGATGGGGTCTGGATGGAGCAGAAGTGCTTCTTGGTTGCAGAAGAATCCTTGCGTTGCCACTTCATCGCGTTTCCCTTCATAGTCCTCATAAAAGGCGAGGACATCAAGGCGAAAGTAACCATCATAAGCTCCGCCATACCCCCAGTTGACATGGAAGAATCCTTCAGCGTCAATGCCGTCAATCACAAAGGCGTGTCCCTCTATGAATTGCGTATATCCCGCATAAAGCACGGGACGCCCAGCGCGCACTTCTTGGGCGATCATCTTTACCCATTCATTGGGGGAATACTTATAACTGTCGGCGTAATGCACAAACCCGTATCCGAAGGCGCGCTTCAGGGGTTCTTCCAAACGACTGACACTCGCGCCGCTCTCCTTGACTCCCCAATTCATGCGTGCCGCCATTCCGCAATAGAAACTTAGGCGTGCTACGGCGTCTACGGCTTCAGAAGTCGCCGTTTCAGTGTCATAATTATTAAGAATCAGGCGCGTGTCTACCTTCGTACCGGGGAGTACATCGGCAATCTCGTAGTAGTCGGTCTTCCACCCGTGGAGGGTGTCTTGCAACACTATTTCGCGTTGGTAATACGTCAAAATTTCCTCCAACGCCGTAGCCACACATCCCACCATACAGCGCTCTTCGCTCACCGTGCCATCGTCATACGTGTAATAAGGGCAGGCGGCATTATAAGGTGCTTCCTGATGGCGCACCATGGGGAGCAACGGTCCCGCGGGAGTGCCGGGTTGTAAAAAGACTTCTGCCTGCGAAGCGCTCCCCTTTGACGAGTGGAGCAACGTTGTGAGAACGGGCGGAAGGGTGGAATGCTCACCCCCACGGGTGCCATATCCCAAAGCCACGGGCGCTTCATCATCACCGCCCACAACAACGAAGGCATCGGAGGAGGTAAATACATATCCCGCTGGGAGCGTAGCAACACACTGCAACACACTGCTCGTTCCGCGAACCGTGGGAATGCGGAGGAAGTCCGTAGCAAAATCGCGCGCTACGGGTTCACTAACGCGCTGTGCCGAAAGCACCGTGATACCAAAAATACTTATGAGGATAAATGCAAGTCGGAATTTCATATCCGCAAAACTACACATTTTTTTTCAATCACACGACAACTCCACCCCCGATTAAGGTGGACTTGGCATAGTCTGCGAAATTTGCGCAAGGAGATTGTTGCGAAAAATTGTGACACTTCCAGCCTTCATTTTTCCTCATTTTTCGTCGAAAACTTTAACAAACATTAACACTCTACCTACTCACCCTCGTAACAATATCTATTTGCGGTGCAAGAATAAGTAACATAGAAAACCGGTTGTTTAACCTTGAAAAAACTAGGTAACTTATTTTTTGCCCCTAAAAATGGGTTTTTCAGGATAAAAAAAGTGGAGATAACCCCGATTCCTAGGGCCATCTCCACTTCCGTAATACAAAGATACAAAATTTCGGTGCGAAATGCAAATCCGTTAACACTTGTTAACACGATGTTTATTTCTCATTTTTCGTCATTTTTCGGGGACCTTGATGCACCTTTTAGACATGCAATTTATGCCCTATGATAACTACATCAAGGTGTCTTGAGTTGTCATCAATTCACGAGCACGGTCGAGCGCTACATTGATATTGGGACAGATATGGTCCTTGCCAATGAGGCGATAGAAACCGGCACGTTCGAGTGTCTGTTGCACAGCGGGGGTAACACCTGAAAGTACGATTTCTGTGCCTTCACGCTGTGACATATCACAGAGGTTCTGAAGGTTGTGAATACCCGTAGAGTCGATGAAGGGCACACGACGCATGCGGATAATGCGCACACGGGGATTGTTGTCCATCGAAGCCATCATTTCCTCAAACTTATTGGCGATACCGAAGTAGTAGGGACCGTTGATTTCATAAACTTCTACACCTTCGGGAATCTGAAGGTGCTCTTCGAGGAGCATATCGCTCTCATCGTTGGCGTCGATTTCGTCAGTGATGACCTTAATCTGCGTGCTTTCCGTCATACGCTTCATGAAGAGGAGGCAGGCAATGATAAGACCTACTTCAATCGCCACGGTGAGGTCGAAGATAACGGTGAGCAAGAAGGTGATGATGAGTACGCTCACATCGCTCTTAGGATTGCTCAAGAGTTCGCGGAAGGTGCGCCAACCGCTCATATTATAAGATACTACCACGAGCACACCTGCCAAGCAAGACATAGGTATATAACTTGCCAAAGGCATGAGCACGATGAAGATTACGAGGAGCACGAGGGCGTGGATGATACCTGCGATACACGTACGACCGCCGTTATTGATATTGGTCATTGTGCGGGCAATCGCTCCCGTTGCAGGAATACCACCGAAGAATGGGGTTACGATGTTTGCAATACCCTGACCGACAAGTTCTTGGTTAGAATCGTGGTGATGACCTGTCACACCGTCGGCAACGGTGGCAGAAAGGAGTGATTCAATCGCACCGAGCACAGCAATGGTGATGGCTGTAGGAATGAGTGTGTTAATCATTTCCCACGTAATGCCTCCCTGGAAGATGCTGAGTGCAGTGATTTCGGGAAGGGCGGCCTTGATTTCGCCAAAGCGGTCGCCAATGGTTTCTATATTTGTGATCTCAAACATGTTGAGGAAATACACCGCAACAGTTGCGAGAATGATGGCCACAAGCGAACCGGGAACTTTCTTTGAGAAACGGGGCGTAAGGGCAATAACAACAATGCTGAGAATACCCACAATCGTTGTAGCAAGGTCGAGCGACAAGAAGTTTTTAGCGTAAGCAATCCACTTCTCTACAAACTCTGCTGGAACAGCATCCATCTGCAGCGCAAAGAGGTCCTTCACCTGTGTGGTAAAAATTGTCACGGCTATACCGCTGGTGAAACCTACCACAATGGGGTAAGGGATGAACTTAATAATCGTTCCGAGGCGGAATACGCCGAGGAGCACGAGGAAAATACCTGCCATAATCGTGGCGAGCATCAATCCTGTGAGACCAAACTGTGCGACAACACCGTAGATGATTACGATGAAAGCACCTGTAGGACCACCAATCTGCACGCGACTACCCCCCAATGCTGAGATAATAAAACCAGCGACGATGGCAGTAATGATACCTGCTACGGGACCAATCGTGTGGTTGGCATCTCCGCCAGGACTTGCCGCTATGGCAAAGGCGATGGCCAAGGGAAGAGCTACAATACCGACAATAAGACCTGCCATGGTGTCGGCAGCAAATTTACTTTTGTTGTAACGACGCAAATCGCGCACAATGCGCGGGTTGAATTTAAAGCGTTCCATTTGTGTATGTTAGTTTTGTATGTTGTCGTCGTAAAGCGGCGGCTGGGTGTAGAAAAAATAGGGACCATAGAAACTATAGTCAAACTACTATAGAAGCTATAAATCCCTAAATATCAAGTAATATGTAATTAAGCAACCTGCTCCAGAATGAAGCAACCTGTTCTTAACCTATTACCAAATGCTATTAGTTCTTCATTACCTTGCGGGTAATGTTTGCCTTAGTTGTTGTTACGTTGATGAGGTACACACCTGCGGGACAGTTGCTAAGCGACACGACTGTTTCTTCACCACGCTTAGGTTGTTCCACGGTTTGCTGCGCCACAAGGCGACCATTGAGGTCTGTCACGCGGATGGTTGCGTATGACTCATTATTATTGAAGAGAACGCGCCAAGCGTTGTTGCCCTTGTAGAAAGAAACGGGCGCTTCAGAGTTCTGCATATCGTTAATGCCGTCGGTTGCAGCCAACTTAAGCGCAGCCTTCAAACCTTCGTAGGCATCAATCTTACCGAAACCGCAACCGTCCTTACCTGCTGTCTTGGTCGGTTTGTCTGTAATCGCAGTTTCTTCAATAATCGTCAAAATCTGATTATAAGTCAAGTTGGGGTTTGCCTGATACCACAATGCGATCACACCTGTTACGAAAGGCGTAGCCATTGAAGTGCCCTGCATGGCGCCATAATAGAATGTTTCACCGTTATGAACGATAGAAGAGAGTACTGTGCCGTTCGTATTTTTAAACGACTTAGAGAATTTATTATTAGCAGAAACAATCCAACAACCCGGAGCCGCAATCGTAGGTTTCATTGCACCAGGCGTAAGCACAGGACCACGTCCACTGAAATCACTAATTACGCCCTGCTTTGCTTCTGAATAACGCACGTTGCTACCTGAGAGCGACTTCCAAGAATAGCGACCAGTGTTGTAAGAAGCTACAGTAATTGACTTCTCTGCTGAAGCACCTGAGTCTGAAACCAAGTATGAATTGTCGCCTTCAAGATACTTATTCTTTTCCAATGGCGCGGGATTGTAAATATAACCCAGACCAGAGTTGTTCCAAACGTGCACCGTAGCGCCCTTCTCACCTGTAATCTTCACACCAAAACTGATGTTGGTCTTACCTACAGCCTTCTGAAGATCAGAATAGTAACTAATCACCTCAAAATTATGCTTCTTGCTGTACGAATCAATTCCCTCGTAAACGGTTGAAGTAGAATTGTTAAAGGGAATGACCTCACCAGAGTTCTTATCGAAATAGCATGTTTCTACCGTGATGTGCTTGCGACCATCAGCGGTTTGGTCCCAAATCTGAAGTCGAGCGTAGTCTCTCGCAGAAGTTGACTGGTCAATCATTACGTAGCGCACTTCATTATCAGCAGTGAAGGTATGTGAAGCGTGAAGTTTGTCGTTACCATCATTACCTGCAGCACAAACGAAGACACCACTGTTATCAGTCACCAATTGATTGAGTGTGCGGTTGTAAAGACTCATACCATCGTGACCACCACTGTGAGCACCAAAACTCATGTTGATAACATAAGGTTTGCGCTGCTTCTTTGCGAAGTTTTTAATGTAAGCAACGTCTTCGAGCACTTCGGCATCCGACAAGTTGGAGGGAATCATGATGAGGTCAGCCTCGGGTGCTACACCGTGGTAACTGCTGCCTGTAATCTTTGAACCTACAGCAATACCCGCTACGTGAGTACCATGACCTCCACTTTCATCTACCTGCCCACCAATGGGGATTGTTGTTGTTGCATTTCCACCTTCAGCACGGTTCCACAATGCAACCACACGGCTCTTGCCCTCCTTATCAAGGAACGCAGGGT
This sequence comes from Alloprevotella sp., assembly GCA_045636885.1. Taxonomy (GTDB): domain Bacteria; phylum Bacteroidota; class Bacteroidia; order Bacteroidales; family Bacteroidaceae; genus Alloprevotella. Next base: position 21,451 of record JAZTYI010000011.1, read on the forward strand.
GGCGGTATTCAAAACCTACGTCAATCACCCCTACGATTACCCCCTTACCGGTAAAGGGAGTTTCAAACTCGTTGGAAGCATTGGTGTGAATGGCTTCAATACCACCCATTTCGCGTGCAAGTTCCATAGTCGTTTCCATCTGACGGGGACCTGTGATGTGCACGACTTCGTTCAACTTAGCCAACGAGGGCACGAAATCAACAGAAATAACTGCTGTAATCGTATTGTCGGTGATAAATGTAGCGGTAAAACCTGCTTCCTGAATGAAATTCATGACAACCTCTGTATCTGTCACTTCAACAGTTACAGGCGTCAATTCACTGCTTGCCGAACGAGTTGTTGTTTCAGCAAGCATCATGCGCTCAAGCGTGAAGTCCCACTTGGGCTGGTTCTCCACTTGCGCCATTGTTGCAATTGAAAGAGCAATTGCACTTGTTAAAAGTAAAATTTTCTTCATAGTCTCTTTGTAAGAGGCGGAGGAGAAAGAAGATGCGCGGGCATCTTTTACCCTACCTATTGTGTGATTTATAATTTTCGGCGTGCAAAGTTACGGGAAAATCCGTGAATATTAAAATTTTAAAACCAAAAAGTAACGTCACAATGCCTCACGCACAGAGACAAACGACAAATTGCTACACGTAGTCTAAAATTAGCAAGTAATCGCCTTGCGCCGTCACTGTAATCGACGAACCAATAGACTCATTAAGAGTGCCTTGCCACCATTCTTTGAAATCATAGATAGGATATTTCAATCCTTCACTACTAAAATCAGTAGCATTAAAATTGATAATCGACACTTGTTGCCCTGGAAACGACGGCACTGTGGTTGCACCTGTACAGGGAATGATCTTACTATGATCCGTAAACATGCTCACCTGCAAACCACTTCGATGATACTGCATCAACAAACTTATATTCCCCAACGTGTGACACTCGCGCAAACCCGTCGCTCCCAGTATGCAGATGTCTGTATATCCCAAACGCTTCACATAATTTACCGCCTTTGTTAGGTCGTTAGTCTCTTGTTCTGATACACAAACCACTTGCTCGGAAAAACATTCGCGCACGGAATCCGAGAGCGAATCGCCATCGCCAATAATAGCGAGAGGCGACCCACCGTCACTAACAAAACGATTGGCGGCTCCATCACAACACACGACTGGGAGACCACTCTGCAGAAGCGCAAGGGGCGTAGCGTGAGTGGGATAACTGCCGTTAGCAAGTATTATTACACGATTGCTGTTCATCATAAAGTTGAGAATTTATTCACTTACGTTTCTTTCATTCGCCTCTGCCATTCGCTTCCACTTAAAGTAACCGACAATCGCCATAATGCTGTAAAGGGCATAAAGAGCGGCGGTGGCGAAGAGTTGGGTATCGGTGTTCAACGACAGGTAGAGGTATAAAATGACGCACGCCACATCCACGATGAACCACATAATCCATTGCTCCACCACTTTCATGGCCAGCATCAGCATGGCAACGATGCTGAAACTCGCAATGAGGGAGTCGAAGATAAGCACGTTTGATTCGTTGAAGTATTTCAACACCCCGTAAATGGGTAACGAGAGAAAGGCCGCCAGGTATAAGCAGCGCTGGAAGGCAATTTGGTTGAGGTGCCTGATGGGTAACTCCTCGGCGTCGCCCTCTTGCTTGCGCTGCTTCCACATGCGCCACCGACCCCATCCGTAAAGTGCTGCGGCAACATAATACAGTTGGATACCACCCTGCGCATAAAGTTCTGCCTGAAAATAAACAATGGCATAAACCACAGGCATAATGGCGCCCACAATCCATAGATGGATACTGGCGCGAAATTCAAGGTAAATGTAAATGAGTCCAAGGATGGCTCCGAAGATTTCTAACATGATGGGGAAGGTAAAGGGTGAAAGGGGAAAGGAGTAAGGGGGATGCTATAAATCTATAGTTTCTATAGCCTCTAAATCATCTGTACTATATAGCATCCCCCCCTTTCCTTATTAAAATTTCAAGGTCAAATGTGCCAAGAAGTTAATGCCCGCTTGCGCAGCATAACCCGTATAGTTCACACGCGTATCGGGTGTGTTCTGATAAGACGACGACGCCCAACCGTTGTTCTCGTATTCCTCATTAAAGAGGTTGTAGACGGTCACACCAATGCTGGCGTTCTTGGCAAGACTCTTGGGTGAGAACGTGTAACTCACGTCGAGGTTGCTCACGCAGTAGGCGTCTAACTTATGTGCCGCCACATCGGCATTGCTCATATATTGTTCGCTCACAAATTGGGTGTGCAGCGAGGTGCGTAAGCCCTTGTAAGTATAACTTAAATTGCTGCCCGCAATAACATCGGGCGAGAAGGCAATGTGTGTATCGCCGTGGTCAACAACTGCCGCCGGGAGGTCGTTCCAATCATCATCGTAGCCGTAAATCGTTTCCTTGAAGTCACGAATGCGGTTGCGCGAGAGGGTGAGATTACCTTCCCAACTCAAACCAAAGGGCAGCGAGAAACCACCCTGCAGTTCGATGCCCGCACGATAACTCTTGGGCACATTTGCTGAGACTGCTTCGCCAATTTCATTGAGTTCGCCCGTCAAAACCAACTGGTCTTTGTAATCCATCCAGTAAAGGTTGGCACCCACGTGCCAGTTGTCGGCGGTATAAGTAGCCCCCAGTTCGTAATCTGTCAGACGCTCCGCGCGGGGATGCTCTGTAAGATAACCATCGGTATAATTATTACGCGTAGGTTCCTTATGGGCCTGTGCTACAGAGGCAAAGATACGCCAATGTTTTGTAGGTTGCCAGTTGAGTCCCACCTTGGGATTAAAGAAATCAAAGCGTTCATCGAGATCAAGCCCCTGCATACCATTTCCTGTCCAGGAATTGTATTTATCATTCGTACCCTCTACCGTATAACGGATATGGCGGTATTGCACATCACCGTAGGCAGTAAGTTGGGGAGTGATCAAATATTCTCCACGGGCATAAATATTGGCATCGTCTTTCTGCGCCTCGTTGCGGTAATAATCAGCATTGGGATTGAGACTACCGATATAATTCTTTACCCACAACACCTTACCGAAATGGTCGCCCGAATAACGATTAGCAGCACCACCGAGCGTAGCGCGCAACTTCTTATCGGTGTAGTTTAAGGAGAAGACGAGTCCCGCAAAATGATTGCCCATAGCCTTCTTGCGCACCAAATCCGAACGCTTAATGGTTTCGCCGTTCACATCGTAAGGTTGCATACCATATTCAATGAGTTTGCGGTCGGTCTTGTATTCCTGATAATACCCATCTCCTTTGGTGTAATGAAGACCTATGTTTGCCTTCCATTGCTTATTGAAACGATGGTCCAGGAGTAACTGGAAATTCGTTTGGGTATAGTTGTCCGTCTGGTCGTCATAGAAGTGTTGCACACCATCAGCGTCGGTAAACATATACCCACAGGAGTTGTAGCGTCGGCCATAGGCATCCATCTCTTCGCGACTGGCGTAGTTCCACGCATGATAAGTCTCTTCCGTTCCGCCAAAGGCAATAAGGCGCGCCGTTGTAGCGTTGCCTACGTAAGCCGCCTGGGTGTAGAAGGAATAAAGGTCTGCCGAAGCGCGGTCAATATATCCTGCTGTACCTATGTTTGAGAGGCGCAAGTCAAAAGTCCAGTGATTGTTGAGCAAACCCGTTCCGAGACGTAGCGTCTCTTTGTGCGTGCGGAACGAACCACCCGACAGACTTACTTCGGCATACGGATCGCGTGCGAAGTCGGACGTCTGCAGGTTCATGCTTGCCCCAAAAGCACCCGCTCCGTTTGTAGAAGTACCCACACCGCGTTGCACCTGAATGTCCTTCACACTGGAGGCGAGGTCGGGCATATTCACCCAGAACACGGTGTGACTCTCGGCATCGTTGACGGGAATCCCGTTGGCTGTCACGTTGATGCGCGTGGCGTCAACCCCACGGATGCGCAACGAGGTGTAGCCTATTCCCGCTCCGGCGTCGCTTGTTGAAACGCTTGAGGGTGTAGCACTCACCAAGTAGGGGATATCCTGCCCGTGATTCGTGCGCGAAAGTTCTTCGCGTGAAATGTTTGTAAACGCAATGGGTGTGGAGGAAGTGGCGCGTGTTGCAATCACACAGGCCTCATCAAGCACAATGTCAATACTGTCGTTACGCTGTTGAGCAACGACGGGAAGCAACCCTAAAGTAAGAGCTGCGTTTGAAATGAATCTTTTCATTATTAGGTTGTTTAAATGAATAATGAAAAGGGGGATCAGATGGAAATGTGAATTTTGGCGGCGAGCTGCCGGCAGGCTGCTACAAAAATCTGCACAAAACCTTCTACCAAATTCCTACGCCGGCATTATCCGGTTCAGGTGCATGGGTATGATCTCAGCCCAACAACATGTTGAGCACCCCTAAGTAAAAGTTGGTGCAAAGGTACTACTTTTTTCTTATATCAGCATCATAAACGCCCCTCCTTTCATTTCTTTGTTGTAACTTTGTAAGTTCAAGACATATACACATATAATAATATATACTACCGTGGTATCAGTAGATGGACTCACCGTCGAGTTTGGCGGCAGCACGCTGTTTAGCGACATTAGTTTTGTAATTAACGAGAAAGACCGTATTGCCCTCATGGGTAAGAACGGTGCAGGTAAGAGTACCCTGCTCAAAATCCTTGCTGGCGTACGCACCGCTACGCGCGGACAGGTTTCTGCGCCCAAGGACACCGTAATCGCCTACCTTCCCCAGCACCTCATGACGGAAGACGGGCGCACCGTTTTTGAAGAAACCTCACAGGCTTTTGCCCACCTTCACCAGATGGAGGCAGAGATTGAAGCCCTCAATAAGGAACTTGCGGAGCGCACCGACTACGAGAGCGACTCCTATATGGAACTTATTGAGAAGGTGGCAACGATGAGCGAGAAGTTTTACGCCATCGACCTCACCCACTTTGAGGAGGACGTGGAAAAGACGTTGCTCGGTTTGGGCTTTGAACGCTCTGACTTCAACCGCCAAACGAGCGAGTTCTCCGGCGGTTGGCGCATGCGTATCGAGTTGGCGAAGTTGTTGCTCAAGAATCCCGACGTGCTCCTTCTCGACGAGCCCACCAACCACTTGGACATTGAGTCTATCGGTTGGCTCGAAGACTTCCTGATTAGCAACGGCAAGGCGGTGGTGGTCATTAGTCACGACCGTAAGTTTGTAGACAACATTACGACACGCACCATCGAAGTGACGATGGGCAGAATCTACGATTATAAGGTGCCTTATACGCAGTACCTCCAGCTTCGCGCTGAGCGCCACGAGCAACAGATGAAGCAGTGGGAAGAACAGCAGAAGATGATTCAGGAAACCAAGGACTTCATCGAGCGCTTCAAGGGTACGTATTCCAAGACGTTCCAGGTGCAGAGCCGTGTGAAGATGTTGGAGAAGTTGGAGGTGGTGGAGGTGGATGAAGAGGACACTTCTCACCTCCGCTTGAAGTTCCCGCCCTCTCCCCGTTCGGGCAATTACCCCGTAACGATGGACGGTGTGGGCAAGGCGTTTGACGAAAAGCGCATTTTCTCAAATGTCAACCTCATGATCGAACGTGGCGACAAGGTGGCGTTCGTCGGTCGTAACGGTGAGGGTAAGTCTACGCTTGTGAAGTGTATCATGGGCGAGTTGCAGCACGAAGGCACCCTCACGCTCGGTCATAACGTGCAGATTGGTTACTTTGCGCAAAATCAGGCGTCGCTCCTGGACGAAAACCTTACCGTCTTCCAAACCATTGACGATGTGGCGAAAGGCGAAATCCGCAATAAGATTCGCGACCTCCTCGGTGCCTTTATGTTTGGCGGTGAGGCAAGTACGAAGAAGGTAAAGGTGCTCTCGGGAGGCGAACGCACACGCTTGGCACTCCTGAAGTTGCTCCTTGAACCCGTAAACTTGCTCATCTTGGACGAACCTACGAACCACCTTGACCTCAAGACAAAGGACGTATTGAAGCAAGCACTTCAGGATTTTGACGGCACACTCATCTGCGTCTCTCACGACCGCGACTTCCTCGATGGTCTCGCTACAAAGGTCTACGAATTTGGTCACGGCAAGGTGCGCGAACACCTCTGCGGCGTGTATGAATTCCTCCAGACCAAGAAGATGGCAGAACTTCAGGAGTTGGAACGGAAAAGTAAGTAGTAAGGGTGTAAGGTTTTGAGGTTATAAGGTTTTAAGGGGGCCGTTCGGTCTGTCCCTAAAGACCTTAAAACCTTATAACCTCACCCCTCATAACCTCACCCCTTAAAACCTCATAACCTCAAACCTCATAACCTCAAAACATGAAAGCAAAATGGATAGGCGGCATCCTCGGATTTGTCTTCGGAGGCGGCATCTTAGGCGCTCTTGCGGGATACGCATTAGGTTCGCTCTTTGACAGCAGCCATGAGGACGGTCCCGACCCCACTCACGAGGATGCTCCCGACTACAAGCAGCAACGCTCACGCAATAACTTCCTGTTCTCCCTCATGGTGCTCTCGGCACACATGATTCAGGCAGACGGCAAAATCATGCACTCCGAAATGGAATTCATGCGCCGCTTCCTGCAACGCACCTTTGGCGAAGACGCGAAGAATCAAGGCAACGACATCTTGCTCCGCCTGTTTGAATACCGCAAGCAACAGGGCGAAGCCTCTTGGCGCGAACAAATCATGCGTGCCTGCGAAGAAATTGCCACAGTAATGCCCGAAGCGGAGCGCACACAGTTGGCAACACTCCTTGCAGAAATTGCGCGCGCCGACGGTCATATTGACGCTACAGAAGTCAATGCCCTGCGCGAAATCATTGCCCACCTCGGACTCAACCCTGCGCTTACCGAACAACTCCTTTCCCTCGGTGGCACCACCCTTGAAGATGCTTATCGCATCCTCGGTCTTACACCCGACGCTACCGACGCTGAAGTACGCAGCGCTTACCGCAAACTCGTGGTGGAACACCATCCCGACAAGGTGGCACACCTTGGTGAAGACGTCAAGGCAGCAGCAACAAAGAAACTTCAGCAAATTACTGAAGCAAAAGAACTTATTGACAAGATGCGCAAGCAGTAGGACTGTGCGGTAAATCGCTTCATCGTCTCGAGTAACCACATGATACATTTTACCTGACGGTTTTTTGTCGACATAAACGTATTTTTTCGGCACTGAAAAATGACGAAAAATGAGAAATAATATTGGCGTTAACAAGTGTTAACGGATTTGCATTTCGCACCGAAATTTTGTATCTTTGTGTTGCGGAAGTGGAGATAGCCCTTGGAATCAGGGTTATCTCCACTTTTTTTGTCCCGAAAAACCCATTTTTAGGGGCAAAAAATAAGTTACCTAGGTTTTTCAAGGTTAAACAACCGGTTTTTAATGTTACTTATTCTACGCCCTATAATAGATATCGTATCTCAACCAAGTATCCTGACTGTTAATATATGTTAAAGTTTTCAGCGAAAAATGAGGAAAAATGAAGGCTGGGACTGTCACAATTTTTCGCCAAAAATGATTGATGGAAGTTATGCGTGCATTGCCCTCCTACGGGGGCATTACGGATGTTTAAATCATCTTGGTAATGACGCTGAAGGCGTCCCCGCTCGGTAACTTTATGAATTTCACTCGCTGAACGACGCTGAAGGCGTCACCGCTCGGTAACTTAAAAAAATTTCACTCGCTAAATGACGCTGAAGGCGTCACCGCTCGGTAACTTTATGAATTTCACTCGCTGAATGACGCTGAAGGCGTCACCGCTCGGGGCGTTTGAGCGAAGCGAATACCCCCGGAAGTGGACTATAATGAAGTGCACCCTGGAGGGGTGCCCCAACAATTAGGAAACAGGGCATTGGGGCACCCCTTCAGGGTGCATCATACGTCTCTCAGATCCGGGGGTGCGCTTCCAGCGTACCCCGCGGTTACTGAGCGGAGACGCCTTCAGCGTCTAAATACGCTCGGGGCAACCAAAGGTCGCGAAGTAACTACTAAATTTTTTATTGCTGTCCGGTAAACGCATCTAACTCTATGAATATAAAGATGTTTGAATGGTATAAGCCCCACAGCTTGGACGATTCCCCTGAAAGGGGATAAAGCCATTAGCCCAGGGCAACGC
>JAZTYI010000012.1:0-2989 GCA_045636885.1 Alloprevotella sp.
TCTCGACTGCAACAACACCCAGGGCGTTGCCCTGGGCTAATGGCTTTATCCCCTTTCAGGGGAATCGTCCAAGCTGTGGGGCTTATACCATTCAAACATCTTTATATTCATAGAGTTAGATGCGTTTACCGGACAGCAATAACCGGATATCAATAATGAGTTAAAATCTCACTCGCAAAGACGCAAAGGTCGCGAACGTAGAGACGTCATATTATGGCGTCTCTAAATCGGGAGATACTTGATTGGCATTTCGGTTGACTGGTACGGACGCACTGTCGTGCGTCCTAAATCAATCGGTATCTCCAGTGTGCTTTTCATGGCATCCCTCGTACGTATTGAGGAAGCACGCACCGTGCGTCCGTTCCTGCCAAGTGATTCCTGCGCAAAGCGTTCTATTCTACGTCGGAAATACCTGCCCAACGGGGCACGATTTTGAACACGAAAAATGACGAAAAATGAGAAATAATATTGGTGTTAACAAGTGTTAACGGATTTGCATTTCGCTTTGAAATTTCGTATCTTTGTATTACGGAAGTGGAGATAGCCCTTGGAATCAGGGTTATCTCCACTTTTTTTATCTCGAAAAACCCATTTTTGGGGTCAAAAAATAAGTTACCTTGTTTTTTCAAGGTTAAACAACCGGTTTTCTATGTTACTTATTCTGGCGCCGCAAATAGATATTGTCGCGAGGGTGAGTAGGCGGAGTGTTAATGTTTGTTAAAGTTTTCAGCGAAAAATGACGAAAAATGAAGGCCTTGACTGTCACAATTTTTCGCCAAAATAATAGCAGTTGGCAAGTAAGTTAGCGAAAGTAGTTGTGATAGATGTTCCGCAAGGTCCTTTCCCCTTTAATCCCACTTCGTGGTCTTTTCCTCCTTATTCGCTGACGCTCATCAAGCTTCGCAAGTCGCACCTCGGCAATTCAAGCGAGCTTAAGCGAGTTTTCTTCCTTGTCGCTCGGCAAAGATTAAGTAAACTTATCTTTACACTCACTCCTGCGTCAGTTGATTGCACTCGGTTTGGCGTCGGTTCTCCTTTCTCCTTTCTCCTTTCCCTTCTATCCCAACCACATCATCACCAACACCTGGGCAATGATGACGCGCATGAACATGCAGAGGGGATAGACGGTGGCATAAGCAATGTTGGCCTTGTCGCCAGGGAGAATGTCGGTGGCATAATTGAGGGCAATGGGATTTGCCATAGCGCCGCACAGCATACCTGCCGTTGTGGGCACACTCTTTTTCATCCACACCACGGAAACGACGCCCATGATGAGCACGGGCACCATAGTGATGAGCAAACCGTAACCAATCCAAACTAATGCTTGAGGTTGCATGACTGTAGAGAGGAAATCACGGCCGGCATCCAGTCCGAGACATGCCAAGTACATCGAAAGTCCCAGTGAACGCAACATGAGGTTGGCGCTTGTTGTGGTATACGCCACCATGTGAAGGCGCGGACCGTAGGCACCAATCAGAATACCCATAATAATCGGACCACCCGCAAGGCCGAGGCGTACGGGGAAGGTCATTGAGGGAATGTGGAAGGGAATACAGCCAAGCACCAAACCAAGTACGATACCAATGAATATGGTCACCATATTGGGTTCGTTGAGCACCTTCACCGCATTACCGAGTTCTTCCGCCACTTGATTGAGTCGCTCCTTCTCGCCCACAACCGTGATGCGGTCGCCCATGCGAATCACGAGGTCGGGAGTAGCAACGAGTTGAATGCCGGCACGCTTCACGCGGCTCACATTTACGCCGTAGCGCTTACGAAGTTGAAGGTCGCCCAAGCGACGCCCGTTGACGTGAGAGCGCGTTACGAGAATGCCCTGCGACACGAGTTTTGTGTCCAACGAATCCCAGTCAATTTCCTTCGCATTCCAGTCCGTGCGGTCAAGTTGACCGAAGAAGACGGTGAGTTGATCGACAAATTTAGATTCCGTGATGAGCAACACGAGGTCCCCCTCCTTCACCACAGTTTCCGAGGTGGGCAGAATCGCATTCTCACCGCGCCAAATACGGGTAATAACGAATTTGCTTTCGTCAAAACCAGCTATCGTAGCGAGCGACTTATTAAATATGGCGGGGTTGCACACGCGGAAGGAGGCGATAAAGGCTTCACCACGCGGTTTTGCCTCAACGGCACGCTCGTGGCGCAGCAACCAATTCTTCATCAGCACCAAGGCGATAATCACGCCCACCATACCGAGCGGATACGTGACCGCACAACTCAGGGCCGCGCCCGAAGAGTTTTCGCCCACCATCTTGAGCGTCTGTTGCGCCGCACCAAGGGCAGGGGTGTTGGTCGTGGCTCCGCAAAGCACCCCCATCATGTCGCCAAGGGGATACCCCGAAGCCCAAAGCAGTGCTAACATCATCACCGTACCCAACACAACAACTCCGGCGGCAAGCATATTGAGCTGCGTCCCCCCCGTGCGGAAGGCACTTAAGAAACCCGGACCGACCTGCAATCCGAGGGTATAAACAAAGAGTACGAGTCCAAAGGATTCGGCATAACTGAGCATCTGACTGTCAATCTCCAGTCCCAGGCTACCCGCCAAAATCCCGATGAAGAATACAAAAGTAACGCCGAGCGTAATGCCGCGAAAGCGGAATTTACCCAAGCTGAGCCCTATCGCACAGATAAGGCAGATGACTATAACTGCCTGAACGGCAGAGTGTGCGAACAAAGTTTCGCTAAACCACGAAGACATAAGTAATAGGTACTTGGGGCAAATGGTTAAGGATTTATTGCCCTTTATCTGGGCAAAAATAATAATAATCTTTGAATAAATCAGGGTGATTTTAGGGAAATGATTTCGCAGGTTGGGAATAATAAAAGATAGGTAATACTATAGTCGTTGCCCCATCTGAAATTTATGAATGCATTGCCCCCGTAGGAGGGCACACTTGCCTAACCGCTGGTGAACGCAGTGAACCTGCGGATTAGGGATAACAGTTGAGTTTCTCTATCGGTCCCCGTA
>JAZTYI010000013.1:0-2607 GCA_045636885.1 Alloprevotella sp.
CCATCTCGCTTGAAAGCATTTTGGCATTGCTACCCGTTATGACAAGGTTTTTACCTTGCCTGTAGAGTTCGCTTACCCATAAGTCCCAACTCGGAAGGTTCTGCACCTCGTCGAGAAGAATGTATTCGTATCCGGGAAAGACATCATCCAGTGTCCTCATGACAAGGTTCGCATCCCAAGCATCGAGTAGGGGTTGATTGTCGAAGTTTAGGTAGGCGAAATTCTTGTCTCTCAACATCAACAACGCTTGTGTCGATTTGCCTACACGTCGAGGTCCAGTTATCAGTTTGATAAGGTGGCTACTCAATAGTAGGTTCATGTCATGACTGTCATGGCGGGTCAGATAGGGGCGTGACACCAGTTCGTCTCGCTCTTTGCGTTGGTTGAGAATTATTGTCTTCATTTGTTTCCTCCTTTCTTCTTTGCTTTGTGGCAAAGTTACAGATTTTATTCAAGAAAGCAAATTCTATTGCATAAAAAAAGCATTATTTTATGCAATATACAAATTTCTGTTGCAAAAAAAGCACAACGGGCAAACATATCGCGTTGTGGAGAAAAACAGTTTCATCCGTTCTAACAGTTAACTAAAAAATCAACACGATGGCACAGATTGAACAGATATCATGCTCGCCGTCGCTTGCATGGCCACCTGGAGAACTAAATCCGTGTTATCCGTTCAATCTGTTGATAAAAAGAGATTTAGTAGAGTGCTAATAATCAGTGTCGTCCCGTGTGTGACGCAAAAAAGTTACCCCAATCTTTGAATATTTCTTCTAAAGTTACTATATTAGCGGTGTGAAATGAAAATCGTAAATAATAACAATATGAAAAACCTCGCGATGTAGAGGCAATCGCTAACCCGAATTATGTATTGTCCAAATTGTAAACAGGAATTTCCTGGCAAGTTCTGCCCCGAGTGTGGAACGAAACTCATCGAAAAATCAATGAGAATGTGCCCCAACTGCAAGGTTGAGGTAGAGAGCAAGTTCTGCCCCGAGTGTGGAGCGCAGACCGTGGAGGTGGTAGAGAAAATGGTGAAGATGTGTCCCAACTGCAAGGTTGAGACGGAGAGCAAGTTCTGCCCAGAGTGTGGAGCGAAGATTGAGGAAATGGCGGTAAAGTCAACTGACACTGGCGAGATTGTTGCAGCCGGTCAGCAAGAGGATGCCGAGACTTGTTACCGCACTGCCGAAGATTACTACTATGGTCGCAACGGCAAGACACAGGATTATGAGGAGGCGGTCAACTGGTATAACAAAGCTGCTGAACAAGGACATGCAGCGGCGCTGTATAGTCTTGGTTATTGCTACGAAAACGGCGAAGGTGTTGATCTGGATGAAAATGAGGCTTTTGAATGGTATTTGAAGGCTGCAGAACGGGGACACCTTAAATCACAAGCTGAAGTTGGTAGATTATTCTATATGACTGATCAATATGAAGAGGCTGTACCATGGTTGCTTAAGGCTGGTGAACGTGATGATGTTGATGCCCAGAGATTATTAGGATATTGCTATGAAGTGGGGCTTGGAGTTGATGAGGATAAAAATGAGGCTATCAAGTGGTATAAAAGGGCTGCGGCACAAGGCGATGAACAGGCCATTGAGCAATTGGAAAAAATTGACGAATAGGACGTTGACTGATGATTTTACAGAACCATTTTAATATTAGCATTATGAAAGATTCAGCAAAGTATTTAAAGCAGTATGTAGCGCTTGAAGAAGCGGCTAAGGCAGAGATTGTTGAAATCTTGTCCACTAACCCCACAGGTCGCTACATCTATTTCAATTGGGAAATAGAGCCAGAAGATGAAGACTTTGCCGACGGCCCAATTGTTGTTGTGGACGGCCACGAAGACGTTCTGCATATTTGCGGAGTGGGACTAAATGATGACAACCAGATTGTGGTTATTGACGCAGAAGACGAAGAGAATTGGTTTGTTCCTGATGAGTGGACGCATGCTTACCTCGAAATGTACCAGTTTGTGGTCGATAACTTGGCGTATGCAAAGCAGGAACCCGTGCTCAATTAAACATTTATGAAAAAAGTAACGATTACCATTGAAGGCACGATTCAGATTTGTGAATATGCCTCTACCTGCAAAGAGTTTTACGACACCTTCTACATGACCCTTGGGTGGCATACCGTTGATGCGCTTTATGTGGACGGGAATGAAGAGGAGAACTTGATTAAGAAGAAAGGTAAGTATGTCAAGGTGGGTGATTATTTCCACGATCTCTTCTCTGAAGAAGGTGACCATCCGCTTCCCGTTGAGGTACATCTGAGAGAAACTCACGGTGGTGACCGTTTTAGTTACACCATTGAGTTGGCAGATGATGAAGCGTTCGACATCAAGAAGGTGCAGTTGGTAAAGTCCGACCGCGAAATCGAATGTTGTCCCTATTTCATTCTGGCGCAACACATCCTTTACGACGGTAAGGAAATCAAGGTTAATGAAGAAGACGAGTATCTGAGCACAGGTATAGACGGCAGATACTGTAGCGAGTACATTATTGATTATTTTGAGAATGACGATTAGGGTCGTTTTTATGCAACATCGGAGTGTTTGTCTTATGGCAAACGCTCCTTTTTTATTATTGGTGTCCGGTA
>JAZTYI010000014.1:0-5684 GCA_045636885.1 Alloprevotella sp.
CGGTTCGTGTTATTCGTGCAATTCGTGTTCTCTTAAACATAGAAATTCTCGTATTTTTCGGTTGAATATCTATGAGGGGGCTTGTATGAGTACAACTATCCATCAAACAAAGAGTTATCTATATTTACCGGACAGCAATAATTTTAATATTATCACAAGACTCTAAATAAAACTATGAAACTGAAGAACTTGTTGTTGCTTTGCGCTACACTCTTTTCTATCGCTATTTTCGCACAATCGCCCCGTGCGGCTTTACTTCCCATGCCCAATGAGATGGAAGTGTATGAGGGCAAAAAGCCTTTCCGTTTCTCAGAGAAGGCCGTGATTTGGGCGCCCCTTGATGAACTCAATTGGGAGTGCAAACAGTTGTTGGTGGATGTCTTGAAGAAGCATTTTGGGGTGGAACTCAAAATCCTCAATACGAATAAGGCAGCCTTTTGGTTGCAGCTCGACCCCACGATCGACAGCAAGGAGGGGTATCAACTTGAAGTAACAAGTAAGTGCGTCAAAATCAGTGCTGCAACTCCAGCAGGCTTGTTTTATGGCATCCAAACGCTGGATCAAATCCTAATGGGCGACCAGCGTAGCACGCTCAACGGCGAGATTCTTCAGATGAAGATTACCGATGCTCCGCGCTTCGGTTTCCGCGCCATGATGCTCGACCCTGCGCGCCACTTCTTGCCCGTCAAGGACGTGAAGTTCTTTATCGACCAGATGGCACGCTATAAGTTTAACGTCTTGCAGCTGCACCTGACTGACGACCAGGGTTGGCGTGTAGAAATCAAGAGTCAGCCGAAGCTCGCCAGCAAGCAGCATTACACGCAGGAAGAACTGCGCGACATCGTTGAGTATGCCCGTAAGCGCGGGGTGGAAGTAATTCCCGAAGTGGACGTACCCGGACACACCGTAGCGATACTTGCGGCTTACCCCCACTTGGCTTGTACGCACAAGCAGGAGGCTGAAAAGAAGGTAGGCGAAACGGTGAACATGATGCTCTGTGCGTCGCAGGAGGATGTCTATGACGTGATGGCAGATGTGGTGCGCGAGATTGCCCAAACCTTTGATTCTCCCTACTTCCACCTTGGGGGCGACGAGGCGGCTATTCCCGAAAACTGGGCAAAATGTGATGCCTGTAAGGTCATGATGGAGCGTTTGGGATATACAACGCCCAAACAGTTGATGATCCCCTTCTTCAACCGCGTACTGGATGAGGTGCGCAAGAATGGCAAGAAGCCCATCCTGTGGTGCGAACTCAACAACATCTGGCCCCCTGCTGATGATTACCTCTTCCCTTATCCAAAAGATGTAACGCTCGTGACATGGCGCAATGCCTTGACACCCACGTGTCTTGACCTTACGCGCAAGAACGGTCACCCCATTATTATGGCGCCGGGCGAACATGCGTACCTCGACTACCCACAGTATCGCAACGACTTCCCCGAGTTTAACAACTGGGGCATGCCCATTACGACACTGCAGAAGACCTATGAACTCGACCCCGGATATGGTGGCACGCCCGAGGACATGAAACACGTGATGGGCGTAATGGGAACCCTTTGGGCAGAAGCCATACCCGATGTAAATCGTGCTACTTACATGGCCTTCCCCCGCGCACTTGCACTTGCTGAGGCGGGATGGACACAGATGCCTCAGCGCAGTTGGGAATCATTTAAGCAGCGCATCTTCCCCAACCTCTACGACATGATAAAGCAGGGCGTGAGCGTGCGCGTGCCGTTTGAAATAGTTAAACGTTAGGTTTGAGTATAAGGTTATAAGGTTTTGAGGTTATAAGGTTTTAAGAACTATGCAGCGCGGATGCCTCTAAGAACCTTAAAACCTCATAACCTCATAACCTTAAAACCTCATAACCTCATAACCTTAATAAATAAAAATGAAAGTACTCCTCGTTAACGGCAGTCCGCATAAGAATGGCTGCACCCATACGGCGCTTCATGCAATCGCCGAACAATTACAGGCACAAGGTATTGAAACCGAAGAACTCTGGTGTGGCGTAAAGCCCGTGATGGGGTGCATCGGTTGCGGAAAGTGTAAAGACACCAAGCGCTGCTGGTACGATGACGACGGTGTGAACGAATTTCTCGCCAAGGTGCCTGAGGTGGACGCCTTTGTCTTTGGTTCGCCCATCCACTTTGCAGGCACTTCAGGCAGCATCAAACCCTTTATGGACCGCGCCTTCTGCTCAAAGATGGATATGTATGCCGGAAAACCCGGTGCGGCCATCGTGAGTTGCCGTCGTGGAGGGGCACAAGGTGGATTTGAAGACCTCAACCGCTACTTCACCATCGCCTGCATGCCCATCGTTACTTCCAACTACTGGAACGAAGTGCATGGCAACACCCCCGAAGAGGTGGTGAAGGATGAAGAGGGCATGCAAACCATGCGCACACTGGGCAGAAACATGGCGTGGATGCTCAAGTGTATCGAAGCAGGAAAACAAGCAGGCATCAGTTTCCCCGAACAGGAAGTAAAGGTGCGCACCAACTTCATCCGATAAGAGGGTAGGGGAGAGAGTACAACTGACAGAGTACAGAGTACAGAGTACAGAGTACAGAGTACAACTGATAGAGTACAGAGTACAACTACCGTGCGGAGTGGTGAGGCGGAATCCCTAAGAGGAGGGAACGCCCGGTGAAGGACACAATATTTATATTATATATATCATAGCATAGTCCCCGTAGGTCGATTCTACGGGGACTATGCTATATTATTGCTAGAATATGTTGCCTAAAGTATTATAAACCATCTGTAAACTTACTTTTTGACAGTAAAAAGCAGGGCTAAACATAATTTTAGTTAAAATTTCTGTAATTTATTTATACAATGATAGGTGTAATTCAATTTTATACCTTAACTTTGCGCACTCGAATTAACAATTTTGATGTATTGCTAAACAATAGCATCAGTAAATTCATTGCTATTACGTTTTGAATTTATCCGTCTACGACAACCCTAAATTTTAAATATCTATACAACACAAATTATTAACTAATTATTAATCAGTATGAAGAAATTCTACACTCTTCTCACGCTCTGCTTTGCCTTCCTCGGCATCGCAACAGCGACTGCTCAGAATGCTCCTGAGCTTTCAAACGAGAAGTGCTACACTGTGAAGACTGCACAACGTTCTTCATGGGCAACTTCTGCTGCAGGTCTTAAGACAATACATGACTTAAGCCTTACGGAAGATAGCACGGATCCCAATCAACAATTTGCTTTCTTGGCAATTGATGGCGCCACTTACCTTTATAGCGTAGGTCAGGAAGCGTTCATTTCCAAGGGCGGTTTACTCGGTGCTTTTGCTACTGACCCTGTTTTCTTTACGAAAGGTCAAGCAGATGGTACATTCATGATTTATTTTGATGACTCACACTATGTAAACATTGGTGGTAGTAATCAGATGGTTATCAATGGATGGAAAACAGCCGATGATGGTAACTCTTATATCATCAATGCGGTTGCTGATTTTGACTCATCAAAAGCACTTGCTTCAGCAACTCCTTCTGCTACAATCACAGACCTCAGCGAATTGAGCAACGAAAAACTCTACACTGTAACTCAGAAGAACCATACTACTGGTTTCTATTCATGGGCTGTGGCAGACAATGCTTTCGTTTCAAGCAAGCAGGCTGGTGTTATTGGTGGTAAGGAAAATGATCCTAAGCAGCAGTTTGCATTCATCACAAGCAACGAAACTACTTACCTCTATCACGCTGGTGAAAAGAAGTTCGTTAATAAGGATAAAACGCTTAGCGAAACTCCCGTAGACGCTATTACATTGAGCGCAAGCAGTGCTTTTGAAGGTACTTTCATTGTGAAGTTTGACGATAGCAACTACATCAATGTAGATGGTTCTGGTAGCATGGTTATTAGCGGTTGGAATACTCATGACGGTGGTAACTCTTGCTCTATCACTCCCGTTGCTGACTTCGACCCCACAGAAGTGCTCAAGCTCTTTGTTACTCCCACTACTGTTGAAAATGCTGGTGGCGTAAACGGTCAGATTTATACTACAACAAGCACTCTTGAAATTACATTCAGCGCTCCCATTGCAAAGGTAAATACTGTAGCATTCCAGGCTATGTTTGGTGAATTCCCCCCAATGGTTGAAGGCACTGACTACACTTTCAATGAAAACGTTTTAACAATTAACGTTCCCACACAGTATCTTGAAAACGCTGCAAACGTTCCCGCAGAAAACAGAGTGCTTATCCTTGCACTTAACGTGGTAGATGCTAATGGTAAGGTTGTTACTTACAGCAACAGCACATACTATCCTCAGGAAGCAGCAGAACAGATGGGAATGACTTTCCTCCAGTACACTGTAATTCCTGCTATTAAGGTTGCGTCTGTTTCTCCCGAATGTGGTATGCTCGAAGAAGGTATGCCCACAAGCGTTAAGATCACTTTCACTGGCGACATCAAGTCACTTGCATTCGGTCAGCTCCGCACAAACGCTACAGGTCGCATGGGTTACACATTCGCTGAAGGAGACTACACAATCTCTGGTAAGGAATTGACACTTAACCTTCCTGAAAGCCTTGTTGTTGGTCAGTCTAACATGAATATCACTCTCGGTGTGGTAGATGCTAATGACATGTCTGTTACATATGCTTCTAACCCCGATTACACTACTGAAGGTTACATCACTCTCGAATACACAGCACCCATTAAGGCTGACCTCTTCGCTATGGAATCAGCTACTCCCGCTGCTGGTGCAACTGTAGAAATGCTTGATGTTATCAACGTAACATTCGGCAATCCCAACTACGCTCCCATGTTCCCCGGTCAGTCACAGTCTGTAGGTGGTTTCGACAGCTCTAAGGAAGTTGTACTTCTCAATGCAATGGGCGAAGTTGTAACTAAGGCTTCTATGGAAACTGTACAGAAGGATGGTTGGAACACTAACGAAGTGAAGTTCACGCTTGACACTCCTGTAGCAGTTGTTGGTGATTACACACTCGTAATTCCTGCAGGTACTGTTTACAACGAAATGTACTACGAATATGCTGAAGACTTTGGTGCTTCTAACGGTGCGCTCTACAACCCCGAAGTACGCCTTGACTATTCTGTAGGTACTACAATCGAATTCTATCCCGCTCTCGGCGAAATCCCTGCTACAACAGAAACGCTCACACTTACATTCAGCAAGGATATTAAGGAAGTAAACGTTGCAATCCTCCAGTCTACAATGGGTGAATTACCTCCTTTGACTGAAGATGACTACTTCTTCTGGGGCAACGAATTGTCAATCAACCTCCCCACTGAGTACACTTCTAAGATGTCTGATCTTACTGTTGTTCTCCAGGTTATGGACGTAGATGGCAATCCCGTTACTTTCAGCAACCATGAAGTGTATGGCAAGCAGCCTGGTATGATTTTCCTTTCATACACATTGACTCCCGTAACTCCTGAAATCGTAGAATTCAGCCCCGCACTCGGTGCTATGGATGCTACTGAAAAGTCTATCTATCTCACTTTCAACACTAAGATTGCTGAAGTAGAAGTTATCCAACTTCAATCTACAATGGGTGAATTACCTCCCTTGGTTGAAAATGAAGATTACTTCGTTTGGGACAAAGACTTGTCAATCATACTTCCTATTGAATACACAGCTAAGATGTCTGACCTCTTGGTTTGCCTTAAGGTGAAGGACATCCAGGGTA
>JAZTYI010000015.1:0-5247 GCA_045636885.1 Alloprevotella sp.
TTCAGCTATCCAACCCGGCAATACGTTAACCCTAACGCGTCATCATGCCGACGATACATGTGAAACCATCGAAGTGCAGCACACTTACAACCAGCAACAAATTGAATGGTTTAAGGCGGGAGCGGCGCTGAATGGTAAGTAGTCAACGGACAACGGTCAACAGACAACGGACAACGGACAACAGTCAACGAACAACAGTTAAATTTCCCGGATGGTAGTTGTAATCTGTACTCTGTAATCTGTACTCTGATTTGTACTCTGTAATCTGTACTCTAATACAAATTTTATGCTAACAATAACCATTCCCTATATTATGGGCGACGGCGTTGGTGCCGAAATCACGCCCGCAATGCTAAAAGTAGTTGATGCCGCTGTAGAAAAGTGTTACAGCGGTAGTAAAAAAATTGATTGGAAAGAAGTGCTTGCTGGCGAAAAGGCGTTCAACACACTGGGCACTTACCTGCCCGATGAGACGCTGGAGGCATTCCAAACGTATAAGATCGGCATTAAGGGACCGCTCACGACTCCCGTCGGAGGAGGCATGCGCTCCCTAAATGTAACCTTGCGCCAAACGCTTGACCTCTATGTGTGTCAGCGCCCCGTGAGGTGGTTTAAGGGCGTCGATTCTCCCGTAAAGCATCCCGAACGCGTGGACATGGTTGTCTTCCGCGAAAATACCGAAGATATCTATGCCGGCATCGAATGGGCGGCAGGCACTTCCGAAGCGCAGAAGGTCTTTGACTTTCTCCATACTGAAATGGGAGTAAACAAGGTACGCTTCCCCGAAACGTCTGCCTTTGGCATCAAACCCGTGTCAAAGGAAGGCACCGAGCGCCTCGTACGTGCAGCGTGCCTTTATGCGCTTGAAAATAACCTCCCCTCTGTGACCCTCGTACACAAGGGAAATATTATGAAGTTTACCGAAGGTGGATTTAAGAAATGGGGATACGAACTTGCTGAGCGCGAATTTGCGGATGCCCTGCAGTGTGGCAAACTCAAGATCAACGATTGTATTGCCGACGCTTTCCTACAAAACGCATTGCTCAAACCCGAAGCATACAGCGTTATCGCCACGCTCAACCTCAATGGTGACTATGTAAGCGACATGCTTGCAGCACAGGTGGGAGGCATCGGCATTGCTCCTGGTGCCAACATCAATTACCTCACCAATACCGCCATCTTTGAAGCAACCCACGGCACAGCCCCCGACATTGCAGGTCAAAACATCGCCAACCCCTGCTCCATCATTCTTTCTGCCGTAATGATGCTTGAATTCTTAGGTTGGAAGGAAGCAGCAGAATGTATCAACAAGGCTTTGGAAACATCATTTGAAAGCGGATTTGCCACCAACGACTTGGCACGCTTTATGGACAACGGCAAGCCATTAGGTACAAAGGAATTTGCGGAGAAGCTTGTGGAACTCATCCAGGCATAACCTACCCCACCACAACCTCAAACACTAAACGAAGACACACCCTATGAAAAAGAAAGAATATATTGTTTACAAACTCTCGGACGAGATGAAGAGTTGCATCAAAATTGATGCGGACTTATTTAAGAAATTGGACGTAAAACGTGGTCTCCGCAACGAAGACGGTACGGGGGTACTTGTAGGACTCACCAACATCGGTAATGTTGTAGGGTACGAACGTACTGCGGAGGGACTCAAACCCATTGACGGACAACTCTATTACCGTGGTTACGAAATCCAAGACCTCGCCCATGCTATTATGAACGAGAAGCGTTTTGGATTCGAAGAAATTGCCTACCTCCTCCTTTCTGGTAAGTTGCCCGACCCTGAAGAGTTGCAAGATTTTCGTGCACTGCTCATCGACAATATGCCGTTGGAGCAGAAGACCATTCTCCACATCATCGAACTCGAGGGTAACAACATCATGAACATCCTTTCGCGAAGCGTATTGGAACTCTACACCTTCGACACAACCCCCGACGACACTTCACGAGACAACCTCATGCGCCAAAGTGTGGAACTCGTTTCTAAATTCCCCACCATCATCGCATATGCCTACAACATGTTGCGCCACAAGTCGCTGGGTCGCTCGCTCCACATCCGCCATGCGCAAGCAAACTACTCTATAGCCGAAAACTTCCTCTACATGCTTAAGGGCAAGGGTTTTACGAATCTCGAAGCGCGTACCCTTGACCTCCTACTCATCCTCCATGCCGAACACGGTGGTGGTAACAACTCTACCTTCACGGTGCGTGTAACGTCATCTACGGGTACCGACACCTATTCATCTATCGCAGCCGGTATCGGTTCGCTTAAGGGTCCCAAGCACGGGGGTGCGAATATCAAGGTGACCGACATGGTGGAACACTTGAAGAAGAATATCTGCAACTGGGAAGACGAAGTGGAAATCAAGCGCTACCTCACGCGTCTGCTTCGCAAGGAAGTTTACGACCGTGCCGGACTTATTTATGGTATCGGTCACGCCGTATATACCCTCTCCGACCCTCGTGCCCTCCTTCTCAAGGAAATGGCGCGTGAGTTAGCACACGAAAAGGGGCGCGACCGCGAATTTGCCTTCCTCGAACGCCTTGAGCGCCTCGCCATTGAAACGTTCTACGAAGTGCGTGGCGATAAGAAGAAACTCTGTGCCAACATTGACCTCTACTCTGGTTTTGTGTACGACATGATTGGCATTCCCCAGGAAATCTATACCCCCCTCTTTGCCATGGCGCGTATCGTTGGTTGGTGTGCACACCGCAATGAAGAACTCAACTTTGAAGGCAAGCGCATCATCCGTCCCGCTTACCGTTGTGTGGTTGACGAAATGAAATATGTGCCTCTGGAAGGTAGATAGACAAAACGAATAATTGTAGGTGAGGAGTTCTAAATTAGGACTTCTCACCTTAAATGCTTTAATACAAATGCAACATCAAGAGATACTCAAACGCATGGGGTTTACGCAACTCACCCCCATGCAATTAAATATGTACGATGAAGTTGCGACAGGGAAAGACATCGTACTACTTTCCCCCACAGGCAGTGGTAAGACAATGGCCTTTCTGCTCCCCTTAGTTGAAAAATTAGAAAAGACTAAGCAAGGTGACAACCTTCAGATCATTGCAATTGTACCTTCACGCGAACTCGCTCAACAAACAGATGACGTCTTCAAACGTATGAAGACGCCCTATCGTTCTTTAGCGCTCCATGGAGGGCGCCCCACGATGGAGGAACACCGCAAACTTGATGCCATCAAACCGCACATCATCTTTACCACCCCAGGGAGACTGAATGACCATTTGACAAAAGAAAACATCATCGGGGGACTAGTTACAACACTCGTCATCGACGAGTTTGACAAATGCCTCGAATTGGGTTTCCAAGCAGAAATGGAATCAATCATGAAGCAACTCAAGTTCATTAAGCAAGTTATCTTCACTTCTGCGACCAGTCTCAATACGAATGAGCAAGACGATTCATATCTCTTTAACAAGTGGAGCAATGCGCAAATATTGAATTTTCTCCCTACGTCAAAGGAGGAAGCATCACAAAATACGGTGACATGGTTCTTTACTCCTTCTCCCGAAAAAGACAAACTGAACACACTTGCCCAACTGCTGACCCACATAGCTGGTTCTCCCTCTATCGTCTTTGTAGCCCATCGAGAAAGCGCTGAACGCATAGCTACCTTCTTAAAAACGCATAAATTTGAAGTCTCCTGCTATCACGGCGGCATGCAACAAGAAGACCGTGAGCGTTCATTGTATAAATTCCGTGCAGGAAGTACGAATGTATTAGTAGCCACCGACCTGGCAGCTCGAGGACTTGACATACCCGAAGTGGGTGCTGTCATCCACTACCATTTACCCGCCGACGAAGAAACACTCACTCATCGTTCTGGACGCACCGCACGATGGACTGCAAGTGGAGAAATTCACCTTATCCTTGGTCCTGAAGAAGTCCTTCCACCCTACTATCCCTCAGCTGAATTGCTTGAAGTAAGTTCACTCACTATCACCCCCCAACCTTCAGTGTGGACATCACTCTACATTGGACGTGGCAAACGCGACAAACTCTCAAAGATTGACATTGTCGGTTTTTTTTGCAAAAAAGGAGGATGTCATGGTTCTGACATTGGTCGCATCGACATCACCCCCAGTTATGCCTATGCTACAATTAAACGCACAATAGTAAAACGTGTTTTACAGCAAATAACTGGTGAGAAAATTAAAGGAATGAAAACATTAATAGAAGAGATGAGAAAATAGATTTATCGTTTTCATAGATTATATTTGCAAAAATGCTCACCCATATAAAATATTATTTTTACTTTTGCATAATATAAAGAGATTGTCACAAAACATTTAGATATGAAAAAGGTATTATTGCTTCTTACAACTACGATTTTAGCATTTAGCGCTTGTAACACAAAGGAAAAAGTTATTTATTTTCAAGACCTTGCCAATGCGGAAACAATACAAGTTCAAGCAAATGAAAATGTAGAGTTTCAACCTGGTGACCGCTTAACCATTGTAGTAACAAGTAGTTTGACACCTGAAGATGCTGTAAGTTACAATCTTCCCATTGTAACCATGCAAGCAGGTTCTATAAGTGGACAAAATTACTCTAACCAAATGTCATATTACACAGTAGCTCCCGATGGTACTGTAGACGTCGCTGGTGTTGGTACGGTTATGGTTGCAGGGAAGACCCGTTCAGAACTTACAACTGAGGTTCAATCTATCTTGAGAAAGGGACTTCTAAATGACGCTATTGTATCTATTTCTCCTGTAAACCATTATATCACAATTTTAGGGGAGGTGAAAAACCCCAATAGATTCCAATTAAACAAAGACTGCATAACTTTACTTGAAGCCATAGGTATGGCAGGAGACCTTACTATACAAGGAGACCGTAGCAAAGTATTAGTTATGCGTAATGAAAATGGTCAAGTTGCAAACTACTATGTAGACCTTCGTTCAAAGGATGTACTTTCATCACCAGTATACTATTTAAAACAAAATGACGTTGTATACGTACAACCTAATGAAGTTAAGAGCAACCAATATATCAATAACGGTAATAGCATACGCCAAATTTCAACTTGGTTGTCATTACTATCATTCATTACCACTACAATTATCCTTATTAAGAATTGGTAACAGACATGTTTTTACTATAAAAAAGGCGCTTATGCGCCTTTTTTATTTTTAAGAGATTTAAAAACTCAACTTCAAACATATTAAGGACACATTTCTACAATTCTATTTGATGATTTC
>JAZTYI010000016.1:0-8084 GCA_045636885.1 Alloprevotella sp.
CGGCGCCCGAGCCCCGTCCGGACTGTTTTTACCAACATTATATATTAACGCAATTTTTCCTGCAAAAAGCGCGCCGTGTAACCCACACCCTGTGCCACGACTTCCTCAGGCGTGCCACAGGCAATGATAGTTCCGCCCTCGTCACCGCCTTCGGGACCGAGGTCTATGACATGGTCGGCACACTTAATCACATCGAGATTGTGCTCAATGATAAGCACGGTGTGCCCGCGGGCAATGAGTGCGTCGAAAGAGCGAAGCAGGCGCTTGATATCGTGGAAGTGGAGCCCCGTAGTGGGTTCGTCGAAAATGAATAAGGTGGGCTCCGTGCGCTCCAATCCAAGGTAGTACGCCAACTTTACGCGCTGGTTTTCACCGCCTGAGAGAGTCGAAGAGGGTTGTCCAAGGTGGATGTAACCAAGTCCCACATCCTGAAGAGGTTTCAAGCGTCGCGCAATCTTTTCTTGCTTATGCTCGGTAAAGAATTCGATGGCCTGATTGATGGTCATCTCCAAAATGTCGTGGATATTCTTATCCGCAAAGCGCACTTCAAGAATGTCGTTCTTAAAGCGCTTACCGCCACACGCCTCACACTCCAAGATGAGGTCCGCCATGAATTGCATTTCCACGGTTACCGTTCCCTCGCCCTTACATTCCTCACAACGCCCACCGTCTGTATTGAAGGAGAAGTGAGCTGCCGTAAAGTCCATCTGCTTTGCCAAGGGTTGCGCCGCCATCAACTTACGGATTTCATCATACGCCTTGACGTAGGTCACGGGATTTGAACGCGAGGACTTACCAATGGGATTCTGATCCACAAATTCAATCGCCTTGATTTGGTTCAAGTCGCCGTCGAGCGAGATAAACTCTCCAGGGCGATCGCAAGGTTCATCGAAGTGGCGCTTCAAGGCACGGTAGAAAATGTCTCTGACGAGGGTAGATTTTCCCGAACCACTCACGCCCGTAACTACCGTCATAACGTTCAAGGGGAACTTGGCGTCAACCCCCTTTAGGTTATTGTGGCGCGCACCTTTGAGTTCGATAAAGTTGTTCCAGCGTCGGCGCGAAGTGGGTACCTCAATGCTTTCACGCCCCGTTAAGTAGCGCAGGGTGTGAGAGTTATATTGCGCATCATCTCCGTGAGCAAGTCCCTTGGATAAAGTTCCGGCAAACGTAACTTCGCCTCCGCGACGACCAGCATCCGGACCGATGTCAATGATATAGTCTGCCTCGCGAATAATCTCCTCATCGTGTTCCACAATGACCACTGTGTTGCCCAAGTCACGCAACTTTTTGAGCACCGAAATGAGTCGGTCGGTGTCGCGCGAGTGAAGGCCAATGCTGGGTTCGTCAAGAATGTAAAGCGAACCCACGAGCGACGTTCCGAGTGAGGTAGCGAGGTTAATACGTTGGCTTTCGCCGCCCGAAAGTGTGTTGCTCAAGCGGTCGAGGGTGAGATAACCCAAACCCACATCCATCAAGAATTCCAAGCGACTGCGTATTTCCGCCAAGAGTCGGGCTGCCACCTGCTCTTCATGGGGTTGGAGCGTCAGGTTAGCGAAAAATTCCTGCAACTCTCGGATGGAGAGGCGCACAAGTTCGGTAATGTTCTTCCCGCCCACCTTTACGTAAGACGCTTGTTTCTTCAAGCGCGAACCGCGACACGTGGGGCACTCCGTCTTTCCGCGATAGCGCGCCAACATCACGCGATACTGAATCTTATATTGATTTTCGCGGAGCATGTCGAAGAAGCGGTCGATGCAGACATCCCAATCGCCATCGCCATGATGCACCTTGCCGTCGCCGTGCCAGAGATAGTCCTTCTGCTCTTGCGTAAGGTTGTAATAAGGTTCAAAAATCGGGAAGCCTACTTCGGAAGCACGACGGCAAAATTCCTTGCGCCACTCACCCATCTTATCCCCGCGCCAACACATGACGGCACCCTCGTAAACACTTAAGGAAGAGTTGGGCACTACAAGTTGTTCGTCAATACCCATAATGCGCCCAAAGCCCTCACATTCAGGACAGGCGCCAAGGGGAGAGTTGAACGAGAACATACTGTCGGAAGGTTCTTCAAACTGAATGCCATCCGCCTCAAAGCGCTCGCTGAACGTCACCGTTTCTTTCCCAGGGTAGAAACGCAATACGCAAGTTCCGCCCCCTTCAAAGAAGGCTGTTTGCACGGAGTCGGCAAGGCGCGAAATCGCGGTTTGAGAATTATCTACCGCCAAACGGTCGAGGAGCAAGTAGATGTTTTCAACGTTGAGCGTTGAACGTTGAACGTTGAACGAATCGTCACCCTCGTTACCCGTTAACCCTTCACCTTTCACCGTTAACCGTTCCTCCAGGAAATCCTCGATACGCACCATCTCGCCATCCACATCCAATCGCGAGAGTCCCTGCTTGAGGTCAATCTCCAACTGTTCGCGGAGCGTGCGTTCGCCGTGTATGCGCATCGGAGCGAGCACAGTGAAGCGCGTACCTGCGGGATAAGAAAGCGCACAATCCACTACGTCCTTCACAGTATGGCGTTTCACCTCCTCACCACTGACAGGCGAGAACGTACGACCGATGCGCGCAAAAAGCAGACGGAGGTATTCGTAAATCTCCGTAGAAGTGCCCACCGTAGAACGCGGATTGCGCGACGTCACCTTCTGTTCGATAGCAATGGCAGGGGGAAGTCCCTTGATATAATCACACTCCGGCTTATGCATACGCCCCAAGAACTGACGGGAGTAGGCAGAAAGACTTTCTACATACCTTCGCTGGCCTTCGGCATAGAGTGTGTCGAAAGCCAATGAGGATTTACCCGAGCCTGACAAACCTGTAACGACAATGAGTTTGTCGCGCGGAATTTCGAGGTCTATATTTTTGAGATTGTTGACGCGTGCGCCCTTAATTTTGATGGTCATGAGTGAGTAGACAAGTTTGGGAGGTACGAGTAGACGAGATAGACAGGTAAATAAACAAGGGATTCGCCCCTTGTTGTGCGAACGTTTGAACATTCAACTGTCAAAATTCACGGCAAAAATACCTTTTTTTATTCCGAAAATAAGGGTAGGCGCTCGGGAATTTGCCCACTACATTAAAAAATAGTACTTTTGCAGATAATTTAACAATCATTTTGTTCCCCCATCCGAGGTGGTAAAACACATTCACCATGCGGAAAAACGGGAGTCGGACTTCGGTAAAACCATCTCGGAGTTATTTCAAACGAACTCGGAGTTAAATAAAACCAAGTCGAACATCGTTTTTCCCCTATTGGAATGGGTGATTTTTAAGAAACTTTCAACGCAAAACCAAAAACTAATTATGAAGATAGAACAACAACTTTCTGCAGCCATCATTGCTGCGATTAAGGAACTTTACGACTTTGACGCACCCGCTGAACAGGTGCAACTCTCAAAGACTAAGAAGGAATTTGAAGGCCACCTTACGCTCGTGGTGTTCCCCTTCCTCCGTGTTTCTAAGAAGAAGCCTGAAGACACCGCTCAGGAAATCGGTCAGTACCTTCAGGAACATACCGACGTTATTGCTTCGTTTAACGTCATCAAGGGCTTTTTGAACCTCGTGATTGCCCCTGCCGCTTGGATTGCCTTGCTGAATGACATCCACGCTGCGGAAAAGTATGGCTTCACAACGCCTACTGATCGTTCGCCCCTCGTGATGATTGAATATTCTTCGCCCAACACGAACAAGCCTCTCCACTTGGGTCACGTACGTAACAACCTCCTTGGTTGGGCTGTGGCACAGATTGCCGAAGCTAACGGCAACCGTGTGGTGAAGACGAATATCGTGAACGACCGCGGTATTCACATTTGTAAGTCTATGCTTGCTTGGCAGAAGTATGGCAATGGCGAAACTCCCGAATCGTCAGGCAAGAAGGGCGACCACTTGATTGGCGACTACTACGTGGCTTTCGACAAGCACTATCGCGCAGAAGTGAAGGAACTGGCGGCGAAGTTCATGGCGGAAGGTATGGATGAAGAAGCGGCTACGGAAAAGGCAAAGGCGGAAGCGCCCCTTATGAAGGAGGCTCGCGAAATGTTGGTGAAGTGGGAGCATAATGACCGCGAGGTGCGCGCACTTTGGCGCAAGATGAACGAATGGGTATACGAAGGTTTCGATGAAACTTACAAGGCACTCGGTGTGGGCTTCGACAAGATTTATTACGAAAGCGACACCTACCTTGAAGGTCGCGAAAAGGTGATTGAAGGGCTGCAGAAGGGTCTTTTCTACAAGCGCGAAGACGGCAGTGTATGGGCTGACCTCACTGGCGAAGGGTTGGATGAAAAACTCTTGCTCCGCTCTGACGGTACGTCTGTTTACATGACCCAAGATATTGGTACGGCAAAGCTTCGCTTCCAGGACTTCCCCATTAACAAGATGATTTATGTGGTGGGCAACGAGCAGAATTACCACTTCCAGGTGCTTTCTATCCTCCTCGACAAACTCGGATTTGAATGGGGTAAGGACCTTGTGCACTTCTCTTACGGCATGGTGGAACTCCCCAACGGTAAGATGAAGAGCCGTGAAGGTACTGTGGTTGATGCCGACGAATTGGTGGCAGAAATGGTGCGCCAGGCACGTCAGACGAGCGACGAAGCGGGTAAGTTTGCTGATATGAGTGAGGAAGAAAAGCAAGAAGTAGCACGCATCGTGGGTATGGGTGCCTTGAAGTACTTCCTCCTTAAGGTGGACGCACGCAAGAATATGCTTTTCAACCCCGAAGAAAGTATTGACTTCAATGGTAATACAGGTCCCTTCGTACAATATACTTATGCACGTATCCGCTCTATTCTCCGCAAGGCGGAAGATGCGGGCATCGTGATTCCCGAAACGCTTAATGCGAACGTTGCGCTCTCTACGAAGGAAGAAGAAATCATTCAGCACGTGGCAGAATTTGCACAGGTGGTGAAAGCTGCGGGTGTGGATTACTCGCCCTCAACTATCGCTAACTACTGCTACGAACTCGTGAAGGAATACAACCAATTCTACCACGAATTCAGCATTCTCCGCGAAGAGGATGAAGCCAAGAAGGTGTTCCGCCTCGTTCTCTCGCAGAACGTTGCCAAGGTCATTCGCCTCGGTATGGGACTCCTCGGCATTGAAATGCCTGAACGTATGTAATTCGTGCCACCGACATGGCAAAGAAACCGAAATACTATGTCGTGTGGGAGGGACACACTCCCGGCATCTACACCGAGTGGGAAGCGGCAGAAGCACAGGTGAAGGGGTATCCCGAAGCCGTGTTCAAGGCCTTCTCCTCGCGTGAAGAGGCGGAGATTGCCTTTGAGGAAGGTCCGCTGGAATACATTGGGAAAGGCACTGAGGAGAAAGGAGAAAGGAGAAAGGAGAAAGGAGAAAGCGCTCCTACTCCAACAGGCGTTAAAGACCTTAATGACTCTAAGGACCTTAAAGACCCTACTCCCTCTAAAGACCGCTTAGAACTCTTGCGCAAGCAAGCCGCTTTGAAGGCGTGTCAAGCGCTTCCCACGGCCGTCGATGCTCAAGCCATTGCCGTGGATGCAGCATGCAGTGGCAATCCCGGACAAATGGAATACCGTGGTGTGTACCTCAAGACGGGCGAAGAAATCTTCCATTACGGTCCCGTGTTCGGCACGAACAACATCGGAGAATTCTTAGCCATCGTTCACGGTCTCGCCCTCTTGGCACAGCGTGGATACACCATTCCCATTTACTCCGACAGCGTCAACGCCATGCTTTGGGTAAAGCGCAAGCAGTGCCGCACGACCCTCCCCCTTAACGAGAAAACCCAAGCGCTCCACGAACACATCCGCCGCGCCGAAACTTGGTTGCGCACCCACTCCTATTCCAATGACCTGCGTAAATGGGAAACGGAAAAGTGGGGCGAAATCCCTGCGGATTTTGGAAGAAAAGGGTGAACCTAAAATTAGAGAGTAGTTAGTAGAGAGTAGTTAGTAGCACCATCCGGAGTGTCGTTCCGCATGGCATACTCCTCTCTCCTCACTCCTCACTCCTCACTTTTCATACCCTCCCTATCCTTCTCGTCATCTCGTACCTAAAAAACTTGTTTACTATAACAACTCCCCAATGAAAGAATTTTACAAAATCATCAGTCGTTACGTCGCGCCTTATAAGCGCTATCTCTTCGGCTCACTGTTCTTTAATATTTTATCGGCAGTGCTTAATGTCTTTTCCTTCGTGTCGCTCATCCCGATGTTGCAGTTGCTCTTCAAGGTGGACACGACGGTCTACAAATTCATTCCTTGGGATACGGCAGGTATGGGGATGAAAGACATCCTGGTCAACAACCTCTATTATTACACCACAGAGTTGATTACTGTCTACGGAGAATCAACTGCCCTCCTGCTCATCGGTAGTTTCCTCGTGATGGCAACGCTCTTAAAGACGGGATGCTACTTCGCCTCTGTAGCGATTATGGTGCCGATGCGTACGGGTATCGTACGCGACATCCGCTCTTCGGTGTATCATAAGATTATTTCTCTCCCCCTATCCTTCTTCTCAGGAGAGCGCAAGGGAGATGTTATTGCCCGTATGAGTGGCGACGTTGGTGAGATTGAAAATTCCGTGACAGGGTCTTTGGAAATGCTTATCAAAAACCCCATCTTACTCATCTGCTACTTCGGCGTACTCATCTATACTTCATGGGAACTCACGCTCTTTACCATCGTCGTACTCCCCTTGATGGGTTGGGCCATGGGTAAAATTGGGCGTAAATTGAAACGCCAAAGTTTAGATGCGCAGAACAAGTGGAGCGAAACCATGTCGCAACTCGAAGAGACACTTGGTGGCATGCGCATCATCAAGGCATTCACAGCTGAAGAAAAGATGTGCAAGCGCTTTGATGAATCTACCAATGAATTTCGCAATGCAGTGTCAAAGGTTGCCATTCGCCAATCGTCAGCCCACCCCGTAAGCGAATTCCTGGGTACCTGTCTCATTGTGTTGGTGCTTTGGTATGGTGGAACACTCATTTTCATGGAGAATTCACCCATTGATGCACCTACGTTCATCTTCTACATGGTCATCCTTTACAGCATTATTCAGCCCCTCAAGGACCTTTCACGAGCGAGTTACAACATTCCGAGGGGTTTGGCTTCTATAGAGCGTGTGAATAAGATTCTCAATGCCGAAAACCCCATCAAGGAACCCGCAGATGCCGTTTCTGTAAGCGGATTAAAGGAGGAAATCACGTTCAAGGACATCACCTTCTCCTACAACGGCACGACCGACGTGCTCAAAGACGTAAACCTCACCGTGAAGCGCGGACAGACCATTGCCCTTGTGGGGCAGAGCGGTTCGGGTAAGTCTACCCTCGTTGACCTCCTCCCCCGCTATCACGACGTGACCGAAGGCGAGATCCTCGTTGATGGCGTAAACGTCAAGAGCATGCGCCTCTCCGACCTCCGCAAGTTGATTGGTAATGTGAATCAGGAGGCTATCCTTTTCAACGACTCGTTCTTCAACAACATTGCCTTTGGCGTGGAAAACGCTACCCTCGAACAAGTGCAGGAAGCGGCAAAGATTGCCAACGCTCACGAATTTATCATGCAGAGCGAGCAGGGTTACGAAACCAATGTGGGCGACCGCGGTTGCCGTCTCTCAGGCGGTCAGCGCCAACGCGTTTCTATTGCACGCGCCATCTTGAAGAACCCCGACATCCTCATTCTTGACGAAGCCACTTCGGCACTTGACACAGAGAGCGAACGTCTTGTGCAGGAAGCTCTTGAACGCTTGATGAAGACCCGCACAACAATTGCCATCGCTCACCGACTCTCGACCATCAAGAACGCTGACGAGATTTGTGTACTCCATGAAGGACGCATCGTAGAGCGCGGTACGCACGACGACCTCCTTGCCAAGGACGGCTATTACAAGAAGCTCAACGACATGCAGCAACTCTAAAGTTTACTGCTATCTGACAAATTTCATCATATCTGAATATTGCTGTCCGGTAAACGCATCTAACTCTATGAATATAAAGATGTTTGAATGGTATAAGCCCCACAGCTTGGACGATTCCCCTGAAAGGGGATAAAGCCATTAGCCCAGGGCAACGCCCTGGGTGTTGTTGCAGTCGA
>JAZTYI010000017.1:0-38906 GCA_045636885.1 Alloprevotella sp.
CCGGATGGTATTCGTGCAATTCGTATGCGATAAGCAAAGATAACACCCCGCAAGGATTGACTTGCGCGACCTTCGGTTCGTGTTATTCGTGCAATTCGTGTTCTCTAAAATAAAGAGACAAATTTTACCGGACAGCAATAAAAAAAATAAAGAGGGTGTGTCAACTTGACACACCCTCTTTCTCGTTTCATAGGTTATATGAAGAGTTGGTTTTATCTTCTAATATTCACCAAATATACCTTATTGGCACCTTTCACATAGAACATATACATGCCATGAGGTAATTTAAATCGATTGATGACTACATCTTCTGAATTTTCATTAACAGAATTCTTAGAATCGTTAAGAATTTCCTTATAACTACAAACAAGTTCATCCTCAGAATTTATGTTCACCTTAAAAGCGACAACATCATGAGCGCCACTCGATTTCTGTCTCTGTAATATGATTGGGGCATTCTGATTATGACTCGTCTTCACCCTTATATCTGTAAAGAGTTTTCTAGCATTCTTAATAACAACGTCCCCTCTATTCAAATTGAAACGGGCAGGTTCTTTCAACGTCAGTTCATTTACCTTTACACCATTAAACAACGCACTGGTGTCTGCAAATTCAGAAGAAAGAATACTGATATATTCACGATTAAGTTTACGACCAATGGATATCACTTGATTCATCTTTACAACTTCGTAAGACCCATCAAGCGTAGTAATAACCATGTAGGCATCACCATCCTTTGCGCCATACTTCTTTTGTGTCACAAAACCTTCAATAGTTCCACCCGTGTGTTCAACAGTTTCAATCCATCGAGATTGTTCTTCCCATGACAAAGAAGGTGTTTTCTTACACTTTCCAATGCTTTCAATATCAGAAAGTTCCACCTTCGTCACCATACTTGAAGCAACGTCTTTGACGGACAATGACTTGCCGATAATTTGCTCGACTATATACCCTTTAACTTCACCACGCTTTGAGTCATAGTATTTTACTACATCTATAAGTTGTGACGATTCATTGGGGTCGTACAAATAATCAATCTGCTTGATTTCACTAAACTTGATCTCAACATTTCTTTTCGGAATATCAATGTAATTCACAAAGTTCTCACCCTTTTGCAACACATATACGTCTGACGCAATGTTTTCCTTTGTTTCAAAAGAGCGCAGCAATAGTCCTTTCTTTCCACCCTCTGTCTGAGATTCAACAAGACCCTTTTCAATCAACAATTTCCAAATTTCATTCAACTGACTTTCGGGTACAAATTTTTCAGACATAGACGTTCCTACGTAAGTAGAATCCGTAATTGTTGATACTACAGAATAAAATTCAATGCTCTCGCCAATAGTTTGGCGCTTAATATATCCTTCATAGGTATCACCCTTGAGAGTTGTAACCTTTTCGTAGATATCAAGCGTCTTACTATACCCTTCTCCCCACACGAATGTAGGAAGAAGGAATAATAGACTTAATAACAACGACTTATTCATAATCGCTTATTTACATTCTTTGTCATACAACTCCTTGAGGTAACGTGCCTGAACACAAACTATGCCTCCGTCACTTGTCGTATAACCTCCAGACAAGATTCCAACAAGTTCATTAGTGTTTGCATAATAAACCGGAGAACCACTTGCACCACCTGCTGTTGCAGACTGACATTCAAAATCATACTTACCTGGTGTCTTGCTACACTTTGTTTCAATAGTCGTGGGTTCCAAGGTAATGGTTGTAGCCTTTGCCTTCCACAAACCATTTGGGAAACCTATAATGCGCAGATCATCCTCCATTGGCGTGAGTTTTGATACATATGCCTTATTAATATCGAATACAACACCTACATCTTCTGGAGTCTTCATGGTGTTCAAGCGAATGATAGCCACATCGATATCTTTCTCCTTGGAATCAGCGACTACTGTACAAGGTGAATATTCGCTATATTCATTATACATCTGACCAGAGAAGCCGATAGCAATTTTATTATGCACCCCCTTAATGTTCAAACTTGACTTACGGATACGGTCAATAAGTACATTCAACTGTGTAAGACGTTGACTCTTTGGATAATTATCAACAATATACTCACAAATTAATTTTCCAACGGGTGAAGATGCAAATGTAGCAAATTCTTCTACTGTTGAAATCTGCAACCCACCAAACAATTCTCTGAGTGAAGTTTCAACATATTTCTTTACGGCATCATCTTCTGTTGCCTTACGATATTCCCAAGGATGTGAAATGTGGCGGTTTGTTGCCAAATGCCCTTGCTGATCAATGAAGAATGCTGTACCCTGATATGTTAACTCTCCTGTTTGAGGATAGCGGAACTTCAATCCTTCAAATTCCACGGGTGTGTCGTTCAAGGTGATTTCATAATGATACTCAGCAAGTACATGTGCTACGGCCTTTTCTGTAGGTTCTGTAGAAATGAACTTTAAGGCAACAAACACAATCGCAGCAACTGCAGCTACACTACCCAAACTCAAAGACAAAATCTTCAACCAGTTTGATGGAGACGGAATGTACTGCTGAAGGTTGTCAGTTACATCCTCATTACCCAAGATAATGTTGTCACCCTTTTTAATCTGAACAGGAGTATCCTTTTGCGCCTTAATACCATTCACCTTGGTGCCATTACGACTGCCGTTATCGATGATAAACGCGCGCCCCTTCTTATCAATCTTAAGTACAGCATGGAAGCGACTCACAGTGCCACTATTCACCTGAATATCATTTCTGTAATTTGTACCGATATTGACAATCTGTGTGTAAGCAGCATTGCTGGGAAGTGAGGGAATACGCGACCACACTAATTCCGTATCTGCGAAACGGATTCTGTCACCACGACGCACGGCAACTTCTTGGTTAGGCTTAATTTTCGTACCATTTACAAAAGTACCATTGGTGCTACCAAGGTCTTCAAGGATGATTTCACCTGTGTCTAACAAAGTCATTTCTGCATGTGACGAACTTACATAAGAACTTGCCATTTGCACGTCACAAACCTGAGAACTACCGATTCTAATTAGTTTCATAATACTTGAAATTTATGTTTATATAATTACTTTACTCTTAATACCAACACTGTCTTTTGACTTTGATGACTTTTCGTCATCCTTCTTTCCATTATCTTTAGTTGAAGTTTTTACAGAATCTTTCTTTGTGTTCTTATCCTTATTTTTCTCCTTTCCTAATTCGGGGAAAAAGTCTTTCTTGCTAAATCCCTTCGACTTATTATCTTCAACTTTCTCTGGAGTTACTGGCGTTGTTTCTTCCGTAACATTGGGTGACTCCGTCACTTCAGGCGAAGTGCTTTCCACTACGGTTGTTTTTGCAGCAGGTGTACTTTCATAACAGGGATTAAAGTAGCGATACACGGCTTTTCCTGCATATACGAGTGCAAATAACACCAAGCAGGCGAGCAGAATGATGCCAGCTATATAGTATTTCTTTCTGGGGTTGTGGATTTGATTCCAATCTAATTGGTATCTATCTGCGAAAGAAATCATATCACTACGCTTCACCCTATATACAACATTCGGGCGCACCAATGCACCGTTCAACTTCGTGCCATTAGCCCCCATGCTTACAAGTTCCATCTTACCCGTGGGATAGATGCGCAAAATTGCATGATGGCGACTGATCATTTCATGATTCAAGAAAATCTGACTTGAAGGATCTCTACCAATTTTTATTGTTTCCATAGGTTTACTAATATATGTTTTTAGACTAAGGAATTTAAGTTATTTCTTTTTCTTACCTTTCTTCGATGAGGTCGATTTTGCAGACTTCTTAGGCGCAGGGGTTGACTTAGTTGATTTCTCTAACTTAGATTCAGTCACCTTAAGTTGCTTCCTTAATGATGAAATAGTATCATTTTTACGAGTTACAACCTCTTCAAAGCGAAGTCCATAATCAGCATTCTCTTGCTTTAGCATCGAATTCTGTTTCTCCAAATCAGCATTTACGGACGACAAACTATCAATAGTAGTTTGCTGTCCCTCAACTGTGATCATCTGCGACACATTACGTTCTCGCTTAATAATTGTAATAAGATTAACCATTAAGCTCAGTGCTAAAAGGACTGCTAATCCTTGCATGATGCGTTTATGTTTCGTACTCATTCTCTGTTTCAATTTTGAACTTATTTGTGTTTCAAGAATTATCAACGTGTGGTTATCATGATGTCCTCCCTCGCTTGCCCCTATTTCATCAACAAGCATTGTTGTACTCTCTAAGATGTTAACCAAATTGGGGAAGCGATAAAATTGCTTTGATAATTTATCTTCAGGCATTGTGCCCCACACACCATCCGAGCAAAGATAAAAACGATCGTGTTTTTCATAAGGAACAACATCCACATCTACCTCAACACTTTCTTTAAGTCCTAATACCCTTGTAATGATATTAGAGTTGGGAGATATTCGGGCTTGCTCCTCAGTGAGCGTACCTTTACGAACCAGTTCTGCAACCACTGAATGGTCATTCGTCTTAAACACGATTTTACCTCTGCGCATCTGATAGCAACGACTATCCCCAACATGAGCAATTGTCGCACAGTCTTTATTGATAAGGAGAGCAACTACGGTAGTACCCATTCCCATCGTCTCAGGATGCTCTAACCCATATGAATACACTGCTGTATTTGCATGCTGAATTGCGTTTGTGAGAAGTTCACTTACAGGGCGGCGCATGATATGTTCGTCTGCACTCTTTACGAATTGGATAATTTCCTGAGTTGCTATTGTTGACGCAAGTTTTCCCGAAGGGCCTCCACCCATCCCATCACACACCACCAACAACAATCCATTCTTCGTCGTACTATACCCGCATGAGTCCTGGTTATCAGCACGACCTCCTATAGAAGAGTCCATCACTCCTACATAAGGTAAAGATGTTTCTAAATGTATCATAGGATAATAAATAGAGATATTAAAATTGTAGCAATCAACACAATACAGAGTATCGCAAGGAAAATCTTAACAAACTTCCCGGGTGATGATGATTGAGTTGGCTGGGAGGTTATAGTAACCAATGAATTTTTAAAGGCATTTCGGAATTCCAGAATATTGGCGTAACGGAAACTCTTATTGGGATGTGCCGCCTTACGCAACACCTCAATGATTGCTGGAGGAACATTCTTGTTGTAAGGAAGCAACAATGTTTTGTGTTTCTCTATCAATTCATTGAAATCATTACAATAGAAGGGATTTTCATCACACAACAATTCGTAAATGGTAACTCCGAGTTCATAAATATCCGTTCGACTATCAATCGTCTCCATCGAACCTTTCTCTCCAAATTGCTCTGGAGCCGCATACTTAGGCGTGCCCATCATGGAGCGACTTGCCGTCTCGTAAGCATCAACATTTGCGATACCAAGGTCCATTAATCGGATATTGCAACCATTCTCAACCATGATGTTTGATGGTTTAATATCCATATGAAGGATATTACTTGAATGCAAGTAATGGAGCGCATCAAAGATAGGGAGCACCATATCGCAAATCGTCTTGATGCGACGGTGTTGCGGAATTCCTGAGAGTTTCTGCTTCACGAATTTATCGAGATTCTCACCACGCACAAACTTTGAGACAATAAAGATCGGTCCACTTCCCTGTTGCCATTCACACAAACCAAGCATCTCCACAAGATTTCTGTGCCTAAACATCAAAGATGCTTCAAGGCATGCTCGATTACGAATACCTGGTTCGTTAGCAAACTCGTCCTTCACCTTTTTAATGGCAACAGGAACGTTGGTTCCACACATAAAACCATAGTACACCGTTCCCATAGCGCCTGAACCGATAGGGTCTTTACTCCTATCATACACATACCATGTGCCTGATATATTAAGGTATACCAGATTTCCGTCTATAACAACATTCCTGTTACTCATATCAACTTAATTTCTATCGTAAATAAGGTCACCGGGAGTTTGCTTCAACAAC
Organism: Alloprevotella sp.; assembly: GCA_045636885.1. Taxonomy (GTDB): domain Bacteria; phylum Bacteroidota; class Bacteroidia; order Bacteroidales; family Bacteroidaceae; genus Alloprevotella. Next base: position 5,949 of record JAZTYI010000017.1, read on the forward strand.
TTGCTCATCACCACAAATACTGTAGTCACGGTTGCTACAAGCACAATAATGATGGAGAAAATTGTTTTCGTACTCCACAATGCGAGATAATTATACGTGCCATCCTTCATGACATCGAAAAGTGGCAATGTCAACTCTATCATCCATACAAGAACTATGGAAATGGAGATTGCTGTAAGAATTATTGTGAGCAATATAAGCACATAGACCTTAATCAGTTCGTCAGAGTCAATACCGAAAGCTTTAAACGTACCAAGATTACGCTTTACCTTCTGGAAGTAACTTTGCAACATATTGACGATGAACATGATGATACACACAATCGCAAATACAATCATAGCCCAAGACAAAATGTTTGCCATAATACTTACAGCATTAAAATTCTCCTTGGCATTGATCTGCGCCATCTCTATCTGTACGTTGTATTCACTCTTCACAAATTGCTCGAATGAACGAATAGAGTCAAGCGAGTGGAAGTTCATTGACAGATAAGATGCCTGTGGTAATACATACTCCGAAGATTCATACTTGTAGATGCGTGTCACACCAGTCGGAAATGCAGCGGAAATCTTGTCGTCCATGTCTATAAAAGCCTGGAGTTCTGTATTGTGGTCTCCCATAAATACAGACAAGATTTTACCACGTTTAAAACCTTTCAATTCTGGTAGTTCTTCCTCTAAAATCTGGAACATAAAGTTGTTCAGACTATCAGGCAATAGAGCTGTAACTTTTTCCTCAAAGTCAGTCACCCCTTCCTCTACGAAATAGTTAATATTGCGTCTGTAGTTGGGATTGTTTAAATCCAAGGGGAATTTTTGGTCGTTACTCCACTGTTCGTATAAGAACTTTGAGGCTATCATATCCATATTGCCCGGCAAACGCTTTACAACAGCCAAGAGAGGGAGCGGAGCTGCAGCAAACTCATTCTCATACAACTTAATACCAAGTGTATCGGCATTCAAACTGCGTGACAAATAGTTTAAATAGGCTGGAGGGTTCTTTGTAGAATATCCTAACTTCGTCAATACATCTTGAGTAACTACTATTCCGTAAGTTTCGTTAGTCAAACTATCCGTAGAAATAGCACATCCATTAACTACATTTTCCTCATTCAAGATAGCCTGCATTAACTTACTATTGAAATACTCAAAAAAGCGAATCTCCAAGTAGTGATAACTATCATTGGAAGCAAGCATTGTAAATGCGAAGTAGTTGTCATTCTGAACTTCATTAAACATGAAACGTTGTTGAAGTTCTTCGTCTTCAACAGCAATTCTCAATCCGTCAAAATCACCATTGCCATATCCTTTCTGGATATCCACCCAGTTCGTAAATGGGTCGTCCATCTTGTCTGACAAATATTTCATACTTCCATTACTGAAAGCAATAGAAATAAATGTGGCAAAGAGCACTGCTGTCAACAACCAAAGGTTAAAATAATTTTTACCCAGTACGACTTTACCCTCACGATTGGCCAACAATCTAATATATTCGTTTAAGAACATCTTATACTTAATAAATTATAGTTTACTTCTTACGCAAAAAATCCTCGAATTCAGCAGTCTGATATGCCTCTTGACCATTTGTCCATTCTGTGCGATTCTCTGTAGGAACGTAGATACATGAGGAATCGATCACCCCATAAGCAATATCTTCATCCTCTGCTCGCTGCTTTGTTCTGATTTCCTTACGTATCTTTATAATGACGTCTGCAAAACTTGTTGCAAGGTGCATATCATGACTTACGATAACCGCCGATGCATTTTCGCCCTTATCCAAACGATTAGATAAGATTTCCATCACACGCATTGCATTCTCGCCATCCAGGTTGCCTGTAGGTTCGTCACCAAACAGCACGGTAAAATCAGGAATTACGGCTCTTGCAAAAGCAAGTCGCTGTTGCTGTCCCCCCGAAAGTTCATGTGCAAATCGAGTCTCATTAATATGCTGCAAGCCCAAATCCTCCAAAACTTGCTTCGTGCGTTCAAAGCATTCTTCCTTGCTGTATCCCTGCAACATGCGCGTGAAAGCTATATTCTCGAATGCAGTAAAATTACGCATCAAGTTCGTGCTTTGGAAGATGAAACTGTAATGATTCAATCTGAACTTCGAGAGTTTTGTATCATCTTTCCACAGTTGCTTAAGGTCTATTGATGTCCCGTCCTTCAAATTGAAAGCAAACTTAACATCGCTAGATGGTACGATTGTATTGTTCATCATACCGAGGGTTTCGAGTATCGTACTCTTACCGATACCCGATTCCCCTACTATAAACACTTTTTTACCACGAGGGATATTCAATTCATTGATTTCCAAAACAATCTTTGAAACACCCTCTTTATATTGTTTATCGTATGAACAACGAAGATTCTTAATCTCAAATAGATTCTCCATATATATATGTTATCTAAACTCTTTATGGTAAGTCCTCAACAGGAATCCAATAATACTTGATATTGTTGGACATAAACACGAAATTATATCCTCTTGACTTAATACGTTGTAATGCTCGGTACTTGCGTGCAAAGTCATTGATAATTGAGAGGTACTTCTGATGAGGTACAGACTTAGGATCTTGAATCTGCATCAAAGTCGGTCCCTTCGTTGAACTTGTTGACACATTCAAACCTGTGATAAGGTTCATAATTTCCTGAGTTCCCTTCGCATTCATTTCTGCTTCAGAAATATCAGGCAACATAGAACGTACCAAAGCCTTCATGGCTTGAACATAGGGCATTCTATCATTAGAAGACTTCTGTGCAGCCATATTTACAGGTTGAAGTTTTTCTACCAAGTTATTGAATTCCTCACTTGAGATAAAGATTACGGGTTTCCAATACTCGCGATTCTGGTCATTCTTCTTGGGTGTATAACCGATGTAAGAATACAGCGCATTGATCTTTTTGAACATTGCGTAATTCTCTTCACCCAAAATTTCTTTCAGACGAGCACTATTTGTACGTGCAGCAACACTTTCTTCGTTAACAGTTGTATTGATGGTTTCTACATTGACATCACCGAAGTTGTTGATAATGTCTGTTGTATTGTTAATATACTTAACAAACTTATTGACACTTTCAAGGATCAAGTCAGTAAGACCATTTGCCGGCATAGCTTCATTCAAACGACCGTATCTGATAGAACCAAGATACATTTGATCTGAGTTCTTTGAATTCAAGTCGTAACCATTAGTTAATTCATCAAAGAACACTTTAACACCTGTATTCAATCTCTGATAACGAGTTTCTACATTCTGCTTGATCAAACTACTCATTTGGTCGTTGAAGAGTCTCCAAGCATGATCATTTTTTCGGAAAACTTGGAAGGACATCAACTGCACATTGTTAGAAATCATGCGATTGAGGAGTTCTGCAGACTTCAAACACTTTCGGTCATTTTCATCATTACCACAGTCACCTACAACCAACAAGAAGTTACTGTGCTTCTTATCAAAACCCATCTTTTGAGGGTCTATAGCTGTTTCAATACCCTTGTACAATGCTTCTACGTGCGTACGGTCACTTGAGGAACTCTTGATGCCATACTTACCACCATTATCCAAGAAGTTTGTAATTCGTGGATCTTTAGGAGATACCAAGGGGAGATATTCTACGAGTCCTTGACCATCAGTATAGTCACGATAAATCACCAATCCGACCTTAAGAGTCTGATCAGCAGGAATATACTTAATAGCTTCAGCAATAGCACTCTTTACAGCGGGGAAATAAGGTTCCATTGAACGTGTACCATCAATACAGATGAGCAAATTCATGTTACGCACACTTTCTGTGATGCCCTTTTTCGCCTGCTCCATCGCATCCTTCAACATGATGGCTTCATTCATTGCGCCATCAATCGTACCAAAAGCATTACACTTGTAAACATTACTCTTGCCTGACTGATAGTCCAAAATAGGATATCTCAACACATGCTGCGACATTCTATATTGGTCAAACTTGCTCGTTCCACTGTTATTCTTCTTACCGAAATCATAAGTAAGAATGTTGGTTCTCATTGTGGGTTCGTAATAAATATCTACAGTAGACTTTGTTGCATTAAACTGCTTAACATCGTCGGGCGACCAGTTAGGTTCAATACATGAACGCTGGTTCCAAGGCACATAAGTTGACTCTTCTACCCAACCTACAAGCACCTGACTCGTTGCTCCATCCATACGGCATTCTTTTGACAAAAGCACCATATTGTCATCCATTCGCTTCATGATGAAGTAGAAATCCATACTGGGAGCGATACCCTGTGATCTTTGTTTGTTCTCAGGATTCTTAAACAACTTGTAATATCCGCCCTTCTTGTTCTTAGTCTTCTCAGAGATATTGGCAGAAATAAGGGCTTTGTAATAAATGTCTAAATCATTGGTTGGACAAGTATTCCACAAGAGAAGTTTGCTCATGGGCACCCAACCCAACACCTTTGCGAATCTTGAGATATTAGGATATTCATTAAGGTTATCCTCATACACCAAGGCATAACCATTACGAATCTGTGCCACTCTGACCTCTTGGTTAAAGTTCAGTTTCGTTTTAATAGTTGAATTGCTCTGAGGATTAGCATAAGCCGGATTATCATCTCTATCGCTGTATACCGTCCAATATCTTTTATTCTTAACCGGTTTCTTCTGCCCCCAATAAGCATCGGCCACAAGTTTCTGCACCTCAGTTTCAGACACAGTCTGTTCCTGAAGGATCTGTGGCATAAACACCTCTACTTGAGAAGGCAATGTTTGCGCATTCATGACGAGAGTCACAAATGCTGATAAAATAAACAATTGTATTTTCTTCATAGTCTGTTCTTGTGAGCTAGTTAATAAGGCATGACTTGAACGTTGCCATTTATGTTCTGCAAGTTCTTAACTCCAAATTTATTTGAGTTGTCGATTGCCTGACCTTCAGAGGCATAATGCACGTTGAAATAAAGATCGGGATTATCTTTCTTTACCTCATTTATATCCAAAGCAAAGTACAATTTCGAAATGATGCTTTCATTATACTTCATGGTCCAGAATGTTTCTGTTACGAAGAAGTCAAATGTAACAGAAAGATACTTTAATTTGCCTTCCTCATCGACGAAATCATTCTCATTAACAATGTTAATAATATTCTCTATATCACTATAGGGGTCAATATCATGAGAACGCTTTGCCCAAAGTTCATCTATAATCTCTGCTTCAAAATCCTCATTGTTTTGCCCTTTCGTATTTACCTTCACGATGTAGGGTTCACTACCATTTGAAAGATAGAAGATGACTTCATTTGCAAACTGCACTCCATTTCTATAATGTTCTTCCAACTTCTCTGTCAGTTTTGCCAAAGGAACATCGGTGGTATGTGCAATATACACAATAGTCAAATCCTTTTCTTTAAAATCTGAAGCTTCTTGATCTACATTTTCTTGAGCAGTAACAAAACCCATATTGCAAGTCATTAGCATCAATAAGCAAAAGAAAAATCGCTTCATATCTTAACTATTCTTCGTTATGGTTAATAGTCATGGTTATCGCTGTTATCTTGTTTTCATCGTTGTATTCTAAGGACTCAACAGTTACTGACAACCACTTTTCAAACTTAATTTTATTGTAGATTTCATCTATTGTTTCAGGAACCATTTCCCCATCATTCAAGTTTGTAAAGTTTAAACTTACGTTAGGTGAAATCTGACTGTTGCGTTGAGTCAACTTACGATTGCAAGAGTTGATATAACGTTCCAACTCAGATGCTTCCATCTTCTTTACCTTAGGTTTTTCAATCTGTTTAAACCCACTGATTATGGTGTCGAAAGCCAAACCTTCATATCCGACAGAGTCGCGCCATGTAATCATCAAGCGATACTGTTCTGTTGCTACAGGTTTTACTCTTGTAAACTTACCATCTTGATTCTTAACCACAGTGTCATTAGTCGCTATGTCAAAAAGACAGAAATCCGCTGTTGCCTTCTCTGGAAAATCTTTGAGCGTTACGGTAAAACTATACGTCAAAGAACTGTAATCAGGAGTATATTCACTTACCGAGACATTCAAGCGAGGCATTATCACTTCTACGGGATTACCCTGCGTAACTTTTGTAGAATCTTCAACAACTGCAACATCACTATTAGGAGCAACAGGTTCTTCCATTGAAACCTCATGGGTTACTGTATGCCCAGAAGTTACGCTTGCATTGGATTCACCCTTGATTGCCATTTTGGTGATATATGTAACACCAAAACTAGCAACAAAGATTCCCAAAGCTATGGATATTCTAATGATTGTACTTTTATTCATTTTGTATTAAAATTTCAATAATAGCCCCACGTTAACTTTCACTCCACCTCTAGAGATGTTGTCAAAGATATCTGTAACGTTTCTTACCTGTTCGCCGGCCTCATTATCAAAGCGTATTAAGGCACTTTCTTCCTCTGGAGCATCAAGTTTCACAACGTTCTTTGTTTTCACTAACGGAGTGCCCATTTGATAAGACACTCGCGCGTCGAGGAACAAGGCTTTAAACAAGTTTAATCTAAAACCAGCGCCTGCAAATCCTTCAAACGTCATAGATTCAGTTTCAATTTCCTGAGTTGGAATATCCTGCGTGCTTGCACCAAATCCAATAGGTTGAAAATTCTCTATCTTCAAACCATTATACTGTGGATAAATACCATAGGTATAAAGATCTGCATGTACGTTTGTAACGTCAAATGCAGAGTTAAGATATGCCTTTATCCCACCCTGTAGATATAAAGAAAATCTCTTAGCAAACTGGAAATCAAAATCCAAGTACAAAGGCACGACGTATTGCGTTACTTCTTGAGTCGCCTTAAAGTTTGACACCTCATAATATCTCTGGTAACTATCACCATCCAAGTCTGCTGCTGCAGTATATGAATAGTTAAAAGCACCGTCATACGCTAAATCCGCCTTTGAATTTGCCAAACCGAAACCAGTAAAAAGACTTAGTTTGAACTTTGGTTTTGCAACAATTGTATAACCGATATCCAAACCCATCTCCATCATTGAGGCAGACTTGGAGATATTATCAGTATGTTCACCATCAAACTTATAGATATCCCCCAAAGAGAATTCCACATAGGGTTTTATTCTCCAGCGACGGGGTTTGTAACTGAAAGAGTAGTTGTTACAACCAGGACTGTCTTGTACAAGTCGAAGCACAACATCATTATCCGTAAAGCGAAAATCTACACTGTCATCCAAAATGGCCTGATCAAAGGAATTATACTTAATGCGTTTGCCATTAGCAAGCACAAAGGTATCTCTCAGATCTTTATATGTAATAACCTTATACTTTTTCTTCAACGGAGGAGTTGTCGTTTCAATGCTACCATCCAACTTGCGGAAACGCACATTTCGATCCTCCTTACTCATTGCTATCAACGCCTTTAATTCATGGTCATTCTTATAAAAGTCTTGACTATCAAAGAGGATGCCACACCCGTCGTAGTACTGCATATACTTCTTAAAGGTTACTTCTACCAAGTAGTTGTTTACATCCTCGGTAAGATCACCCTTAACTATGTCCTTAATGATCACCTTACAAGCCTGTGATTTTGAACCAACAACAGAAATATATTCCTCAACGGTAAGGTGTTTCTCCGAGTTCAACCCTAATAAGTCGTTGTAAATCTTAATATCCTTATTCTCGAATAAAGCGATAAAGTCACGACTCGCACGATCTGTTGGAGTTTGAATAAGCACTTCATACTCTTCCAACAGATCGACAATCTTGCTATTAAGGTCTCGCATTTCTGCGTTGCTCAGCTTGACTTGAGCTGACACAAACGCAGGAAATAGGAAAGCGATATATAATAGTATTCTTTTCATTTGCTTTGTAATAACTATGAAACGACAATCTTGCGGTTAATCACCTTATCACCGACCTTGACACGCACGATATAAATACCACGACCGTATTTCGACACATCAATAGTCTCATCAAATGAACTACATGAACCAAGGTTGTTTATTTCAAGGTTCTTACCATCTAAAGATGTTACGGTAATGATACATTCCACACTATGGTTTGCATTAACAACAAGTCGACGACCATCAAAGTAAATATCATCTGCGTCAAAATTCTGAATGTCTGTAGTAGTTCCACGAACGCCAACCTCATTGCCATTATAGCATGAAGCATCAAATTCATGTTCTATATTACCATCAAGGAATATTCTTCCGCTGGTGACATAAGTATCTTCATCATAGTTCCATCGAGTATATACCCAGAATCTTTTTTGCGCATCATTCACGGATACATTCTTCATCTGACACCAACGATTGGGAGTCGGTGTCATCGGATGGTCCTTACCACTTGCATCGGTATAACCAAATACGAACAAGTATTCTCGAGCCTCTAACGCTTCATCCGTCAAGCTAATTGTACAAACCAATGTATTTGTCGTACCATTACCCTTCACCATCAATTTGTTGGGAATCTGAGGACGAGCGTAAACTTTCAACACCTTCTCTTCATACACCTTGTTGTACCACTCTTGGTCGTAGGGTCCCATATTTGAGATCTCAAGATGGTAAGTTTTAGTGTCTACACGCTTTACCTCGGAATTGTTTCCAGGAACAGATGCTATCTGATAACTGTTTTTACCTGGCGCACTACCTGACTTTATTACTGCGCCATTTTCATACCATGTATAATACCAGTAGGAGTCATTATAGATGTTGTATCCTCCCGTAGCACGCTCCACATTAAAGTCTAGTGTATTACCACTTCTAATCGCATAAGTATTATAACCACCACTAGACGTAACTTGGTTCATAGTGAAATCATCAGCAAACTCTTCTACGGCATAAACTCTAAATTCTCTAGATCCATTGCATGACTTTTCATGCAGATTAGCAGGTATTGTATTTTCTGCTACTACTGCTACTTGGTCAACAACAAACATGTGAACTTGTGACGCTATTTGATATACCAACAGACCATCTGAGAATGATCCACATTGACTTCCGTTTGCACTAAACACCACTTCATCATCTATCGCAATATCGAAAGAACATTCACTAGAATAACTTCCTACATTCCAATAGAACTCGTACGAACAATTGGGGTCGTAAACAAATTGAACTGTATTATGATTACCATTGTTTATTGTAGCAGTGCCCCAATACTCACCATCTTGTTTTACAATGAGTTCACATCCATTCCAACCATCATTATATTGATCGGACATAGATATGGTTAACACACCTCGCTCATCAGAAGTTTGTCCTTCATTTATCTGAGCCTGGAATGTATATTGAGGATCAGCTGTCGTTGCCACCAATTCGTCATTGTAATACCATTTATACGACCAATTTGGGTAACCACCTGTAGTGGTCACTGTAACAGGAATGTCATCACCACTACGATAGTGCTCATGATTGTTCGCAAAACTCATACTACTCACAGAACCATGCGACCATCCCGTAACCTTAAACGTGATTTCCTTTTGGTACAAAGGAGCACCATTAGGCGCTTTGGGGTGATTGTTGACTACAGTTAAAGTAAACTCATCCGTAGAGTTAACCTCAGGATTGGAATCAGCAATAGTATAGCTATACCAATTATTCTTGCTAAGTTCTATCTCCTGTTTGTCTACTTTATGAATGAGCGCACCATTAGAGAAATTATTACACTGAGTTGTTGAAGCGGTATACACTTCTACACCATTAATTTTAATCGTAAAGGAGCATTCATTAGGATAACTACCCTTAGTCCAGTAGAACGTGTATTCTTTTGAAGAATCATAAGTAAATTGTACAGTGTTATTACGACCACCAGTGTTTATTGTTGCTGTGCCTATCTGCTCACCATCTTGTTTTACAACTATAGCGCATCCATTCCAGCCGTCACCATAACTATCAGACAGCGATAATTGGACTGTTCCAAACACGGGGTCTTGATGCCATGTATAGTCCCAACCATCAGCGTAACCACCTGAAGCATTGAATGACAGATTTACGGCATCTCCATAATAGTAGTCTTGATTTTCAGGCGAATGTGTTTCACTCACTGCGGGCCACACTTCAGCATTAAAAGTTTCCTCCAATTCTCTGGTAATACCATTTGTGACATTGCGAGCAATAACCTTATAAACACAATGCTTCACACCACTACCCGTATTTTGCATAGTGGCATTATAATTCTTAGCTGTTGCACCGCTAATTTTCACATCATCAAGAAACCATTCGTACGACCAACCATTAGGTTTACCACCTGTAGTCTCAATAGCGAATTCATACTGCTGACCATGAAGAAGAGCAATATCATAGAGCGAGGTCTTTTCTGTAGCAGGCGTATCCCAAACGTTGATATCATGATATAGGGTATAACTAAACACACCAGGTGCAATCTGATAAATCAATTGTGAATTTGAGAACGCTTCACATTGACTCTTATTTGCACTGTACACAACATTTTCATCTATTGCAATACTAAAAGAGCATTCATCAGGATAATTCCCCTTAGTCCAGTAGAACGTGTATTCTTTTGAAGAATCATAAGTAAATTGTACAGTGTTATTTCGACCACCAGTGTTTATTGTTGCTGTGCCTATCTGCTCACCATCTTGTTTTACAACTATCGCGCATCCATTCCATCCATCACCGTAACTATCCGACAGGGATATGGTTAATACACCAGTAACATATTCATTAATTTGAGACTTTACTGATAATGTATAATCTTCCCAGCCTTCTTCATTAACTTCAGGTGCAGTAAACTTAAAACTATTACCTTCATTCAACTGATTTTCTCCTTCAAGGTTCCAAGTATAATTCCATGAACTTTTGAGTGCACCTACTATAGAAACCTCAGCTTCAATTTCATCTCCTTCTACTACATCCGTAGGCAACACACTACCCCATTCGACGTCTATACCCTTGACACAAACAGTAAAATTATAGGTTTGTGAATACTTCTCACCACTAGGCAGTGAATTTTCTACAACGAGTTGGTAATTATCCGTACGATCCTCTGAACTCTTATTGTTTGCATCAATAAGATACGTCTTACCAGTATGGCTCATTGTAGTACCTTGATACATCCAGTTATACTCCCAAGTATCAGCAACGCCTCCTGTAGTTTCTACACCTATAGTATACTCTTGACCATCCAAGAGTGTCACATTTCCATCTCCAACAACATTAACCTGTGGGGCAGGATATGTATATATAGGGAAGTAATAAGTTTCTTGGAACCATACAGTTTTGCCGTCTGGAGCATAGTTTTTTACCACTACATTAAACGATTGATCGTTTGCTCCTGCGCCCTGATAGGTTGTAACAAATGCATACTGAGATGAATTAGATTCTGCACCATTAGCCCATGTAAACTTCCAACCATCTGTATAGCCACCAGAGGTATTAACGTTAACCCCAACATTTTCCCCCGCATAATAATACTCTTTAAGGGCCGGCACCTCATCAACTACAGGCCACTGTTTCAAGTGTAATTTCGTGGGGAAATTATATACTAAGGTTCTCGTAGCATCGTACGCAGGTGTTTCCTCCTCTTTTTCTCCAGGAGTTTCAGGTTCAACAGGAGGCACTACTGTGTAATCCATCGAAACCTGTACTGTATAATCTACATTTGCATTTGGGAGTGTAAACTCCTTATCTAAGATTCTCACCACCCCATGAGTCAGAATACAATTTAAAGAGTATGAAGTATTATCACCCGCTGATGATGACAACAAGAGGTTCAATGAGTTAACTTCCGCTATATCTTGAGTTTCTGTAATAGCGAATTCCAATGTTAGTTCTTCTTCAGGAAGCATATACATCACGCCATTATGCGTAATGGTGCTTTCTTCTTTATTTGTTATATTACAGACAACTGTTGCATTGCTCTCCTCGGAAAACACCGCTATAACCTGTGCAAACGCGAAAAGAGTTGTCAATAATCTTAAGTATACAGATTTCATAATCTCATTAAATAATAAGTCCCAATAATATACCAATAATCATAGTTGCCGCATATACCCCAACCCACAACTTGGAATCTTGCTTCTTGTTGGTAGTTTGCTTAGGAGTCGCCTCTACTTGCTTTACCAACGCATCGCAGTTTTCCAAATCTGCTCTGAACTGAGTTGCACTACGATAGCGTTCACTCTGTGACTTATTTGTTGCTTTCTTAATAACTTTTGCAAGACCTGAATGAGGAACGTTTTCCGTTGGGAGCGGATCGTTCAACTGCTTTGCCATAATTTCGTGATCAGCACCAGTAAACGGACGAGCACCCACTGAAAGTTCATACAAAAGGATACCTACTTGATATATATCAGTAGTGTAATTATGCGCCGCAACGTCCCCTGAAATCAATTCAGGAGCAGCATAACTGGGTTTACCAATGAACGAACCAAACTTTGTTAAGTTTTGAGAATTACCTAAAGAGGCTTCAACTTCCTTAGCTATACCAAAGTCGATAAGTTTTACACAACCATCCTTTGTAACCATGATATTACTAGGGTCTATATCTCGGTGGATAAAACCCTTATCATGCAAAGCCATTACACCTGAGAGGATCTTGGTAACGATGAATTTAGCAAACTCAATGCGGTCTTTGCTAAGCAAGGCGTAAAGTTCTTCGGCATAGCCTACAGGATTACCTGCAACATCGGTCGTCTTTCCCTGCATCAAGTCATAAAGCATTACCCCTTGAAGCAGTTCGCTGACAACGAAGTTGCGCGTCAAGACATTTCCTTGCTTATCCGTCTCTTCCATCTCAACGAACCCCATCATTTCAATGAGATTCTCATTCTGAATCTGGATCGAAGCTTCACGACGCGAGCGACTGACTGCAGAGAGCGGTAAGTCTTGATAAAGGAATTTCACCGCTACATCACGACGCAACCCAGTCTTCAAGTCCACTCGCTCTCCACGAAACACTTGCCCCATGCCACCAGCACCTAAGGGGGCAAAACCTAAATCTACTTCGTAACGGATGTTCTGAGCTAATTCACTCTTACCTTGAATTATGTAAGTAGGCATATTGTTCTATATGTAAACTAACGTTTAGATTAAAGACATTGCGTCTTTTCTATTTTACCATAAGCGCGACCTTCAATATCAATCGTTTCATTCATATTGATGCCTGCAGGACGTGCGAAAGGATCGTTATCCATAGAATTTGCAGGGGGTACAGGTTTAGAAGGAGTCACAGAAGCTGGTTTATCATTAACTGCAACGAAATTTTCTGCAGCGGAAAGTCCATAATCTACCGCATCTATCAATACGATAAGTAAACGATAACTAGAACCAACTACCATGACATCAAGGTTCTTACAAGCATAGGTATCGTAATCAAGTTCTTCGTCGTTAAGGAAAAGTCCCGTCTTTGAACCTTCATCACGTACACTTGCAACCAAGCGACCTGTAGACTTCATAATCTTAACACTCAAAGAAGCATGCAGATCACTCACCGAACCTTCTAACAACTGAATTGAGCAAGAAGAAGAGCGACCAATAGTGTTACGACCCAACTTGATAGGCCAATACTCACCAATACCTTCACGAGAGATAGAGTACAAGAATCCCACAACAGGCGTATTGTCCTTTTGGGGTTCCGCACTTGCTTGAGCAGGATTTACTACAGAGCCTGCATTTAAAGTTGAACTCTTAGAATAATTTCTACCGGGTACGATTGTTTCATTAAGTTCCATAATGACTTTCTTTTTAAATTATTATTGTTAGTTATTTATATTCAAACACATAAGCCTTCGCGAAAACAATTCACGAAGGCATACGACAAAGAACCCCACGCAAAGCGCAGGTTCCAAGCAGACACACAGATTCACAAGATAAGAACAAAACCTTCTTAAGCGACTGTAAATCAGCGTGTTGTAAATGGGGGGGTAATTTTAGCGCACAAGAAACCCGTACGCAACAATACTTGTTGCATAAACCACAGGTTAAATATTGCGCTATACTTCAACATAATACGAATATATACTTCCGTGCAAAGTTACAACATTTATTAACATAACACAATGATAATTAAGTTTTTTATTTATTGAAGTAAAATTATTCTGTGTTATCTGAACCAGAAGTATAGAAACCTAAAGTCCTGTTTGAGTGTGACTTTAAGTAACCTGCAATCCTTTGCACTCGCATATAAAAAAAGCAGTCTCATCGAGACTGCTTTTCTCATTTTAATATTCTGTTTTACTGTGCTGCTACGGGACGTGCGGGGGCAGGGGCAGCGAGAGTGATGCCGAGCTTTGCGGCTACCTTGTTTGTTACGTCTTCGTTGAGGTTGTCGTTAAGGAAGATGTATGTGCCCTGTGCTGCTTGCTTGTCGATGATGTATACATAACCTTCAGCAACGGCGAGGGCCTTTACTGCGTCAGCAACTGCAACGTAGATGGGTTGGAGACGCTTCTGCTGCTCTTGTTCGAAAGAACGACGGTTGTCTTCCTGTGCCTGCTGGAAACGCTGAGAGAGATCCTGAAGTTCCTGTTCACGACGCTGGCGAATGTTCTGAGGAGTCTGCTCATTCATTTCCGCCTGATACTTCTGATACTTTGTTTCGATTTCCTTCTGCATTTCAGTGAGGTCTGCCTCGTAATTCTTTGCAATGGTTTCAAGTTCAGTCTGCGCTGTCTTAAAGTCGGGCATTGCTTGTACAAGAGCAAAATAGTCTACTTGACCGTACTTCTGCGCGAAGAGCGCTACAGGTGCTGCAAGGAGCAACATCAATAAGATTTTCTTCATGTTTCTTTTTTGTGTTATTTAAATAATTATGTGTTATCGTGTGTATCCCAATTTAGCCAGTACATCTGCACTGATGTCTATTGATGGAGATGCAAAAATGATGCCATTATTTGAAGCGCGGTCTATAACGAGTTGAAATCCCTTTTGCTGGGCGATGGTTTTAACGGCATTATAGATTTCTTCTTGAATGGGTTCGATAAGCGACATACGCTTCTTGTAAAGTTCGCCTTCAGGACCAAAATACTTTTTGCGCAACTCACTGGCTTCACGCTCTTTGGCAATGATTGCCTCCTCGCGGTCTTTCTTTTGCTGTTCAGAAAGGAACACGAGTTCATTCTGGTAATTCTTGTACAGGGTTTTCGCAGCATTATCAACTGCTTCTACTTCTGCCTGCCACTTTTTAGACACCTGATTCAACTGTTCGCTTGCGCGTTCATAAGCAGGAATATTTTCGAGAATATATTCCATATCTATTAGCGCATATTTCTGTGCTGCAGCGCCAAAGGCTACTGCAAAACAGAATAAAAGGGATGATAGAAATTTCATAGTTACAAGATTTAGAATTCTTGACCGATAACGAAGTGGAACTGTGATCCACCCATTCTCATGCCATTTGTACCATACTTTTGGAAACCATAAGCCCAGTCAATACCCATAAGTCCGACCATGGGGAGGAGGATGCGCACACCGAGACCTGCGGAGCGCTTCATATCAAAGGGATTGAACTTATTGACATCTGCCCACGCATTACCACCTTCTACAAAAGCGAGTGCGAAGAGCGAAGTGCTCGCTTCGAGCATCAAGGGATAACGCAATTCAAGGGTCATACGGCTGTAAGCGTAAGCATTACGACCGTCGGCACCACCCAGCGAACCGTTTTCGTAACCGCGAAGACCAATGGTTTCTGTAGCATACCCCGTTGAGTAACCTGACATACCGTCACCACCGACATAATAAGTTTCAAACGGTGACTTTAAGTAGCGGTTATACGCTCCGAGGATACCAAATTCGAAGCGTGTCATCAACACAGGACACTTTGTTTTAGAAGTCAATGCTGTGTAAGAGCGGAACTTCATCTTCCACTTGTGGTACTCAATCCAGCGATACTTTTCCTGTGATTCTTGTCTATAAGTGCTGCTCTGATAGTTTGTCGCGAGGTTCCTATAATCCTTCTTTTCCCAGAGAGAATAAGGTGGCGTGAACGTTGCGCTCACGAGGAACTCTGAACCCATACGGGGGAAGAACGTATTGTCGGTAGAAGCACGACTCAACGTAAGCGACAAGTTGATGTTGTTACACTTACCGTCTGTGATAATGAAGTATTGCCAGTTCTTCAGCATATAGCGTGTGTACGCCAATTCTGCCATAAAGCTGAAACTATCATCGGGCCAACGCAAGCGCTTACCGTAACCTATTGATACGCCCAACATCTTTACATACTTGTCGGGGTCATAGTAGTTGGCATAGTTATAATAACTATTGTTTGAACCATAACCGTAAAGGTAGTTGTAATAGTTATTATAGTAGTTTGAACTGTAATAGTTAGAGTTTACGTCACTCTGCTTTGAGTAATAGAGCGAGAATGAGAACTGATTGGGGCGCTTACCGCCAAACCAGGGGTCAATAAATGAGAGCGAGTAACTCTGATAGTACGTACCGTTGGTCTGTCCGCTGAGTTGGAGGGTCTGACCATCCCCTTGGGGGAAGAACCCACCGCGCTTGTTTCCCTTGCGGAAGATATTTTGCACGGAGAAGTTCGTAAACTTCAATCCGATTCGCCCTACAATACCTGTTTGTCCCCAACCCCCTGAGAGTTCAATTTGATCACTACCCTTTGTTACCAATGGCCAAGTGATATCTACAGTTCCGTTTTCAGGGTCGGTATCGATATTCTTGAAGAGTTCGGTTTGTAAGATTTCAGAATCGAAGTGATTCATTGCTGCAAGGTCACGCAAAGAACGCTTGATTGACTCCATTGAGAAGAGGTCACCGGGTTTTGTGCGCAACTCACGTCGGATGACATTTTCATACACGCGGTCGTTCCCCGTAATCTTTATGCGATTCAGCGTAGCCTGGCGTCCTTCCGATATGCGCATTTCCAAGTCTACTGAGTCGCCCACGATGTTAATTTCGACGGGATCAATGCTTGAAAATACATAACCATTGTTGTAATAGAGATTGCCGATAGCATCTTCGTCCACCTGCAGACGGTTTTGAAGTTGTTCTTGGTCATAAACATCTCCGCGCTCCATCTTCAAGTTATAATCCAAGAATTCAGAGTCGTAAACGGTGTTACCCACCCAAGAGACATTACGCAAATAGTACTTCTGTCCCTGATAAAGGTCAAGATAAATATCAACGTGTGAATCATCGATTTGTGCCACACTGTCGGAAAGCAACAGGGCGTCACGATATCCCCAAGAGTTGAGTTTGTCAATCAAAAGTCCCTTGTCTTCTTCATATTTTTCGGGCAAGAACTTCTTTGAGCGGAACCAGTTACGGAATGATTTTTCACGTGTCTTCTTCATCGCCCTCTTGACCTTTCTCGCCTGTTTCTTATCAACACCAGTAACGTAAATCTTATGTACCTTAATACGATTCTGCTTGTTGATGTTAATGTCTACAAGCACCTTATTATTGCCCGTAATATCCTCGCGTTGCTGAATATCCACCTCAGCATTCTTAAATCCCTTATCTTCAAAGTAACGCTTGATGATGAGTTTTGCACGATACACCATATCGGGCGTAATCTGCGAACCCACCTGAAGTCCAAGACGCTCTTCGATATCTTCGCGTTCGCTCTTTTTCACGCCAGAATAGGAGATGCTTGAGATGCGAGGTTGCGGAGAAAGTGATACGTGAAGGTAGATCTTATCATCGACGATACTATCAGCCAGGATCTTTACATTTGAGAAAAGTCCCTGGTTCCAATAACGATTTACCGCTTCCGTGATCTCCACCCCTGGCACTTCAATCTTCTGTCCCACAGTAAGTTCAGAGATACTACGCAAGAGGTCATTATCATAGGGTTCGACATTATCTACGGTCAATCCGCCGAGAATATATGTTGCATGTGAACCAGAATAGTTGATTGGAGGATTTACAATCACTCTTTTCTGCGCTACGACGCTAATGGTCATAACGCAGAAGAGAGCGTAAAGTATGTTTCGTAATAAATTCATCATTTAGTAGTAAAGTCAACGATGAGATTGTGAGGGAATTATGAGTTATGCTTGCGCTTGTTCTACAACCTGCTCGCTCGTCTTTCCGAAACGGCGTTCCTTGCGGTTGAAATATGCTATAGCAAGATCCAAATCATCTGCGCTAAAGTCGGGCCAATATGTATCACAGAAGTAAAACTCTGTATACGCACATTGCCAAAGGAGATAGTTGCTCAAGCGACACTCACCCCCTGTACGAATCAGCAAGTCAGGGTCGGGCATAAAGTTTGTTGCCAAGTGACTGCTGATACATTCTTCAGTGATGTCTTCAGGCGCCAGTTCTCCGTTTTTCACCTTCTGCGCTAAACGCTGTACGGTGTCGGTTATTTCCCAACGCGAAGAATAGCTGAGAGCGATAACCATTGTCATGCCCGTATTCACCTGCGTGCGCTCCTGAAGGTTCAAGATTGCTTCACGCACATTGTCGGGCACTCTGGTGAGGTCGCCAATTAAGCGCAACTTCACATTGTTCTTCATAAAGAGTTCTTCCTCCATTGCTGAGAGCACAAGTGACATCAGCGCCGCGACCTCATCAGCAGGACGGTTCCAGTTTTCGGTCGAGAATGTGTAGAGTGTTACGTACTCCACCCCGCGTTTTACGCATGCCTCAGTGATGCGCTTTACGGTTTCCACACCTTCTTGGTGGCCCATTGAGCGGTTAAGGCCTCTGGCTTTTGCCCAGCGACCATTTCCATCCATGATGATGGCGATATGTTGAGGAATAGTCATAGTATATATGTTAGTTGACAGCAGACGAGTAACGAGTAGACGAAGGTTCGTGATTACTTCGCTCGTCTGTGCTGATTTTTTCCTTAATATTTATTACACGTTGGGCATTTCGGACTCAAGTCGTAGGTCACGGTAAACATGAGGGTACTATGATGGTCCTTATTCTTAAATCCAGTAGAACTGATTCCCATCGGCGCTTCTAACCCGTCGAAAGTATCGTTGGTCGTAAAATTCATGCGCCAATCCAAACCTAAATTCCAGCGACGCGCCACTTTGTATTTCAAACCCAACCCCATGGGGATGGACAATCCTATTTCTTTATTGATGTCACCATATACTGCTCCAAATCCTACTTGCAGGTATGGCACCAACTGGTGATAACCCATGTAAGTGGGGAGGAATCCATAGGGTAAGAAATGAAGTTCGTAAAGTACGGAGAAGTCGTAAATCGCTCCTTGAAAGTTGTACATCAAGCGCTCTTCACCTGCCACACCTGGTACTGCGGGATAGAAGTTTTTCACGCCGCTGACATCACCATCTACCTTGAGATAGTTTAGATTTGTTTTAATCGCCATGCGCGGATTCAGGGGGAAACGCACAATAATGCCCGCCGCCATTTTCCCGTTGCCGAACAATGCCGAATTGCCATCGTTGAGTGCGTACCCCATACCAACACCTGCACCGAGTTCTAACCGGTACCAAGTATCATCATCGTCCTGCGCAAACAAGCAGATCGATGTGAACCATAGGAGTATTAGTAAGGGGTAACGCACAATTAAGATGGGATTTATTGTTTTTTGAGGATGTAAGTATCAATTACTTGTTACCCAAAAGCCACAACACGAGGTATGCGATAAGTCCGATACCAGTGAAGAGTGTGAGGAGAATGAATGCCGCACGTACAAGTGTTGCATCTAGATTCATGTAAGCAGCTACGCCACCGCATACACCAGCGAGTTTCTTGTCTGTAGAAGACAAACTAAATTTCTTGTCCATTGTTAATTGTTGTGTTATAAATTATTAAAGAAAAAGGTTAAATACTAAAGGAGAATCGATGACGAAAGTGTGGAGGGAAGGAGAACCGACTCCTCATAGTTCCATGATCGTTTTCTATTGAAACACGTTATTCTGCTTTATCCAACCTAAGCGATTGAAACGTCCCTTCATCACGTTTCCATCCTGCGTAATGAGCCAGATGAAATTATTGGCATCAACCATAGTGACGCAAGGCATCGTGATATTTTCAGGTTGCGGAAGCGCTGTAGAATCCCACGTTCTGCCGTTGTCGCGACTCAAGCACATAGCAAACGCACCATCTTGCTGCTGTCCCACCAACAATGTTCCGCCATCGTAGGCATAAACACTGCGCTGTGTGAGCAAGGGACAGGGATTAGGGTTCAAGTCTGTATCAGGGTAGTAAATCCACAGATTGTCATATTCACCCATCTTATCAACATTCAACTTCCACACCACACTCTTGTCGCCTTGAGTGCCCACCAGCATAATATCTTCAAACGTATCATCCGTCATTGAAGGTAAACAAGTTGCGGCACAATTTCCCGTAGGAAGATATTCGGGTTCATCAGCTTCCTGCTGTCCCCAATTCACACCATCCGCGCTGGCAACAAATCCATTGCTCGTCAGTCCATAAAGCGCTGTAGTACCTGCCACAAGCATCGTCAAAGGTTCGGTAAGTGTGGTCGAAAGAGCAGTCCACTCGACACCGTCCGTCGACTGTACTAAAGCACCGTTGGCAAGGGCGTAAAGTTCCGTATTAAACTTCACCACAGAAGTAACCACTTGATTTGAAGTATGCTTCGTCCAATCCGTCGGTGCTGTCGCTAATGCAGTAAACACCACGGGGTTACCACTTTCCTCACCATAAACAAAGAGGGTTTCTTCGTGAACAAAGGCGGTGTGAATCGTTGCTCCCGCAAATGCATCCGATGCTTCGGCGTAGGGAGTCCACACAAACATATCTCCATCTTCTTGATGCACACGCACTTCCATCGTGTAAGTGCGTTTCGCAGTTCCGTCGGGCGAATAAACAGTTACCTTGCGAGGAGTTCGAAAATCCGTACTATCCTTTGCTACAAAAAAGGTATCAACATCTTGCTGACTCAAAGAATTGATAGCCATTGTTCCCGAACAAGCGAGCGTAGCGAATGTTACTTTTTCAGCATCACAACCGTAAGGCAACGAATCGACATTGAAGATATGTCCCGATTTCTGGTCGATGCTCATAGGATAGTAAGCGCCATTGATCATAACGACGTAGAGACTGTCTTTCCCCTCCGAACTCTTTGTTGTTCTCACACAGGGAATAGAACCCATTTCTACGCTCGTCACCACACATGTAGTGGGCGACACCGTCAACACTGTATAATCATCATCGCTCCCACATGCTGCAAAGAATGCGGTCAATACACACACGAGGTTTACGATTAAAAAATTGGATTTCATACAATTAGCATATCTACAAGAACAGTAATGCCACACGGACACACCATCCCCTTTACTTAATATATATTATTTCAGTTTGCAAAAATAAGCACATTTTTTGGAATATCCGACCTTGCAGGGCTTTTTTAAACTAATTTAAGGATTTGTTTCTGGATGAATTTAGCAACGGAACACACATTTTCAACTCTAAAATTTCAAAACCACCCCCTATTTTTGAGCATGAAACATGCGAAAATTTAAGACAAATCAACACTTAAAAATTCGTCATTTTTTTAAATTTTAGTAAGCAGAAATGAGTGTATTTTCCGCACTTCAGAACACTAAAATTATTACCGCGAGAAAGCACAATACACCTGCGAAAAACAATACTACTTATAATTTCGCCGAAGAGTAACCTTGAAAAGACAATATTACTGATAATTTTCACACTAAAATCACCTAAAAACCACGCTAAAAGCAATGGAGATAGCCCTTTTTCGAGGACTATCTCCATTTTGCTTTTGCAAAGATACAACATTTTGAGGCAAAATGCAAACGGGGTTTCCCGTGCTGTTTTTGTCATTTTTCAACATTTTTACATCAGCAGAAAGGGGTGCGACCCAAAAACATCAGAAGGAATATACGTAGTAATAAAACTTTTTAACTAACTTTGCCCCGATAACATTTCTTGAATTTAATAATAAAATCGCGCGCGACTGAATTGTGGCGCCTCAAAAGTCTTTTTTTTGAATGGTAAAATTTCTGAAACATATCGCCCCCGACGCTGTGGCAATCCTTGCCTTTCTGGTCATCAGTTTTGCCTACTTCGCTACGCCTATCAGCGAAGGATTGGTGTTGGGCGGACACGACAGCGTTGCTTCAATAGGTAGCGGTCAGGAGCAGGTGCAGTTCTACGCCGAAACGGGGGAACGCACACGTTGGACCGGTACGATGTTTTCAGGTATGCCCACCTACCAGATTGCACCATCCTACGATTCGGGCAAACTGCTCAACTTTATGTACAGCATCTACGGCTTAGGCACAACTGGCGTGTTAAACTACGTGTTTCTATACTTACTCGGATTCTACGTATTATTGCGCTGCTTTAACATCAAACCGTGGTTGGCAGTCGTTGGTTCCGTAGCATGGGCCTTCTCGTCCTATTTCTTCATCATCATTGCGGCGGGACACATCTGGAAAGCAATGACGCTGGCACTTATTCCTCCCACCATTGCAGGGATGATTCTATGCTACCGCGGAAAGTTACTTTGGGGTGGAGCGATTACGGCGCTGTTTACCGCACTGCAGATCTTGAGCAATCACGCTCAGATGTCGTATTACTTCTTCTTCCTCATGGCGCTTATTTCGCTTTGTTATGGCGCCGCAGCACTTTTTGGAAAGGAGAAAGGAGATGCGACTTCGTCACCCCTTAAGTCTTCCCCGTTAACCGTTAAGAGTTGGTTGAAAGCCACTGGCGTTATTGCCTTTGCGGGAATTCTTGGTGTTTTGGCAAACCTTCCCAACCTCTACCACACGTATACTTATGCCAAGGAATCGATGCGCGGGAAGGCTGAACTTACCCCACCGCCATCAGCAGGACAGAAGGCAACTGAAGGTCTTGACCGCGACTATATCACGCAGTGGAGTTATGGCATTGATGAAACCTTGACGCTCCTCATCCCCGAATACAAGGGCGGAGGTTCGAGAAGCATTCTCGACCGTGAGGGCGTTGAAAAATTGGATGGTTACAGCGAATTTCGCAGTCACGCCTACCAGTTCCAACAAATGACGGGCGGACAGGCTTATCCCCCCGGAATCATGGAGTATTGGGGCGACCAACCCTTCACCGTAGGTCCCGTGTACGTAGGTGCAGCGATCTGCTTCCTCTTCGTGTTGGGGATGTTCCACGTAGGCGGTCCCGTGAAATGGGCATTGGTATTGGCGACAATAGTTTCCCTACTCTTCGCTTGGGGTAAGAACTTGATGCCCGTGACCGACTTCTTCATCGACTACCTGCCGATGTACAACAAGTTCCGCACCGTGAGTTCGGCGCTCGTTGTGGCAGAATTTACCTTCCCTCTCTTGGCCATTCTCGCCCTGGCGAAAGTATTAAAATCCCCCGAAACATTATTCGGAACAAAGGCGGGACGCATCGGTATGGGTGTGGCAACGGTGTTCACCACTGGACTTTGCTTGTTGCTCGCCTTCATCCCCAGCGTGGCAGGCGATTGCCTTTCACAAAATGATGCCTACACCATCGGCGCTATGAACGGGTGGGGATTCCCCGCACACTTCACCAGTGCACTGAAGGATGCTATCGTGAGTATGCATCACGACATTCTTTCTGCTTCAGCGCTCAATTCAGGTTTAATTTGTCTTGCCGTAAGCATCGTGCTTTGGTTGTGGACAAAAAAGTGCATTCCCGCATGGGCTGTGGTTGGCGTCATCGGTGCAGTAACGATTACGGACATGTGGATGGTAAACAAGAACTATCTCAACAACGAATCCTTCTCTGACCCCGTGGTTCAGTTGAATGACTTCGCTAAGACACCTGCCGACGAGCAAATTCTTGCCGACACATCGTTGAGTTACCGTGTGGCAAACTTAGGAGGCGGTAGTCCGTTTAACGAAACTACGAACGAGACCAGTTATTACCACAAGAGCATTGGCGGTTACCACGCGGCGAAACTTCACCGCTATCAAGACCTCATTGATCATCACCTCAACCGTGAACTCTCGGACTTCACCAAAGCGCTTGGCGCTGCCGCGGGGGACATTACCAGCATCAAGATGGACTCCATTGCTCCCGTCTTGAACATGCTCAACACGAAGTACTTCATCTTCGGTCGCGAGCAACAGGCTTTCGCAGTAGAGAATATTTACCACAATGGCAACGGATGGTTTGTTGACCAACTCGACTTCGTACCAAACGCCGACAAGGAAATGGCTGCACTTCACGGAATGGACACCAAGCGCGAGGCGGTGGCTGATGAGCGTTTCCGTAGCGCACTTGAAACGCAGACGCTCGGACAAGGCACCGTGGAACTCACGCAGTATGCCCCCAACGAAATGCACTACAAGGTGCAGAGCGAAGCGGGTGGTGTAGTTGTCTTCTCAGAAATCTACTATCCCGGTTGGACCGCCACTATTGATGGCAACGAGGCTGAACTCGGTCGCGTCAACTACGTCCTGCGAGCGCTTCGCGTTCCCGCAGGGGCGCATGAAGTGAAGATGGAGTTCCGTCCCGCATCGGTTTCAACAACTACCGGCATCGCATACTTCGCCATCTGTGGCATCTTGGGACTATTCCTGATTGCGATTGTTGTAGCAATTCGAAAGAAAAGAAAAACGGAATTAACTAAAAACTAAACTTATACTGAAGACACACAAGTTGAGTACGCTGGATCTCCCTTAAGGTTTCTGCGACCATCTTGTCTACTCGTCTACTTAAAGAGTAAAGATAAAAGAGTAA
The DNA here is from genome assembly GCA_045636885.1 of Alloprevotella sp. Lineage (GTDB taxonomy): Bacteria > Bacteroidota > Bacteroidia > Bacteroidales > Bacteroidaceae > Alloprevotella. The sequence continues at coordinate 30,529 of JAZTYI010000017.1, forward strand.
AGATAAAAGATGCCATGCGGGACACCGCTCGTTGATCTCGCTGACATTCTCGTCTACTCGTCTACTTGTCTACTCGTTAACTAAAAAAAACACTATGGAATACAATTTTATTGACATTGAAAAGAAATGGCGCGAGACTTGGGCGAAGAACGGCACCTACAATGTGGGTGAGGACAGCTCACGCCCCAAGTACTACGTATTGAATATGTTCCCCTACCCCTCGGGTGCGGGTCTTCACGTGGGACACCCCCTCGGTTATATCGCCTCTGACATCTACGCACGTTACAAGCGCTTGAACGGTTTCAACGTGTTGAACCCCATGGGTTACGATGCCTACGGTCTTCCTGCCGAACAGTATGCCATTCAGACGGGTCAGCATCCCGCAATTACCACTTCGGAAAACATCAACCGCTACCGCGAACAGTTGGACAAGATTGGTTTCTGCTTCGACTGGAGCCGCGAAGTGCGCACCTGCGAACCCGGTTATTACCATTGGACACAGTGGGCGTTCCAGCAGATGTTCAACTCCTTCTATTGCAACACCTGCCAAAAGGCACAGCCTATTGAAAAACTCGTTGCCCTCTTTGAAGAAAAGGGTACGGCACACGGTCTTGACGTTGCTTGCTCGGAAGAACTCCAGTTTACTGCCGAAGAATGGAAGGCGATGAGCAGCGTGGAACAGCAGGAAGTGTTGATGAACTATCGCATTGCCTACCTCGGCGAAACGATGGTAAACTGGTGTCCTGCCTTGGGCACAGTATTGGCCAACGATGAAGTGGTCGACGGTGTGAGCGAACGTGGCGGACATCCCGTGGTGCAGAAGAAAATGAAGCAGTGGTGCTTGCGCGTTTCGGCTTACGCACAGCGCTTGCTCGACGGCCTCAACACAATCGATTGGACCGATTCAATTAAGGAAACACAGCGCAACTGGATTGGTCGCTCTGAAGGTACAGAAATGCAATTCCGCGTGAAGGATTCGGATGTAGAATTTACGATTTTTACTACGCGAGCCGACACAATCTTTGGCGTAACCTTTATGGTACTTGCGCCCGAAAGCGAACTCGTTGCGCAGCTCACTACTCCCGAACAAAAGGCAGCTGTTGACGCTTACCTCGAAGCTACAAAGAAGCGCACCGAGCGCGAACGTATTGCCGACCGCCGCGTGACGGGTGTATTCTCGGGTAGTTATGCTGTAAATCCCTTCACAGGCGAAAGCATCCCCGTTTGGATTTCTGATTATGTGCTCGCCGGTTATGGCACAGGCGCTATCATGGCTGTGCCCGCTCACGACTCTCGTGACTATGCTTTTGCAAAGCACTTCGGCCTTCCCATCATTCCCTTGATTGAGGGAGCAGACGTGAGCGAAGAAAGTTTTGACGCTAAGGAAGGTACAGTAATGAACTCTCCCATGGCGGGTAAGGAAACACTCAAGGGTTTCTCACTCAACGGTCTTTCTGTTGTAGAAGCGATTGCGGCTACCAAGAAGTTCGTGACGGAAAACAACCTCGGCCGCGTAAAAGTAAACTTCCGTCTTCGCGACGCCATCTTCAGCCGTCAGCGTTACTGGGGCGAACCCTTCCCCGTGTACTACAAGGACGGTATGCCTCAAATGGTACCTGCCGCTTGCTTGCCCCTCGAACTTCCTGAAGTAGACAAGTTCTTGCCTACAGAAACGGGCGAACCTCCTCTTGGTAATGCAAAGAAATGGGCGTGGGATACTGTGAACAACTGCATTGTTGAAAACGAAAAGATTGACCACGTTACGGTCTTCCCCTTGGAACTCTCTACGATGCCTGGTTTTGCAGGTTCTTCGGCATACTACCTCCGTTACATGGACCCCCATAACAACGCAGGTTTGCTCAGCGAAGAAGTGGGCAATTACTGGCAGAATGTAGACCTTTATATTGGTGGTTCCGAACATGCTACGGGTCACTTGATTTATTCGCGCTTCTGGAACAAGTTCCTCTTCGACCTTGGCATCAGCAAGCAGGAAGAACCCTTCAAGAAGTTGGTGAATCAGGGTATGATCCAGGGACGTTCTAACTTTGTGTACCGTATTAAGGACACCAATACTTTCGTGAGTCTCGGCCTCAAGGATCAGTACGACGTAACTCCCTTGCACGTGGACGTAAATATCGTTGAGAACGATGTGCTCGACGTTGACGCGTTCAAGTCTTGGCGCCCCGAATTTGCCACTGCCGAATTCATCCTCGAAGACGGCAAGTACATCTGCGGATGGGCGGTTGAGAAGATGTCAAAGTCTATGTACAACGTGGTGAATCCCGATAAGATTGTAGAACGTTACGGTGCTGACACGCTTCGTCTCTATGAAATGTTCCTCGGTCCCATCAACCAGAGCAAACCTTGGGATAGCAACGGTATCGACGGTTGCTTCCGCTTCTTGCGCCGCTTCTGGAACCTCTTCTTTGACAAGCAAGACAACTTCTGTGTCGTTGCTGGTGAACCCACAAAGGACTCCCTCAAGACGCTCCACAAGTTGATTAAGAAGGTGACGGAAGACATCAACGAATTCTCTTACAACACTTCTGTTGCAGCCTTCATGGTAGCGGTGAACGAACTCACACAGCAGAAGTGTAATAACAAGGAAGTGCTCGAAACGATGGTTATCCTCCTTGCTCCCTTTGCGCCTCACATTGCGGAAGAACTTTGGAACCGCATGGGCAACGAAGGCAGCGTTTGCGACGCCACTTGGCCCGCTTACGACGAAAGCAAGATGAAGGAAGACAGCGTTACGCTCTCCGTTTCCTTTAACGGCAAGACACGCTTCACGCTCGACTTCCCCGTTGACGCAACGAAGGAAGACATTGAGAAGGCTACGCTCGAGAGCGAGCAAACAAAGAAGTACCTCGACGGAAAGACCATCGTCAAGATGATTGTTGTGCCGGGACGCATTATTAACATTGTGGTGAAGTAAACTTCATAAGAGAAAAGATAAAAGATAAAGGTAATAATATAGCAGATGTCCACAAATAATCCTTACTCCAAAGATGTTGCGCTCTTATTATTGTAGCCACTAATGGGCACTAATTTTCACTAATGCCTTGCGGAGTATTTAAGACCGGATGGATATTAGTGAAAATTCGTGTTCATTAGTGGCTCGAAATAAAACAAACGAGTCTTCGTGGACAGCACCTATATCATTTCCAAGATAAAAGTTAAAAGATCGCCGTCCGGGACGTGCCGCACGGCATCTTTACACTTTACACTTTACTCTTCACACGACTATGAAACCGCTTAAAACAAACCTTTTCCAAGAGGTAAAGTCTTACCTCATTATTACATTTGGCTTGCTCTGCTATGCCATTGGTTTCAACTGTTTCCAGATCCCCTACGGTCTCACTGGTGGAGGCGTTGCGGGTTTTGGTTCTATCATCTTTTACGGCACAGGGTTCCCTGTAGAATACACCTTCTTTGGCATCAACGCCATCCTACTGATTATGGCGATCAAAGTGCTCGGATGGAAGTTTTGCTTAAAGACCATCTATGGGGTATTCATGCTCACTTTCCTGTTGAGTCTTGTCAAAGAGGCCATGGAGTACTATGGCACCATTCGCCCCGAACTGTTGGAGAATTGCCGTGTCAAAGGACTCCCCTTGCTCGTAGGTGACGAACCTTTTATGGCAGCAATCTATGCTGCAGGTATCGAAGGTATCGGTCTCGGCATGGTATTCCTCAACAACGGTTCTACGGGTGGTACGGACATTATTGCTGCGATGATCAACAAGTACAAGGACATCACGCTGGGCCAGATGATGATGCTTTGCGACGTGATTATCGTCACCTCTTGTTTGGTGCTTCCCGACCGTACCCTCACCGACCTACTCTACGGTTTCACCATCCTCTTCTTGCTCAATGTTTCCGTTGACTTCTTTATTGACCGCGGCCGCCAGTCGGTGCAGTTCCTCATTATCTCAAGAGAGTATGAAGAAATTGCCGCTACGATTAACTCGATGGGTAGAGGCGTGACCGTCTTGAACGGTACAGGTTGGTACACGAAGAATGAATCGAAGGTGCTCCTCGTCCTTGCCCGCAAGCGCGAAAGTGCAAGTCTTTTGAGCGTTATTCAGGCCATCGACCCCAAGGCTTTTGTCAGCCAGAGTAAGGTACTCGGCGTGTTCGGCGAAGGTTTTGACCGTATCAAGGTGAAGGCGAAGAAGAACAAGGATGGACTGACAAAGAACATCAACCATTAAATGCAACAATTAACAATCGTTACGCAAGGTGGATTGTGCAATCGCTTACGCGTTGTACTCTCCGCCTTGTATTTTTCCCAGCACACAGCAGCACCTGTTCGGGTGGAGTGGAGTAAGCATAAAGAATGCTTCGCACACTTCACCGACTTGTTCTTGCCCATAGTGTCCGACAACTTCCGCATCACCCCCATGAGGTGGTGGAACAGACCTGTTGAGCGCAAAAATCTTCACCTACCGGCACTAATTCGCCTACCGTTTTACAGCAAGCAAATTAAGAACTTCTGGCCCAATAAGCACGGTGAGATAAGCAAGTTGATTCAAGAGCACAACCGTCTTTACCTCTCTACATGTTCTTGCATTCTGGATTATCCCCAAGAGATAACCCACGTTCTTCGGCCCATTCCTGAAATTCAACAGGAAATAGATGCCATCACCCAACTGTTTGCACCCAACACCATAGGTGTACACATCCGCAGAACCGACAATAAAGCATCGATTTCGGGGAGTCCCACCACAGCCTTTATTGACGCGATGAAAAAGGAATTAGAGACCGACAACAAGGTACACTTTTTTGTGGCAACGGATGATACAAGCGTACGAACGCTACTCCAAAACACCTTTCCCGGGCGCATCATTACGCAAGAGTTTCACAAGTGCCACCGCGACACGCTTAGCGGTATGAAACAAGCAGTTGTTGACCTGTTTTGCTTGGCAAGAACAACGAAGATTATCGGCAGTTATTGGTCCTCCTTTACCGACACTGCCGCAGAAATTGGCAATACGCCCCTCCTGATAGCGGGAAGAGAGAATGCTGTGTAGCGCGCAATAATCCCGCAGTCCGTTCGTTACTAATGTTACTACTATCGTATTTATACTTCCACCACTTACCACTATGAATAAATTAGTTGTTGCCACCAACAATGCACATAAATTGTCTGAAATTCGTGCCATCATTGGCAATGATATAGAACTGCTCACGCTTGCCGACATCAATTGCTTTGACGACATACCCGAAACGGCCGACACGCTTGAAGGCAATGCCCTTCAAAAGGCACGTTATATTTATGAGAAGTATGGGGTAGACTGCTTTGCCGACGATACCGGTCTTGAAGTAACTGCGCTTGGTGGAGGTCCGGGTGTGCACACTGCACGTTACGCCTATGCCGACCGCCACGACCCCAAGGCGAACACCGAAAAGTTGTTGCGCGAATTGGAAGGTGCCACCGACCGCTCCGCACAGTTTCGCACGGTAGTCGCACTCATTCTTAACGGTGAAGAACACCTCTTCGAAGGCATCGTTCGCGGACAAATCCCCACCGAAGAGCGTGGCACAGAAGGTTTTGGTTATGACCCCGTTTTTGCTCCCGAAGAGTTGGGTAAAACCTTTGCCGAAGTCGGTCCTGATGTAAAAAATGAAGTCAGCCACCGCGCCCGAGCAGTCAAAAAACTCGCAGCGTTCCTCAACAGTCTGTAGTCTTCTAACACTCTCTTGCCTTATGCGCATCATCTCATCCCACATACAGAAGTTTGTCCTCCTACTCATGCTCCTGCTTCCCTCAATCACCAAGGCTGCAGCAGTAGGAGATTGGACCTATCACCTTGCCTATCAAGATGCCACCCACTGCATTCCCGTAGGCAATGCTATTTATGCACTCTATGCGGGCAATTTGCTCATCTTCGACACCGAGGATAGTGCGGTTACAACACTTACCAAACTCGATGGTCTGAACGAGAAGGAGATTGTCCTTATGCGCTACTGCAAGGAGGCAAAGAAGGTGGTGCTCGTATATAAAAACGGAAACATAGACCTGCTCCACACGGACGGCACGATTGAGAATCTCCCCCAATTCAAGAACAAGTTCGGTGGCACCTCACTGAACGACCTGACCATATCAGGCACGTCCGCGTTGCTCTCAACCAGCGAGGGCATCGTTCATCTGAATGTGAAGGACGCCTACATCACGGGGCATTACAATTTAAACACTCCCATCAAGAGTGCTTCCCTCAACAAGGACCTGCTTTATGCGGCCACTGATGGGGGGATCTACCAATGCGACGTGACGCAAAATCCGTTAGACCATTCCACCTGGCACCTTACTTCCACACTCGTAGCCACCCATATCATTGCTCTGGGAGACTACCTTTATTTTAACACCGACAAGAAGGGGGTCTACATTCTTGAACCCGCCTCCACGGCACCTCGCCAATTTATCACAGCGAAACAAACCTCATATTTCGCTGATGAAATGGGAATTTTATTCCTCAACGCAACAACTTATACTGCGGTCAAGGCGGAGTCACCGACTCAAGTTTCTGCTTCGCAAACACTCCCCACAGTTACGAACGCGCTGTGTCGCGCTACGGATGGCACTCTCTGGGCAGCACAGGGATTTGAGGGTTTGAATGGTTATAAGGAAACCGAAACGGGTTTGCAGGTTATTCAGAGTAAAATCGGCGGATTTGGTCCTAAGCGCGACCTTTGTTATTACTTGCGCTATGCCGGTGAGCGCCTGCTCGTAGCCGGAGGGCGACTCGACCCCTACGACCGTGTGCACTATCCCGGTACTGCCATGTATTTTGAAAACGGCGAATGGACCATCTTCCAGGAAGAAGGCATTGCCGAGCACAGTGGCGGTAAGTATCAAGACTTGACAAGCATCATCCAGCACCCTACTGACCCTACACGCCACACAGCAACCTCTGCACGCGTCGGACTCTTCGACTTCACCAATGGTGCCTACACGGGTTATGCATCATTAGACAATTCTGCCCTCGTGTCAGCGGCGGCCAATAGTAAGAATTATGTGCGCACCGACGGACTGCAGTACGACCATGAGGGCAACTTATGGATGGTCAACAATCAGGTGGACTCTGTCATCGTCATCCGCATGAAGGATGGAAGTTGGAATAAACTCTACTATGAAGCGCTTGAACAAGCCCCCACACTTGCTACGACCCTCTTTGACCGCAAGGGACGTTTCTGGGTATGTTCGCGCCGTACGGTAAACTACCACGACGGCGGACTTATGGGTATTGACTACGGCGGCACGATCACCAATCAGGACGACGACATCAGTTGCTACCGTTCGCAGGTGACCAACCAAGATGGCACCTCCTATAAGTTGGAGGGAGTGCAAAGTTTGGCAGAAGACCATGACGGACGCCTATGGTTGGGTTCAAACTACGGACTCTTTGTCATTGACGACCCCGACGAATGGTTTAACGACGACTTCCGCATCACTCAGATTAAGATTGCTCGCAACGACGGGACTAACCTTGCGGATTACCTACTCTATGGGGTGACAATCGTAGCAATCACCGTAGACGGTGCGAATCGCAAATGGATTGGTACGCAGGACAACGGTGTCTATCTCATCAGTGCCGACGGTAATGAAATCATCCACCACTTCACGACCGAAAATTCGCCCCTTATTTCCAACACCGTCAACTCCATCGCTATTCATCCCCGCACGGGTGAAGTCATGATGGGCACGGATGCCGGTCTTGTAACCTACCAAGGCAATGCCACTGCTCCTGCGGAACAACTCGAGGAAGGAACTGTCCGCATCTTCCCCAACCCCGTTCGCCCCGATTATCAAGGAGCAGTCAACATCACGGGACTTACCGCCGATGCCGATGTCAAAATCGTCACCTCGGGCGGACAACTCGTGGCCTGTGGCCGTTCACTCGGAGGTTCTTGGCAATGGGACGGACGCACATTTAGCGGACAGCGCGCAGCAACGGGTATCTACTACGTGCTGATTGCTACTGCTGATGGAGGCACTGCCGTTGCAGGTACACTCACTGTCATACAGTAAAAAACTGTTGGTGTGCACCAATAAATTATAAACAACTGGACTTAAGTGCTTTTGCTCTAACAGAGCATACTTTTCTCATAATAAAAGAGGGTGTGTCGAATTCGGCACACCCTCTTGAGTTGTGTTAGAGTGATATTTTTTACCGGACACAAATAATAACTTAATTATTGCTTCTACATAACAAACGCTTGTTTCAGGGGAGAACACTCTATTGATTGATAATTTGTCTCACGCAGACTGCGCAGACTTTCGCAGAAGCGCACACACTTTGTTTGTGCTTGCCATCCGGATGGTAACGCAAGCGTAGCGTGCGTCTCTGCGTAATTCTCCCCATAAGACTATTCCT
>JAZTYI010000018.1:0-9961 GCA_045636885.1 Alloprevotella sp.
ACAAGGTTTTATATCTTCAAAAGCGTTTGCAACGTATGGAGTTAGAACTAGTTAATTGCGGGTAACTAATAATGGTTGAGGTTTTGTTATATAGTACCGAATTGGCGCCCCCAAAATGAGAGCAAAAATAACAATTTTTCAAACGCCTGTATTTCAACTGTTTATAAGTTTGTTATATAGAAGCAATATTTTTAAATCAACTGATTATACTGATTGTACAGATTATTTAGCAAGAGGGAAGTATGGTTGGCAAGTAGGGTCGTACGGCGCGTGCGTCCTTAGTTAAATGAACTTTAAGGTGTTAAATACCAATTACTTGAGGTCGCACGCGCCGTGCGTCCCTACTGGTTAAGTGGTGTCCCGCATGGCTATCTGTTTAATCCGTGGAATCAGTTGACAGAAATAATAATCAAGGAGTTGAACTATATGACAAAGATATTTATACTGAACAACAATAATATCAAGTGTATTTATAATGAAGTTTCATTTATGATTTGTATCTTTGCATAACATAGGTCCTATAAAGGAATTTACAAATTACACTGATATAGCATGAAGAAACTACTCTCTCTCCCACCCAACTTGGTAACTTGTTTTCATGAAGTATCGCAACTCAGTAAGGAAGAATACTTCTGCACCTCCGACCCTGCAGGTACAAAATTAGGTTCTGGTGGTGGCACCACTTGGTTACTACAAGATTGTTATCAGCAGGAAAGTGCTGATAAGAGTTTTGATGAATGGTTGTCGCAGGAAAAGCGTATCCTTCTTCATGCAGGTGGACAAAGTCGACGCTTACCTATGTATGCACCCAGCGGAAAGGTGTTGACTCCCATACCTGTGTTCCGTTGGCAACGAGGACAACGCGTTGACCAAACGCTTCTTGACCTTCAAATGCCACTTTATGAAAAGATTTTAAACAAGGCACCTGAAGGATTAAGAACACTCATAGCAAGTGGCGACGTATACATACGTGCAACTGAAGAACTTCAAGAGATCCCAGACGTAGATGTGGTGTGCTATGGTATGTGGGCTGATCCTACATTGGCAAGCCATCATGGCGTATTTGTTATTGACAGAAACGCTCCTGATCGACTTGACTTTATGCTTCAAAAACCAAGCACTGAGGTTCAGGCAAAACTCATGCAGACACATTACACACTGATGGATATCGGTGTGTGGATCCTTTCGGACCGAGCTGTAAAAGCGCTCTTTAAGAAAGCTCCTGTAAGTGCCGATGGCAGTTTGACAAAAGCATACGACTTATATTCTGAATTTGGGTGTGGTTTGGGTGAACATCCTTCACTCCCCGATGCTGATTTGGAAGGACTTTCCGTAGCAATTCTTCCCCTTCCCGGAGGAGAGTTCTATCATTTTGGTACGACACCTGAATTGCTCACGTCTACGGAAGCGATTCAAAACAGAGTGAAAGACCAGCGCTTCATTATTCAAAAAGCAGTAAAGCGCCACTCATCCGTATTTACACAAAATCTTTCCATTCAGAACAAGACGACAGAAAAGAATGAGTATGTATGGATGGAAAATTCATACCTCGGTAAGGATTTCTACTTTACAACCCGCAATGTGATTACTGGCATTCCGCAGAATGAATGGAAAGTGACGTTGCTCGATGGTATCTGTGTGGATGTTGTGCCTATCGGTGAAAGTAGTTATGCTTTGCGTCCGTATGGATATACTGATGCTTTCAGAGGTAGTGCTGAAGATGAAAAGGTTACCTTCCTTGAAAAACCCTGGAAAGATTGGTTAGCAATGCGAGGTATATCCAAAGAAGAGGTTGGAAATTGGAAAGATATCCAGGCTGCACAGATTTTCCCCGTATGTGACGACATTGAACTGATGGGCAGGCTGCTGAATTGGATGATTGCTCCTGATGGAAATTCTGACCTGACACAAGAATATTTAGCGCTTCCTCGTCTCTCGGCAGATGAAATTTCAATCAAGGCAAATTTAGCACGACTTGTAGCACAGCGTCGCGCTTTAATGAAGATGAACCTTGAGGCCATTGCATCTAACTGGAAGAAGAGTGTGTTTTATCAACTTGACTTAAAGGACACTGTACAGAAGTATCAATCCCTTCATATCCCTAACCCAGCTCCGTTGCCTCTTGATGCTCCCTTGATGACACGCATACATGATGCCATGTTTAGAGGTGAGGATGAGCGTGCGTTTAAGTTACTCCAAGAAGGACTTACAGAAAGTGCACTTCAACACAAGAGTAATCCGCATAAGACTACCTACGACGATCAAATTGTATGGGGAAGAAGTTCTGTGCGTATTGACCTTGCTGGTGGATGGACAGATACTCCTCCTTATAGTTTGACGAGTGGAGGTAACGTGGTGAACCTCGCAATTGAACTTAATGGTCAACAACCTCTGCAGGTGTATGTAAAACCTTGCAAAGAACATGTAATCATTTGTCGATCAATTGACCTCGGTGCAATTGAACGTATTGAAACCTATGAGGAGTTGCGTCAATTCAACAAAGTAGGTTCGCCCTTCTCTATTCCTAAAGCAGCAATGGCGCTTGCTGGATTTATGCCAGGATTTGGTAAGGAAACGTTCGCTAGTTTGAAACAACAGTTAGAGGTATTCGGTTGTGGTATTGAAATCACTCTCTTGTCTGCAATTCCTGCGGGTTCTGGTTTAGGAACAAGTAGCATCCTCGCAGCAACCGTTTTAGGTGCGCTTTCAGACTTCTGTGGTTTAGGATGGGATAAAAATGAAATATGCAACCGTACGCTTGTTCTTGAACAACTCCTAACTACTGGTGGAGGATGGCAAGACCAATATGGCGGTGTGTTACACGGTGTTAAACTTCTTCAGACTCAAGCAGGGTTTGATCAGAATGCCACAATACGATGGGCACCAGATACGCTGTTTACTAGTCCCGATTACAAACCCTGTCACCTACTCTATTACACAGGGGTAACACGCACGGCGAAGAACATCCTTGCGGAAATCGTAAGGGGAATGTTCTTGAACAGTTCACAACACCTGTCTTTACTTGATGACATGAAGAATCATGCACTTGCCATGTATGACACGCTTCAATTAAATGACATCAACAAATATGGTGCTTTAGTGCGTCAAACATGGGAACAAAACAAGGCACTTGACGCAGGAACAAATCCTCCTGTAATTGAAGAGATTTGTCGCCGCATTGACGACCTTTGTGCAGGTTACAAATTACCTGGTGCTGGAGGTGGAGGTTTCATGTATATGATTGCAAAGGATCAAGAAGCTGCGCGTCGTATTCGAGAAATTCTCACTCAAAATCCCGTAACACCCCATGCACGATTTGTTGACATGAGTGTGTCTACAAGTGGACTTCAGGTTAGTAGAAGTTAAAAACGAGGAGCAACGACAACAGTTAACGGATACAGATGGATATAGTATCCATTTGTGTCCGTTCATGTTCTTAAATGCAACATGCGAACCTTTACAATTATTCGTGTAAAACACAGTTATATTATTTCCAAAATTATGATTCGAAAAGCGCTATTTTCCCTATTAGCAACACTACCTGCTCTACATTCATGCCAAGAAAATCATGAGGTGGAAATAGCGGTTTGTTGCATCAATGATTATCATGCTTGTTTCGTTGCAGATGAAGATAGAAGCATCTATGGAGTAGGAAGTTTGATTCACACACTTGATTCAATCAAATCTGTATATCCTCATCATATCATACTTTCTGGAGGTGATAATTCTGGTGGTTCGTATTTCTATAAGGTAACAAACGGAGTTACAATGCCTGCCTTTTGGGAAGAGAGTGGTATTAAAATATCTGTTGTTGGTAACCATGAATTTGACGAGGGACAACACAAACTGTCACAGAAATGGTCAGAGCAAACTGCGGATAAACAACCATGCGATTTAACTTATATTGCTGCAAACATACGTGACTCGCTTGGAAACATTCCTCACTTCATACAGCCATATTGCATAAAAGAGGTAAAAATCTCCGACTCAAAATCTGTTCGGATGTCCTTTATTGGATTGACAACAGCAATGACACCTCAACAAACGAGTCTGAGACACGTTAAAGGATTGTATTTTGATGCAGAGTCTAAAAATGTAATAGACAGTTTGATGCAGTCTGCAGAATACAAAGCACTTAGACCGACTATCGATGCTACATTCATCGTTGGACACCTTGGAGCTGGAAGAAAAAATGGTGTTCCCACATGGGAGGATATTTCAGCCGATCAACTTGCGTTGCTCGACACCAGTATGATAGACGGATTCTTTGCCGCACATACGCACGATACACTTTCGGGCTATATCAACAATAGCAGACTTCCTATCGTTCAAGGTGGTTGCTATGGTTCATATATCGGGATTTTGAAAGTAAAATACGACACGCTAAAAAACAAAGTAACAAAGGTTACACCTGAACTTTGTCAAGTAAGACCTTTTAGCAATACGACTTCATCAACACAAATGCAAGTAGACTCCTTGCTGGCAAACACGTATGTCAGTGGTCGCCCTCTGAATGAGGTGCTCTGCACGATAGAAGCAGATATGCCTAATAATCGTGCGCAACGTTTTGTCTTTTCGGAAGTCGCAGACATTGTGTGTGCATCCTACGCAGATGCCTTTGCACAACATACCACAGAGAATATCCCCATCATCGGTATGAGTCATTTCTGGAGCATCAGATCTTCTCTCTACAAAGGAAAATTGACTGTTTTGGAGGCAGGTGAAATATTACCCTTTGCAAACCATTTACGTGCTTATAAATACACAGGTAAACAACTTAAGGAACTCTTGACTTTTGGTTTGCACAATAAGAAATTTGGTTGGCTACAAAGCAATGCCCTCACATTTGAATGCGACTCTAAGGAAAACCTTAATGTCACCAAAGTCTGGTACAATGCACCAAGCGGTGTAACCACCGAAATACGAAACCATGATCAATGCATTATTGTCGTAGATGATTATATGGTTACAGGCGGAGATGGATATCTTCCAGAATTCTTCCCTGCTCAACAAGAAATCCACACACAACTCCCAAACACAACAACTGCTTTCTTTAATTACTTGAAAGCAAAAGGTTCGTTCGACAGTCATCCCGAAAAGATGAAGAAACTCATCATAAATGAGGATGCATATAGTGAACTTAGTAATATATAAAAATGTCTTATGTAGTACCAGTACCCACCGCTAAAGGTGGGCATGTTGCACCCTTTCATCATACAAAGATGCCACAAACAAATTCGACCGAACAGCGCCCTCTACGCCCTACGCTTCTCCCGGAATGGGGACGTGTAAAATGCGTTCAACTTACATGGCCACACGAGCACACTGACTGGGCGTATATGCTCAAAGAAGTGACGGACTGCTACGTGAAATTAGCTTACAACATAGCTACACATACCAAGTTACTCATCGTTTCTCCCGAAACAGAGTCTGTCAGAAACCTTCTGAACAATAAATTACCGGCACAAGTCGTTGAGAATATTACCTTCTTCAACTGCCCCACAAATGATACATGGGCGCGCGACCACGGTGTCATTACGTGTGCACAACCCGATGGCAATTTGCAACTTCTTGATTTTAGATTTAATGGTTGGGGAGGGAAGTTTGAGGCATCGCTTGACAATAAAATAACAAAAGCGCTTTACGATGCTCATATCTTGAAAGGCAACTACGTAGATCACTTAGATTTTGAACTTGAAGGGGGAAGCATTGAAAGTGATGGTGAGGGCACGTTGCTTACCACCTCTGAATGCTTACTTAACCCTAACCGAAATCCAGAACTTAAAAAAGAGGAGATTGAAAAGCGCTTGAAACTGTGGTTTGGGCTTGATCGTATTCTTTGGTTAGATCACGGTTATCTTGCTGGCGACGATACTGATTCGCACATTGATACTCTTGCACGCCTGTGCCCTAACAACACAATTGCTTATGTGCAATGCACTGACCCTACAGATGAGCATTATGAAGCACTTAAGGCTATGGAGAATCAACTGCAGACCTTTACTACTAAAGAAGGGACGCCCTACACTCTCGTTCCGCTCCCTATGGCAGCACCGGCCTACGATGAAGATGGCGAACGTCTACCTGCAACTTATGCAAATTACCTCGTGATAAATAATACAGTCCTCTACCCTACTTATAACACACCTGCCCTTGATGAAAGTGCTAAAACTCAATTATCAAAGGCGTTCCCTGGGTATGAGTTGATTGGCATTGATTGCACAGCACTTATTCGACAACATGGTTCGCTACATTGCGCCACGATGCAACTTTATTAGAGTACAAGAGTACAGAGTGCAACTTACAGGGTACAGAGTTTAGAGTACATAGGACAACTTACAGAGTACTGTTATTGTCTAGGTTGCTGTACAAAGTACATCTTTCCAAGTCACCAGATAAATGATCAGTTCAATACAATAGAATTTATGAAAATAGGAATTATACAACAATCATGCACGGCAGACGTACAAGCAAACAAAGAGAAACTTGCAGCGAATATTGTTAATGTTGCCGAGCAAGGCGCAGAACTCGTTGTGCTTCAAGAACTGCACAATAGTCTTTACTTTTGCCAAACTGAAAATACGCAACTCTGTGATCTTGCTGAGCCCATACCCGGACCGTCTACAGCATTCTACGGCGAACTTGCCGCACGATTGGGCATTGTGCTCGTAACTTCCCTCTTTGAGCGTCGTGCGCCTGGATTGTATCACAACACCGCCGTTGTATTTGAGCGAGATGGGAGCATTGCTGGCACCTACCGCAAGATGCACATACCCGATGATCCCGCATATTACGAAAAGTTCTATTTCACCCCTGGCGACCTTGGATTCCACCCCATTCAAACGAGTGTAGGAAAATTGGGAGTACAAGTATGTTGGGATCAGTGGTATCCCGAAGGCGCACGCCTTATGGCGCTTGCTGGTGCAGAACTGCTTATTTATCCCACTGCTATCGGTTATGAATCATCTGACACTCCTGAAGAGCAAGAGCGCCAGCGCGAAGCCTGGACTACAGTGCAACGAGGACATGCCGTAGCAAACGGAATCCCCGTGATTGCAGTTAACCGCACCGGGCACGAACCCGATCCCTCAGGGCAAACAAATGGTATCTCATTCTGGGGAAGCAGTTTCATCGTAGGTCCACAAGGAGAAATTCTCTATCGCGCACCCAAGGATGAAGAAGTAAACATCGTAATAGACGTTGATATGAAACGCTCTGAAAACGTTCGACGCTGGTGGCCCTTCCTTCGAGACCGACGTATCGAATGTTTCGCTGATTTAACTAAAAGATTTAGAGACTAAATAGGTCTCCAAGATATACGAAAAAGAGAATGGACTGTCCCACACACGTAGGACAGTCCATTCTACTTTTATCTAGTTATGAATTACTTCAATCCTCGGTTCTTAAGGACGGGTTCAATTTTGGGTGTTGCACCACGGAAGTTATGGTACATCACATCGGCATCGTCAATACAACCGGGTGTGAGAACACACTGACGGAATTTTGCAGCCACTTCGGTGTTGAAGATGTTGCCAGTTTCCTTAAATGCTTCGTAAGCATCTGCATCAAGCACTTCTGACCAGAAGTAACTGTAGTAACCAGCAGTGTAACCGCCACCCATGGTGTGGTTGAAGTATGTCGTGCGGTAACGAGGGGCAATCTGCTTTGGGAGGCGAATCTTTTCTATGATTTGCTTCTCGAAGGCCATCACTTCAAAATCTTCGGGGAGTTGGTTGAGAAGGTGGAATTCCATATCAAGCCAAGCTGCAGCCCAGTATTCAGCAGTGGCGAAACCCTGACCATATTTTCCGCTCTTTTCGAGTTTTTCAACGAGGGATGTGGGCATCACTTCACCAGTTTCGTAATGCTTAGCGTAAAGAGCAAGCATTTCGGGTTCAAACACCCAATGTTCCATCACCTGTGAGGGGAGTTCGACAAAGTCGCGAGGAACGCTTGCTACACCGTAGTAGTGAACATCAGCAAAGAGCGAGTGGAGGGCATGACCAAATTCGTGGAACATAGTTGACGCTTCGTCAGCTGTAAGCAATGAGGGTTGACCAGCAGCGGGCTTTGAGAAGTTGCACACAACGGTTACAATGGGTGCCTTGCGCACGCCGTCAACATAAGTCTGATTGCGGTAACGACCACACCATGCGCCACCACGCTTGCTGGCACGGGGGAAGAAGTCGAGGTAAAGCACACCGAGGTGCGTGCCATCCTGATCCTTACACTCAAAGGCTGTAGCTTCGGGGTGAGGCACGGGGATGCTGTCAATCTGCGTGAAAGTCACGCCGTAGAGTTTGTTGGCGAGGAGGAACATACCATCGCGCACATTCTCGAGTTTGAGGTAAGGACGGAGTTCGTTTTCATCCATGGCATACTTTGCCTGCTTCGCCTTGTTGGCATAGTAACTCCAGTCCCATCCCATGGGTTCGAAGTTCTTACCTTCCTTGCGGATTTCTGCCTTGATATCATTGAGTTCCTCATTTGCTTTCTTCACGACCGAGGGCCATACTTGCTCGAAAAGTTCGGTTACCGCTTGTTCATTCTTTGCCATGCGTGTTTCAAGCGCGAATGCTGCATAGTTATTGTAACCCATGAGCTTTGCTTTCTCAATGCGTGCTTCAACAAGGCGACGAACGATCTGCTTGTTGTCATTTTCGTTATTGTTGTTTCCACGATTCGTATAACCTTCATACATATTCTGACGAAGGTCGCGATTTTCAGCATACTGCAAGAAGGGCATCACACTGGGATTGTGGAGCGTAAAGAGCCACTTACCTTCTTGACCAGCTGCGGTTGCTGCTTCTGCTGCATTGTCAATGAGACTTTGAGGAAGACCAGCGAGGTCCTTTTCATTGTCAATAAAGAGTTGGAAAGCGTTGGTTTCCGCCAACATATTTTGACTGAAAGTGAGTTGAAGGAGGGCAATTTCGCTATTAAGTTCGCGAAGTTTTACTTGGTCGAGTGAGTCAAGGTTGGCACCACTACGTACAAATCCCTTATAGGTTTCCTTAAGGAGTTTGAATTCCTCTTTAGTTAGAGTTGTAGTATCAACTGTTTCATACACTTCCTTTACCTTCGCAAACAGAGTTGGGTTAAGGTTTATATCATCAGAATGCTTTGAAAGTTTAGGCGAGAGTTCACGACCGACTGCCTGCATTGCAGCATCCGTGCATGCACTGTTTTGTGCAAAGAAGACGTACGTCACCTTGTTAAGCAAGGCACCACACTGGTCAAGCGCAACAATAGTGTTTTCAAAAGTTGCAGGTTCGCTATTGTTGACAATAGCATCGACTTCAGCCTTTTGTTGCTCCATACCCAATTCAAAGGCTGGCATGTAGTGCTCGGGCTTGATATCATCAAAGGGAGGTACTCCGAAGGGAGTGTTAAACTCCGCAAGCAGTGGATTTTCCACCGCGGGGTTGTTGGCACAACTGCATACCAAAGCAGTTGCACACAAAGTAAGAATTGTTTTCTTCATCTATAAAACATAAATAGTTAGTAATCAATGTACGTGCAAAGGTACTAAAAAAGTGTCATATAACAGTACCATAAACTTTCTCACTCCTAAAAACTTAATAAATTTGCCTTTAAGGATTAAGTAAGACCATCATTTAGCGGTTAACCATTCTTGGGTTTTCGCTTCCCTTCATGAGAATGAAACCACCTAAAATAACAATCAGGTCAACAGATATATTATTGACTGAAGCAATGGGTAAAAAATAACAACGTCAAATGGAGCCAATTATTCTTTACATATTACTAACTTTGCATAACAACTATACCCTCTTAACATGATGCTCAAAAGATATATAACTATTACTGTCCGCTAAACACAACAATTCTCTCCCAACCCTCTAAAAAAGAGTAGTTGGGAGTTTTTTTATCTATGACAAGCCCTCCTCTATAAATTTAGTTCTTCATTTGGGGGTGGTTCTGCAACCTCCATAAGCATCTG
>JAZTYI010000019.1:0-8527 GCA_045636885.1 Alloprevotella sp.
TGTGCATAAAATAGCCTTATAATGCCTTTTTAAGGGTTATAAAGCCTTCAAAAAACGGGATACAAAAAAAAGAGGGTTTATGACTCGCTTGCTGAATGGGGAATATATACAAAGAGGGTGTGCCAGTTTTGACACACCCTCAGCGCCATCCAGACCTTTACCGCCATCCGGACCTTCATCCCGCAAGGGTTCCTCACTACTCACTACTCACTACTCACTACCTATACCTACTAAAATCTCCCCCTCCCCCAACATTTACCCGTGTAAAATTTGGTAAATTCGCCAGAATCTCTTACTTTTGGCAACTATAAATAACAATTACGTTGTGAGGTTATGAAGTTATGAGCAGCCATCTGGACTGCATAGTCTTAAAACCTTCAAGCGAAGCGACCTCAAACCTCACGACCTCAAGAATGATTTTACTTACATAAACAATAAAAAGTTATGGGTCTTAAAATTGTTGTACTTGCCAAGCAAGTGCCCGACACGCGCAATGTGGGTCCTGATGCAATGACTGCTGAAGGCACAATCAACCGCGCTGCGTTGCCTGCAATTTACAATCCAGAGGACTTGAACGCCCTGGAGCAGGCTTTGCGTTTGAAAGATAAATTCCCTGGCACTACGGTGACCATCGTAACGATGGGCCCTCCCCGTGCGGCGGAAGTAATTCGTGAATCTATGTACCGCGGAGCAGACGGCGGTTTCCTCCTTACCGACCGCGCGTTTGCAGGTGCTGATACGCTCGCTACGAGCTATGCCCTTTCTACGGCCATTCGCCACATTGGCGATGTGGACTTGGTTATCGGTGGTCGCCAAGCGATTGATGGTGACACTGCTCAGGTAGGTCCGCAGGTGGCTGAGAAACTTGGTTTGAACCAAATCACTTATGTAGAAGAAATTCTCGCTCTCGAAGATGGTCTTCTCACCGCAAAGCGCCACATTGATGGAGGCGTGGAAACGGTTCAGGCACCCCTTCCCCTCGTGCTTACGGTGAATGGTAGCGCTGCGCCTTGTCGCCCCCGTAATGCAAAACTCGTGATGAAGTACAAGCGTTGCTTGGCTCCGCTTGAAAAGCCCGCTGAAGGTTTAGCGTATGCTGAGGAGTACGACAAGAAGCCTTGGCTCACGCTCGGTCAAATCTCCTGCGCCGATGTGAATGCCGACCTTGCACAGTGCGGACTTTCGGGTTCGCCCACGAAGGTGAAGAGCATCGAGAATATTGTCTTCAAGGCAAAGGAAAGTAAGGTGCTCACGGGTTCGGACGAAGATATCAAGGGACTCATGGCAGAACTCTTGGCAAATCACACTATTGGATAATTTACTAAGGCAAACAATGACTATGAACAGTGTATATGTTTACTGCGAACTTGAAGGCACGCAGGTTGCCGAAGTAAGTCAGGAACTCCTCTCGAAGGGTCGCAAATTGGCGGACACTTTGGGCGTGAAGTTAGAAGCTGTGGCTGCCGGAAGTGGCATTACGGGAAAGGTGGAAGCGCAAATCTTGCCCTACGGTGTAGATAAGCTCCACATCTTTGACGCCCCCGGACTTTTCCCCTACACATCATTGCCCCACTCTTCGATTTTGATTAACCTCTTCAAGCAAGAACAACCCCAAATCTGCTTGATGGGCGCCACAGTTATCGGTCGCGACCTCGGACCTCGCGTTTCTTCAGCGCTCCATTCGGGATTGACCGCCGACTGTACGGCACTCGAAATTGGTAGTCACGAAGATAAGCGTGCGGGTAAGGTTTACGATCAGTTGCTTTACCAAATCCGTCCTGCTTTTGGCGGTAACATTGTGGCAACAATCATTAACCCCGAAAACCGTCCGCAGATGGCTACCGTGCGTAGCGGAGTCATGAAGGCGGAAGTGCTTGATGCCAACTATCCCGGTGAAGTTGTCATCGAAGATGTGGCGAAGTTCGTGCCTGAAACGGATTATGTAGTGAAGGTTATCGACCGCCAGGTAGAAAAGGCAAGTTCTAACCTCAAGGGTGCGCCTATCGTGATTGCCGGAGGTTATGGCGTGGGTTCGAAGGAGAATTTTGAATTGCTCTATGCCTTGGCAAAGGAAATTCATGCCGAAGTAGGTGCAAGCCGTGCGGCGATTGACGCAGGTTTCTGTGAGCACAACATGCAAATTGGTCAGACAGGTGTGACCGTACGTCCCAAGGTGTATATCGCCTGTGGTATTTCCGGCGCCATTCAGCACGTAGCGGGGATGAAAGAAAGCGGTATCATCATTTCTATCAACACAGACCCCAACGCGCCTATCAACCAAATTGCGGACTACGTGATTAACGGTTCGGTAGAAGAGGTGTTGCCCAAAATGATTAAGTATTATAAGGGCTAAGGCCCTGTCAGGGCGTCGCCCTGGAAATGAGAAAGGAGAAAGGAGAAAGGAGAAAGAGGCTGGCGCGGTGAGTTGCGACAGTGTTACAATCCTTCTTGTTTCGTAGAGCAGTTATGACGAAAAATTTCGGTAGTATTTATGTCCCGCAAGGTTATTTCTCCTTTCTCCTTTCTAATTTCTCCTTTCTAATTTATTTAGGTTATGGCTAACTATTATAGCGACATAAAAGAACTTCAGTTCGAACTCAACCATCCGCTCATGGAGCGAATTGTTGAACTTAAGGAGCGCAACTTCCGCGATAAGGAAACGTTTGACGAAGCTCCTCTTGATTATCCCGATGCAATGGACTCTTACGACAAGGTGCTCGACATCGTGGGCGATATTACGGCAAACGTGATTAAGCCCAACTCAGAAGGTGTTGACGCCGAAGGACCTCATTGCGAAAATGGCAGAGTGCGTTACGCTTCGGGCACTTACGACAACCTCCAAGCCATGGTTGGCGCAGGAATGAATGGGATGACCATGCCCCGCCGTTTCGGTGGGTTGAATTTCCCCATCACTCCCTACACCATGTGTGCCGAAATCGTGGCAGCAGCCGATGCAGGTTTCAGCAACATTTGGAGTTTGCAAGACTGTATTGAGACCCTCTACGAATTTGGTAACGAAGACCAGCACAGCCGTTTCATCCCCCGCATTTGCCAGGGTGAAACTATGTCTATGGACCTCACTGAACCCGACGCAGGTTCCGACCTCCAGAGCGTAATGCTCAAGGCAACGTACGACGAAGCCGAAGGTTGCTGGCGCTTGAACGGTTGTAAGCGCTTTATTACCAATGGTGACGCGCAACTTCACTTGGTGCTTGCGCGTTCTGAAGAAGGAACTACCGACGGACGCGGCTTGTCCATGTTTATCTACGACAAGAACGATGGTGGAGTCGACGTGCGCCGCATTGAAAATAAGTTGGGTATCCACGGGTCACCCACCTGCGAACTCGTGTATAAGAACGCCAAGGCAGAACTCTGTGGCGACCGCAAGTTGGGGCTTATTAAATATGTAATGGCCTTGATGAACGGTGCGCGTCTCGGTATTGCTGCGCAGAGTGTCGGACTTTCACAGGCGGCTTATAACGAAGCCCTCGCTTATGCCCGCGACCGCAAGCAGTTTGGTAAGGAAATCATCAACTTCCCCGCCGTGAGCGATATGCTCTCACTCATGAAGGCAAAGCTCGATGCCAGCCGTGCGTTGCTTTATCAGACTTCACGCTACGTAGATATCTACAAGGCGCTCGAAGATATTGCGCGTGAACGCAAACTTGAGGCAGAAGAACGTCAGGAACTCAAGAAGTTCTCAAAACTTGCCGACTCGCTCACACCCCTTGCCAAGGGTATGAATTCAGAATACTGCAACCAGAATGCGTACGACTGCATCCAGGTGCACGGCGGTTCAGGTTTCATGATGGAATACTTCTGTCAGCAAATCTACCGCGATGCCCGCATCACCAGTATCTATGAAGGTACCACGCAGTTGCAGGTAGTGGCAGCCATCCGTTACGTAACCAACGGTGCTTACCTCGCCCTCATGCGCGATTATGAAGCAGTGCCCGCAGCGCCTGAATTTGCTTCGCTTATCGAGCGTGCAAAGGCAATGGCAGATAAGTTTGAGGCGGCTACAACGCACGTGAAGGATGCTGCAAATGCAGAATTTCACGATCTTTGTGCACGCCACCTCTACGAAATGGCTGCAAGCATCATCATGCTTCACCTCCTCACGCAGAACGCTACACGCTGTCCCGAAATGTTTGCGAAGAGTGCTCGCGTTTATGCCAACTATGTTGAGGCAGAAGTGATGAAGCACTACACATGGGTGATGAATCTCACGCCTGAAACAATGGAAGACTACAAGCAGGCATAAACTCATACTGCACAATAAGTGGAGGCGGTCAAGACAAACTGGACTGCCTCCACTTTTGAAAATTTTATTTTAGACTGTAGCGAAGTTTCATCCCGCAAGGGTTACTCACTCCTCACTCCTCACTCCTCACTCCTAACTCCTCCCCCATTATGCAAGAAATATTCGTTCTCATCACCAGCATGGCGCCCTACCTGTTATTGGGGTTTCTCCTTGCAGGATTGATGCATGCCTTTGTGCCCCCTACCCTCTACCGTCGATTTCTCGGTGGCGCTTCATTTCGCAGTGTGTGTAACGCTGCACTCCTTGGGATTCCACTGCCGCTCTGCTCCTGTGGCGTTATCCCTACGGCCATGTCGCTACGCAAGGAAGGGGCAAGCAAGGGGGCGACGGTGTCCTTTCTCATCGCTACACCTCAAACGGGGGTGGACTCAATCATTGCCACCTACTCGCTCATGGGACTTCCCTTTGCCTTGGTGCGCCCTATCGTGGCGCTCCTCACATCACTATTAGGGGGAGCGTTGGTCAATAAATTTGGCGGAAAGGAGGAAATCAAGGAGGAGCTTTCAATTGGCAATACTTCTACCCACGAAACCCCTAAGCAACCCTTCTTAAAGCGCATCAGCGCAGCCCTACATTATGCGTTTGTAGAAATGATGCAGGACATTGGGAAGTGGCTCGTTGTGGGACTGGTCGTTGCGGGAGTGATCACGGTCTTCGTGCCCGACACGTTCTTTGCGCTCTTCGCTGAAAATTCGCTCCTGAGCATGTTGCTCGTTTTACTCTGTGCAATTCCCATGTACCTCTGTGCTACGGGTTCTATTCCCATTGCCGTAGCCCTCATGTTGAAGGGACTTTCCCCTGGCACGGCGCTCGTGTTGCTCATGGCGGGTCCTGCGGTAAACGTGGCGTCGCTACTGGTCATCAGCAAAGTCATGGGGCGTCGCACGCTGTTGCTCTACCTGCTGGCCATTGTGGGCGGTGCGCTTATTTTCGGACTGGGCATTGACCATCTGTTGCCACAGACGTGGTTTAACCTCCCCCTTGCGGAAATCCATTCCTGCGGGGCTTGTGGACCTTCAACGTTCAACTTGGTGTGTACTGTCATTCTGTGTTTACTTTTGGCGAATGCCTTGATACGTCGCTATACGTCACACGAGGCGTGCTGTTGCGGCGGTTCTTGCCACTGTGAGACGCAGGCGGAGGGCTGCAATTGTTCAATTCAAACTCCTACAACTATGAAAATCCAAATTAAAGGCATGTCGTGCAACCATTGCAAGGCGAGTGCCGAGCGTGCCATTAAGGGCGTAAACGGCGTGGCAGACGTCAGCATCGATCTCGCCTCGGGCGAAGCACTCATCACGGGGACGCCCAACCCTGAAGATGTCATCAGTGCAGTTGAAGCACTCGGGTTTGAGGTGGTAAGGTAGTAGAAAGGACTACCTTAAAGACTCTATTGACCTTATTGACCTTAAAGACTTTATCGACTTTAAAGACCTTATCAAAAAAACAGGACCCAGTAATACCACTGAGTCCTGTTTTCTTTGCTATACTATCTTCAAAGTTTACATCAACTTCAGGCGCAACTTCGTAAGCACCTGCTTTGTGTTTTGCGTAAAGTCGCCCTGCATCATCCACGTGTAGAAACTGGGATCTTGACGCAACACTTCAAGCACGGGGCGTCCGCGGTATTTACCGAAGTTAAACACCTCCTGGCGCTGGGCATTATAGACGATGCGACCGGCAAGGTCTACGTTGTCGCCACGGCGCGTATACTCTGAGAGGAAGTTGACATCGCCCTGCAAGTCGGGGTAGCGTTCGAGTTGAGAGAGGAGCACTTCATACGTAGCACGCGTGTCAGCAAAAGCGCTGTGGGCATTCTCAAGGTCCTTATCACAGTAGAACTTGTAAGCCGCCGTCAGATTGCGGGGTTCACGCTTGAAGAAGATGCTCTGAACGTCTACGAGTTTGGCCTTCGTAATATCGAAGTCTACACCTGCACGGAGGAATTCTTCTACAAGCAGGGGTACATCGTAAGAGTTGGAGTTATAACCCGCAATGTCACAACCCGTAAAGATTTGTGCCAACTCGGCAGCCTTTTCCTTAAAGGTGGGGCAGTCTTTCACGTCCTCATTGGTAATTCCCGTAACGGCAGAGGCCTCGGGAGAAATGGGGATGAGGGGATTGAAACGAAGGGTCTGCGCTTCTTCATTGCCGTTGGGATGCACCTTAATGAAACAGAGTTCCACAATGCGGTCGGAAGAAATGGATAGTCCCGTAGATTCAATATCGAAGAAGATGAGGGGGCGGGTGAGGTTGAGTTTCATCAGCGCAAGGAATTAGTCGTTTATCATCATGGGCATGAGCATCATCAAGACGGTCTCTGTTTCCTTCTGCTCTACGGGAAGAATAAGACCAGCGCGACTGGGACCAGCGAGCTTAAACAACACTTCTTCAGAGTCAATATTGTTGAGCACTTCCAAAAGGAAACTACCACGGAAACCGATGCTCATGGGCAACTGTGCATAGTCGCAAAGGAGGGATTCATCAGCCGACTTTGAGAAGTCTAACTCATGACTGGAAATTAACATGTTGTTATTTTCCAACTTCAACTTCACACAACCGCTCGCTACATTTGAGAAGAGCAACACACGACGCAAAGCACTGATCAACGCAGCACGGTTAACGGTCACAAGAATGTCGTTCGCTGTGGGAATAACCGCTGCATAGTTGGGATAACGACCTTCTACAAGGCGGCAGTTCATCGTGTAACATTCGGTAGTAAAGACGGCGTTGCGCAAACCAAATTCGATGGTAGTCTGACCTTCATCCTTTACCAAGAATCCCTTAAGCATGTTCGCAGGTTTCTTCGGAAGAATGAACGAACCTACCTGTCCGGCACCTACACCGGGGAATTGCGTGCACGCCATCTTTTGAGCGTCGGTCGCTACAATCGCTGTTTCGTTTTCCTTAACATCAAAATAAAGTCCACCAATCTGAGGACGAAGCGCATCATTGCTGGCAGCAAAAAGCGAACGGTTTACACCATTGTAAAGCAACTGCGAATCCATAGTGAACGAAACCTTATCCTCCGTCATTACGGGAGGAAGGGGGAATTGCTCGGCTGACTGTGCTACAAAGTTGAATTTACCATTCTGGTATTCTACAGTAACGGCATAGTTTTCCTCGTTCACATAGATATCTACGGGTTGCTCGGGAATTTCACGAATGGCATCCTGAATTACTTTGGCATTGATCAAGAAATCAACGGCGCCTTCTGATTCCACCAACTCAAGTGTTGAGGTCAGTGTGATTTCGCTATCAGCAGCCACAAGGGTCAACTCATTACCTGACACCTTGAACAATATATTTTCAAGAATAGCGAGCGTACCCTTGGATACAATCACTCGACCTATCGTTTGCAAACGCTGTGAAAGAACAGCACTGGATACAACAAATTTCATATGCAATTTTAATTTTGGTTTTCTCCACAAAGGTACAATAAAGATACGAAAGGCAGGGGGTAGAAAGGAAAGAATTTTTAGAAGACTTGATGGGACAAGTTTCTCAGAAAGGATAAAATAAAATTCACCCCTCTCGCTTTGCCCAATCATAGAATTTGGTTACTTTTGCATACGCTATTTTAAACGCGTGAAACACTCACCTTTGAAACTACATACAAAATTATTATGGATATTACAGGAAGAATTATCGCTGTGATGGAAAAGCGCAGCGGACAGTCTCAGCGTTCTGGAAATGTTTGGGCATCACAAGACTATGTTATCGAAACACACGAACAGTACCCTCGTCGTTGCTTGTTCAACGTGTTTGGTGAAGACAAGATCAATGAATACAACTTGCAGATCGGTGCAGAAGTAACCGTTTCGTTCGACATCAACGCTCGCGAATACAACGGTCGCTGGTACAACGACATTCGTGCATGGCGCGTAGTTCCTGCAGCACAGGCAGCAGCACCCGCCGCACCCGAAGCAGTACCTTTCGCAGCACCTGAAACAGCCATCCCCGCTCCAGTTGCAGCACCTGCAGCCCCCGAGGATGACCTCCCCTTCTAAAACAAACCAACATCGGACTGTATCATGATTCCCTCTTGATACAGTCCGATGTCAATTTATAAATAAGTCCATTCAGCAGACGAGTTAACAACGTCCCTTCATCCCTTCGTTCCCCTTCATCCTCTTCGTCCCCTTCGTCCCCTTCGTTCTCTTCGCTGCGACAGTGTCGCAGTGCCCCTTTCCCCTCTCTTCC
>JAZTYI010000020.1:0-8684 GCA_045636885.1 Alloprevotella sp.
TCTATACTCTCAGAGGCTACTTTGTGTGCTACACGGTTCTGTCCTATAATTAGCGCGTATGTTGCTAGATTAAAACAAGCCGGGAAACACAAAAATGTTGTTTTGAATAATGCAAAGAATAAAATGATACACATACTTGTCGCTATGATCCGAAATAACGAAAAATTTAGAAAGGCGGCATAAATTTCTTTAAAATAGTTTGGCAGTTAACATAGATTGCCGGGGCGTGCGAGCGAGGCGAGTACCCCCGGAGAGGAGCGCGCAAGCATCGCACCCTGGAGGGGTGCCCGAGCAACGAGTAACAAGGTATGCCAGGTGTTGGGGCACTCTTCCAGAGTGCGACTACTCTCTGATACCCATCCGGGGGTATTCGCTACGCTCAAACCACCCGGTTACCGAGCGGTGACGCCTTCAGCGTCATTCAGCGAGTGAAATTCTTTAAGTTACCGAGCGGTGACGCCTTCAGCGTCATTGAGGTAATCATCTGTAATATATCTATGTTTTTCTAATATTGATTTTGAACACTCTAGTTTTAGGGACTCTAAAGTCTTTAAGGTCATTCAACTCCTGTTGTCTGTTGACCGTTGACCCTCATCCGTTGTCCGTCGACTGTTGTCCGTTGACCGTCATCCGTTGACCGTTGTCCGTTGTCCGTTGTCCGTCGACTGTTGACCGTTGTCTGTTGACTGTTGTCCCACGAACTGCGTGATTTGCGCCTGCACCCACAAATATTGGGGCGTGGTCATAAATCCGTTGTGGCGCTTCAAGACGTCATCCACAGAAGCTACGGAGTGTTGGTAGGATGCGAGTTCATTTTGCATCTGCTTGGCATGCTCGGCAAACTTGTGAATGTCGCGCTCGCGCTCCCTGCGCAGTTGGTCGCACACCTTTGCCGTGAGCATGGAGACGATGCCGTCGAGCAGGTCGTGACCGCGCATAAAGAGGTAGGTCGTTTCGGGCGTAACGCCCAATTCTATAAGTTCTGCCTTCAAGGGTTTGTACCCCTTCTTGGCTTCGGGGAATTGGTGCTGCAAGCGCGCAATCTTGGAGTTCACACGTCTGCGCAGGTCGTTGAGTTCCTGTTCGGGGTGGTAGAGGTTAATGTCGCGGAGGCGCACGATGCGGTAGAAGTCCGCCATGGAGAATTGCTTGAACTTCCCTTCGCGGTAGCACCACACGTTCCACACAAACAGGGGGTGGATGATTTCGGAGAAGTCTTTCAGGAACGCCTCAAAGTCGAAGATGCGACGGTCGTTGAGGGTGGCTGAAACGCATACGTTGTGGAGCGAACTGGCGTGGCACTGGTAGTTCTCAATGGCGTAAACGAGGGTGTGGAATACGTAGGGCGAGCGACACACCTCCTCCGAGGTGGGCGAAGCGCCCTGCATCAAGTAATCGTAGTCCGCATCCACACACGCAATCATATTCGGTCCCAGTTGATTGGCCAGCGCAATCTTCTTGCCCTTACACAGCGACGTCTTCGAAGGGAGCATCACCTCAAAGTAAATGTCCTCCGTCTCCAACGGGCGCAGCAGTGTGCTCCAAAATGCCACGTCGTCAAAACTCTCTACATACACCACAATACTCTTCCGCGCATGCTTCCCCGCCAAGCGGTTCGCCGCCTGGACGTATTGGGAGGAGATGTAGGTGGAGAGGGAGGGCATGGGGGAAAAGTTAGTAGTGAGGAGTTAGTAGTGAGTAGTGCCGTCCGGATGGCGCTCTCCCCCTGTTTATAGGGGGAGGGGACCGCCTTTGGCGGTGAGGGGGTGCAAAAAAAGAGTGCTCTTGAAAAAATCTGAAACGAAGGTTGTAGCGTGAGGTTTGCACCCCATCACCACTTCGTGGTCCCCACCCCCTTCGGTTCCCCCGTTATCGGGGGACGGAAATCCCTATAAACAGGGGAAGAGCGCCATGCGGAGTGCGTTCTGCAAAGTCCTTACAACCTTAAAGCGAAGCGACCTTAAAACCTCAAAGCGAAGCGACCTTAAACCTTAAAACCTTAAAGCGAAGCGACCTTACACCCTCACATCGTTATCTCACCCATCTCCGTCACGCAATCTGCCCAGCCGTTCATGACGACTGCGGGCGAGTGGGTGGTGAGGATAATTTGCACGTTGGGGTTGAGTTGGAGCACCATATCAATAAGGCGCTTTTGCCATTCGAAATGGAGGCTCGCTTCGGGTTCATCCATGAAGAGGACGTAAGGTTGGCGGTCTTGCGTGAGGGCGGTGAGCAGGATGATGAGCATTTGCTTTTCGCCGCTGGAGAGTTTGTAGGGCGATAGTTGCTCTCCGAATTGCATAAAACTCAATTCGTTGCTCGTGCGGTCAATACGCTTTCCCGTTTCTGAGAAGAGGTCGTCCACAAGGTCGAGGAACATGGTTTTATACACCGCCGCCTCTGTTGCTTCCTCCTTGGCGTTGGGCGCACCGCTTGTCAAGAGTTGAATCATGCGGTTACCCACATTCACCTGATAGTCCAAGTAGCGGCGCTGGAGCTGATAAAGTTGCCAGTCCAATTCCGTAGACACCGCCGCATCGGTCAGCGTGCGCAAGCGGTCGCTTTGCAGGAGTTGGCGGTCGAAGGAGCGGATGATGTCGTAGCGGATATTGGTAGCGTCCGAGGGCGAAAAGTCTATCGTCACGCCAAGGTGCGTGCCACCCGCTATTTCTCCGCTCACAGGAGCTGTGCGCAACTCCTGCTCCATACGGTTGAGGATGGTGCTCTTACCAGCGCCATTCCCTCCGCTCAGCACATTCACCCCGGGCTGCAATTCCCAAACGATGTGCTTGTGGCCGCTCCACAAACTCTTAATTTCAAGGCGGCGAATATAGTCGGCGTATTTAATCATAATCTTCGTGTTAATTATAATGAGGGAGTCCCTACGGCAAATTTACCATTATTTCTGGATACGCGCCAAAGGGAGGGGTAAAAATCACGAATTTACACGTTGCACCTCAGTTTTTTTACATAAATTTGCAAGTGATTCGCCAGCCCAAGGGAGGGTGAGTCAAGACATAGATTTCCGCTCCATCACTGCGTATTAAGGTCGTGAACCTTGAGGCACAGGGAGCAGAAAGGACGTTTCTAACGTTATCTTCTCATTCAAAACTTCGCACCTTTTGTAGCTTGGAAGATTTCGCAACGAGGCGTCCACGTGGGTGTATTATACCCGTATGCTTGTCAGCCAGTATTGGCTGACAGCATACAGCGTTTATAATACCTTCGGCGTGGGCTGGCTAAGTTGCTTATCTTAAGCTACGGGCAATGCGAAGGCCTTGAATGGAGATAAGCGCGAGAGTTTCCCCACGTCTTTTTTGTGTCCATATAATAACAATTATCAATCGCTGAAGCAGGGGAAGTGTAAGCATAAATAATAATCATTATGCAATATGAAAAAGCAAAGAGATTAAGAGATGCTTGGGGCAATAAACCTTGTTCTCATCCTTCTTTTGAAAAAGAGTATTATTTTGGGGCACAAACACAGGATTATGTTTGTAGTCAATGTGGTGAATCATTTACTAAACAAGAAAAAGAAATTATTGAGAAGAATCGAGTTTAGGATAATTGCTGTATGCAAAACCAATCAATTAACATATTATACTGCTTTTACAAGATATAAGAATATGAAAAGATTTTTACTTTTGTTTACCTGTTTAATGGTAAATATCTGTGCTTTCTCACAAGCCACATCATTAGAAGTAGATTGCCAAAATCCGGGATGGTTATCAAACAAAATTGCTTATGGAGATCAAAAAACAATTCAAAACTTAAAGTTGACCGGTTATATCAATGCTGATGATTTAGCCTTTATAGGTGAAATGGTTAGCAAGCAATCACTCCGTGGATGCATTGATTTGGAAGATGTCAATATTGTTGGCAAGACAACAAGTGAGGATAATGTGATGCCAGAAAATGCATTTAATATTCAATGGAGCGCAGATAATCCAGAAGGAATACAAATCTCGGAGATTATATTCCCATTAAGTCTTATAAAAAGTATAAATTGTTTAAGTTCTGAACTTTTTGTTGATAAAATAACTATAGGTGGTGAATCAATGCCTATTGTTAAGGGAGGTGATATATATGATAATGTGTATTCAGGGGGTGATGGAGTACGATTTAATAAAAGAGTAAAGCATCTTATTTTAAGAGAAGGTGTAACAGAAATACCTGAGAGAGCTTTTTATAATAAGCCTTATAATAGCTATGGAACACCTAAAGAAGAATGTCGTTTTGAATCTATTAGCATTCCCTCAACACTTAAAATAGTTAGAGGAATGGCATTCCATTATTGTTATAATCTAAAAAGTTGTTTATTACCAGATAGCATTGAAATAATTGAAAGTGATGCATTTACTAATATATCGTTTGCTCCTGACACATTAGATTTACCATTGAATTTAAAAACATTCTACACCAATTCTTTCACACATAAGAAAGGACAAGTTATTATTATAAAAGAGAATGTTGAAAAATTTGATAATGAAAATTGGTATATAAACAAATCTACGAATTTAACATTTGTAATACATTGTATAACTCCACCTATTTTTAGGAAGGGAGTAAAAGACAGTTGGTATAGTCCTTCATATAGTGATGGAAAGGAATTATCTGGGTGTACTATTTATGTGCCTAAAGAAAGTTTTAACTTATATAGCGACCCTACTTATGACAATCCCTATTCATATGCCAAGCTTCAGACAATTTATGTTCCAGCAACATCTATTGAAATAGATGTTGAATCAGTTGAACTTGTTAAAGGTATGACAAAACAACTTTCAGCCATTGTTTTACCTACTGACGCTGATTCAACTGAATATAGTTGGAGCTCCTCAAATTCAAACATAGTTTCAGTTTCATCAACTGGGGTAATCACTGCAAATTCTTCAGGTGAAGCTTATGTGATAGCTACTCTTAATGCTGATAGCACTATCGTTGATAGTTGTAAAGTTAAGGTAGTTCAACCAGTCACTTCTATCGTTTTGAATACAAAGGAAAAGACTCTGAATGTTGGTGATAGTTATACATTAATTGCTACTATTAATCCTAATGATGCCGATAATAAGAATATTATTTGGACTTCTGAAAACCCTGAAATAGCATCAATTGAAAATGGTACAATCAAAGCATTAAGAGCTGGAATTGTTAAGATTTATGCAACATCAGAAGATAACAATAATGCTACTGATTATTGCGAAGTTATAGTAACCCAGCCTACGACTGGTATTTCCCTTAATTATTCAGAATACACAATTGAAGGAATAGGAGAAACAATTCAGTTGGAAGCAATAGTTGTTCCTGAAGATGCAACAAACAAAAATGTCAATTGGAAAAGTTCAAATGAAAATGTATGTGTTGTATCTAATGGAAAGGTAGTAGCTGTTGGTTATGGTACTTCAGTTATTATAGCCACAACAGTAGATGGAGGACATATGGCAACTTGTACAATAGTTGTAGAAGAACCAACTGGTATTGACAATATCTATTCCACTAAGGATGCTGTAAAGGTATTTGATATAAATGGCAGAGCTTCTTCATTAGATTCAAAGGGTATCAAAATTATCCGATTTGAAGATGGCACATCACTTAAAATAGTGATAAAATAAAGAAAAGACAAGCTCCACTTAGGGGGAGAGCGCCTGAGGAGTAAATGGGTAGGCGCAAAAAAACAGAGTACAACTGCTACACGGAAATAATCCGCACGGCAGTTGTACTCTGTACTTTGTACTCTGTACTCTAAAATATCTTATCCAATTGTAATAAGTGTAGTACCTTCCATCACGCTATCGCCGGGGGCGCAGCACACACCGGTTACCTTACCGTCGTTTTCGGCAGTGATGTTGTTTTCCATCTTCATCGCTTCAAGCACAAGCACAACGTCGCCCTTCTTCACGGCATCGCCTTCGGCTACGAGCACTTTTGTTACTACGCCGGGGAGAGGAGCCTTAACGGGAGTGCCTTCGCCTGCTGCGCCCTTCGTTGCGGGAGCGGCGGGTTTTGCTTCTGCCTTTGCGGGAGCGGGACTTGCTGCCGCGGGAGTGGCAGTTCCCATTGTGGGAAGGTCACCTTCTGCAAGCGCAGAGCCGATGATTTCTACATTGAAGGGAATTCCGTTCACTTCAACCGAAGCTACTTGACCCTTGATGGAGTTGATGGTCACTTCATAGTCAACTCCATTTACCTTATAATTATATTGTTTCATTGCTTCAAAATTATGTAGTGATGTCAAAAAAATAATTTGACCAATTTTTTTTGTGAAGGAAAATTTTAGTTTTTTTCTTAGAGTTCTTTCCGTGTCCTTTATCCTTGCTCATCGGTCACATAGCCCGCTATGCTCCCTCTTCGCAAGAATAAATTACATCAGAAATAACTTTAAAAATATGCTCAACTTATTCTTTTCACATCACTTGCGCAAGTTACTCATCTGTCGAGCCGGCGAATTCCAAGGAGTGCAATGTCTTTGGAGGGTAATGACGTCGGTTTCCTCATCGTGAACAACTTCTGTTTCGTATGTGAGCAACGCAAGACTAATTACTCCTGCGATAATGGGCATCTCTTCGGCGGTAGGCTCAAGGGGTTTGCCGTCGGCCTCAATGGCGCGAATTGAACCGCGCTTTTCGTCGAGAGTAATGACCAATTGTTTGCCGCCCACTGTATAAGCTATTTTTTTCATAGTCAAAATGATTAAAAACGGTGGGAGAAGGAGCAGGATTAAAGAGGTTCGTTGCCGTGCTTCTTAGCAGGACGCGTTTCCATCTTAGTTTCCAACTGTGCTAAAGCGCGACAGATGCGGAAGCGAGTGTTACGTGGTTCGATAACATCGTCGATATAACCGTACTCAGCTGCCTTATAGGGGTTCGTGAAGAGGTCATTGTATTCCTTTTCCTTCTGAGCGAGGAACGCCTTGGGGTCTTCCTGCTCCTTAGCTGCCTTAGCGCTGAGAATAGCTACCGCACCGCTCGCACCCATTACGGCAATTTCTGCAGAAGGCCAAGCATAGTTGAGGTCAGCCTTGAGTTGCTTACAACCCATCACGATGTGTGAACCACCGTAGCTCTTGCGGAGCGTCACCGTTACCTTAGGCACAGTAGCTTCGCCGTAAGCGTAGAGCAACTTCGCGCCGTGGCTGATTACAGCATTGTATTCCTGACCCGTACCGGGGAGGAAGCCGGGAACGTCAACGAGTGAAACGATAGGAATATTGAAGGCGTCGCAGAAGCGTACGAAGCGCGCACCCTTACGTGAGGCATTGCAGTCGAGCACACCCGCATAAACTGAAGGTTGGTTGGCTACGACACCTACGCTCTGACCGTTGAAGCGTGCGAAACCAATGATGATGTTCTTCGCATAACCTGCCTGGACTTCCATAAACTCACCGTTGTCCACCACAGCACCAATCACCTTATACATGTCGTACGCCATGTTGGGGTTGTCGGGGATAATTTCGTTCAGGAGGTCTTCCTTACGATCAATGGGGTCCGTACATTCCACGCGGGGCGTACGTTCCATATTGTTCTGAGGCATGTATGAAAGCAACTTGCGAATGAGACCCGAGAATTCTTCTTCAGTCTTCGCCGTGAAGTGACATACACCGCTCTTTGTGGCATGTACAGAAGCGCCACCGAGGTCTTCCTGACTTACATCCTCACCTGTCACGGTCTTCACCACCTTGGGGCCGGTCAAGAACATGTAAGAAATGCCTTCGAGCATCACGATGAAGTCCGTGAGTGCGGGAGAATACACCGACCCCCCGGCACAGGGACCACAGATACCTGAAATCTGGGGCACCACACCCGAAGCCTCAATGTTGCGCTGGAAGATGTTGGCAAAACCTGCCAATGAGTTCACCCCTTCCTGGATGCGCGCACCACCCGAGTCGTTCAAACCGATACAGGGAGCACCTACCTTCATGGAGAGATCCATCACCTTGCAAATCTTTTCCGCCATGGTTTCAGAGAGCGAACCACCGTTCACCGTGAAGTCCTGAGCGAAAACATAAACAAGGCGACCGTTGATCGTACCGCTACCGCAGACAACGCCGTCACCGAAATATTGCTTCTTCTCCATACCGAAGTCGTGACAACGGTGGAGTTTGAACATATCCAATTCTTCAAACGAACCCTTGTCGAGCAAGAGGTCGATACGCTCACGCGCCGTGGCCTTGCCCTTTGCGTGTTGCTTTTCAATAGCAACTTCACCACCGCCAAGGCGTGCCTTCTGACGGAGTTCTACAAGCTGCTTGATTTTCTTTAATTGTTCACTCATAGTTATATATTACTAAGTATGTGGTTGCAGTACCTTGGCGCCATGCGCACAAAGCACATTACTAATTTCACAATAATTTGAGGGAGGAAGAATGCCGTTTTTGCCCCCTAAAATGGGCATTTCCGTACAATCCTTCTCCACCTTACCGTTGCAAAATTAAGAAAAATATACCATGCTCACCACATAATTTGCTAAAAAAACATCTTTTCGCCCTCTCAACGCTGTGATTATTAGGTCTGAAAGGTTGGGTGTTCAAAATTGTAAAAATAAGTGAGACTGTTTAGAGATGCATTTGGTCTTGTAAATCTACTAAATCCGGATGGTCAAGACGCCGAAGGTGTCTCCGCTCAGTAACACTAAGTTTGCAGAGTAATTGGCGAAGCCAAAAAAGACAAACAAAAAAAACTCTAACAAGA